>NZ_KB892207.1:0-404753 GCF_000373685.1 Streptomyces sp. PsTaAH-124 | reverse complement strand
TGACCGGTACTAATAGGCCGAGGGCTTGTCCTCAGTTGCTCGCGTCCACTGTGTTGGTTCTGAAACCACGAACAACCCCATGCCAGGTCACGGTGTGGTGCGGTTGATTGTTTCATAGTGTTTCGGTGGTCATAGCGTGAGGGAAACGCCCGGTTACATTCCGAACCCGGAAGCTAAGCCTTACAGCGCCGATGGTACTGCAGGGGGGACCCTGTGGGAGAGTAGGACACCGCCGAACTCCTTTTAGAGCTCTGGCTCTTGGGCAACAGCCCAAGAGCCAGAGCTTTTTTGTGTTGAGGTAGGGTCAGGGAGCATCGTAGGCACTTTTTCCCAGGAGGCCCCCGGGTGGAGGTCCAGGAGACCCGTGTCCAGACGGACCGGGTCCTCACCATCCCCAACATCCTCAGCATGGCGAGGCTCGTCGGCGTACCGCTGTTCCTGTGGTTGATCCTCAGGCCGGAGTTCGGCGGCCCCAAGAGTGATGGCTGGGCCTTGCTGGTCCTGGCGCTGAGCGGCATCAGCGACTATCTGGACGGCAAACTCGCGCGGCGCTGGAACCAGATCAGCAACCTCGGCCGGCTTCTCGACCCCGCCGCCGACCGGCTCTACGTCCTTTCCACGCTCGTCGGGCTGACCTGGCGCGAGATTCTGCCGGTCTGGCTGACCGCCGCGCTGCTCGCCCGGGAATTGATGTTGCTGGTGGCGGTCGCGGTCCTCAGGCGCCACGGCTACCCGCCGCCGCAGGTGAACTTCCTGGGGAAGGCAGCGACGTTCAACTTGATGTACGCCTTCCCGCTGCTTCTCCTCAGTGACGGAAGCGGATGGATCTCGTCACTCGCTGCTATTTTCGGATGGGCGTTCGCCGGATGGGGTACAACCCTCTATTGGTGGGCAGGAGTCCTCTACGTGGTGCAAGTCCGCCGTCTTGTCCGTGCGGACGCCATGGCCGACTGAGCTCGCCAATTCGGGCAGCCGCGGTGGCTCCGATGGCCCGCTTCGGAAAAGTGCGGGACAATCAGGACGGGTGAAGTCGGCTAGATCGTCATCTCTTGGAGGAGGACGCTTCCGACATGAAGGCCGTCGTGATGGCCGGAGGCGAAGGCACACGCCTTCGCCCGATGACCTCGAGCATGCCCAAGCCGCTCCTGCCGGTGGCCAACCGGCCGATCATGGAGCACGTTCTGCGGCTGCTCAAAAGGCATGGGCTGAATGAGACCGTCGTCACAGTCCAGTTCCTGGCTTCGCTGGTCAAGAACTACTTCGGTGACGGTGAAGAGCTCGGCATGGAGCTCACCTATGCCAATGAGGAGAAGCCACTCGGTACCGCGGGAAGCGTCAAGAACGCCGAGGAGGCGTTGAAGGACGACGCCTTCCTCGTCATCTCCGGCGATGCGCTGACCGACTTCGATCTCACCGACCTGATCCGGTTCCACAAGGAAAAGGGCGCGATGGTGACCGTGTGTCTTACACGCGTTCCCAACCCCCTGGAATTCGGCATCACCATCGTCGACGAAGAGGGCAAGGTCGAGCGCTTCCTGGAGAAGCCGACCTGGGGCCAGGTCTTCTCCGACACCGTGAACACGGGCATCTATGTGATGGAGCCCGAGGTCTTCAACTACGTGGAGGCCGATGTCCCGGTCGACTGGTCCGGTGATGTCTTCCCGCAGCTGATGAAGGAAGGCAAGCCCATCTACGGCTATATCGCCGAGGGCTACTGGGAGGACGTGGGCACCCACGAGAGCTATGTGAAGGCCCAGGCCGACGTCCTCGAAGGCAAGGTGGACGTCGACATCGACGGCTTCGAGATCTCGCCGGGCGTCTGGGTCGCGGAAGGCGCCGAGGTACATCCCGACGCGGAGCTGCGCGGTCCGCTGTACATCGGCGACTACGCGAAGGTGGAGGCCGGCGCGGAGATCCGCGAGCACACCGTCGTCGGGTCGAACGTCGTCGTCAAGAGCGGCGCCTTCCTGCACAAGGCCGTCGTGCACGACAACGTGTACATAGGGCAGCACAGCAACCTGCGCGGCTGTGTCGTGGGCAAGAACACCGACATCATGCGGGCCGCGCGGATCGAGGACGGCGCGGTCATCGGCGACGAGTGCCTGATCGGCGAAGAATCGATCGTGCAGGGCAATGTGCGGGTCTATCCGTTCAAGACCATCGAGGCGGGCGCCTTCGTCAACACCTCGGTCATCTGGGAGTCGCGGGGCCAGGCGCATCTCTTCGGCGCCCGTGGCGTCTCCGGCATCCTGAACGTGGAGATCACCCCGGAACTCGCCGTACGGCTCGCCGGAGCGTATGCGACGACCTTGAAGAAGGGTTCCACGGTCACCACGGCCCGTGACCACTCCCGCGGTGCGCGTGCCCTGAAGCGGGCCGTCATCTCCGCGCTCCAGGCCAGCGCCATCGACGTACGGGACCTGGAGAACGTACCGCTGCCCGTGGCCCGGCAGCAGACCGCGCGCGGCAGCGCCGGCGGCATCATGATCCGTACGTCGCCCGGGGTGCCGGACTCGGTCGACATCATGTTCTTCGACGGTCAGGGTGCCGACCTGTCGCAGGGCAGCCAGCGCAAGCTGGACCGGGTCTTCGCGCGGCAGGAGTACCGGCGGGCGTTCCCCGGCGAGATCGGCGACCTGTACTTCCCCTCCAGCGTCTTCGACTCGTACACCGGTTCGCTGCTGCGCAACGTCGACACGACCGGGATCGCCGAGGCGGGCCTCAAGGTGGTCGTGGACGCCTCCAACGGCAGTGCCGGCCTGGTCCTGCCGAGCCTGCTCGGCAAGCTCGGGGTGGACTCGCTGACCATCAACCCCGGCCTGGACGAGTCCCGGCCGACGGAGACCGAGGAGATGCGCCGGGCCGGCCTGGTGCGGCTCGGCGAGATCGTGGCGTCCTCCGGGGCCGCGTTCGGTGTGCGGTTCGACCCGGTGGGCGAGCGGCTGTCGCTCGTCGACGAGAAGGGCCGGATCATCGAGGACGACCGGGCACTGCTGGTCATGCTGGACCTCGTCGCCGCCGAGCGGCGCAGCGGCCGGGTGGCGCTGCCGGTCACCACGACCCGTATCGCCGAGCAGGTCGCCGCGTACCACGGGACGCAGGTGGAGTGGACGACCACGTCGCCGGACGACCTCACCCGGGTCGGCGGTGAGGAGGGGACGATCTTCGGCGGTGACGGCAAGGGCGGATTCATCGTCCCGGAGTTCAGCAGCGTCTACGACGGCACGGCCGCCTTCGTACGGCTCATCGGTCTGGTGGCGCGCACGCAGCTGACCCTCAGCCAGATCGACGCGCGGATCCCGCGGGCCCATGTCCTCAGGCGGGATCTGGCCACGCCGTGGGCCGTCAAGGGCCTGGTCATGCGGCGGGTCGTCGAGGCGGCCGGGGAGCGCTTCGTGGACACGACGGACGGGGTGCGGGTCGTGGAGACCGACGGCCGCTGGGTGATGGTGCTGCCCGACCCGGCCGAGGCGGTCACCCATCTGTGGGCCGAGGGGCCCGACGACGCCTCCGCGCAGGCCCTGCTCGACGAGTGGTCGGCGGTCGTCGACAGCGCCGGACGGTAGACCGGCCGCCGGTGCCCGCCCAGCGCGGGCACCGGTCCCGCCGGACGCCCTGCACGCGCGCGCGTGCAGGGCAGGTGCCCCTGGGGAGCGTGCCCGGCACGCCGGTGGGGGCCGTTCGGAGGTATCGCCCCAGGCGTGCGACGATGTGCGGCATGCCGCAGCGACCCCCCATTCGGAGCACACCCCCGCGGCCCTCCCGTCCTGATGCCTCCATGTCGTTGATCACCAACGTCATGGACCACAGCCTCGACGACGGTTACGCCGAGGCCGCCGCACGGAAGAAGTCCGCCGGTGAGGGCGGGCTGCCCAAGACGCTCCGCGCGCGGCTGGGACTGGCCGCCGGTCTGGTGCTCGCGGCGCTCGTCGTCACCGTGGGAGCGGCACAGGCGCGCGTGGCGGCGCCCGTGGTCGCCAAGGAGCGCCAGGAGCTGATCGACCGCATCGACCGCGAGACGGCGGCGGCGGACAAGCTGGAGGACAGCGTCGACCAGCTCCGCGACGACGTCGAGGCGCGCCAGCGGCAGGCACTCAGCCACAGCGGCGGCAACGCGCAGGCGGACCTGGCCGGGATCCTGGCGGGCGCCACCGAGGTGCACGGCCCCGGGGTGAAACTCGTCGTGAACGACGCGAAGGAAGCCGGTTCGGGGGGCTCCGGCAATCCGCGGGAGTCGTCCGGATTCTCGGACACCGGCCGGGTGCGCGACCGGGACATGCAGCGCGTCGTCAACGGGCTGTGGCAGTCGGGGGCGGAGGCCGTCTCCGTCAACGGGCAGCGGCTGACCGCCCTGTCCGCGATCCGCGCGGCGGGTGACGCCATACTGGTCGACAACAGGCCGCTGGTGCCGCCGTACACGGTGCTCGCGGTGGGGGACGGGCAGCGGCTGAGCAGCAGGTTCCAGGACAGCCCGGACGGGCTGTATCTGAACGCGCTCCAGGACAACTACGGCATCCGGACCGCCATCTCCGTGGAGAGCGACCTCCGGCTGCCCGCGGCACCGAGTGTGATCGTACGCACCGCGCGGCCGACCGCAGAGCAGACCAAGACTGGGAAGGGCACATCGTGATCGCCGTACTGGGCCTCATCGTGGGAGTGGTGGCCGGCCTGTTGGTCCGGCCCGAGGTTCCGGCGGTCGTCGAGCCGTACCTGCCGATCGCCGTGGTGGCGGCGCTGGACGCCGTCTTCGGCGGACTGCGGGCCATGCTGGACGGCATCTTCGACGACAAGGTCTTCGTGGTGTCGTTCCTGTCGAACGTGGTCGTGGCCGCGCTGATCGTGTTCCTGGGCGACAAGCTGGGCGTGGGTGCCCAGTTGTCCACGGGTGTCGTGGTCGTTCTCGGCATCCGGATCTTCTCCAACGCCGCGGCCATCCGGCGTCACGTCTTCCGGGCGTGAGCGCGATGAACGACCGGGACGAGGCGCCGGAGAACCGGCTGCGCAAGGAACTGCCCGCTGAGGTGCCCGCCCAGGCGCCCGGCGCCGAGCCGGACGACGGAGCGCCGGTGCCCTCGCTCACCGGGCGGCAGCGGCTGGCGCAGGGACTGTGGCCGCCGCGGTTCACCCGGGCCCAACTCGTCGTCGCCGTACTGCTGTTCGGGCTGGGCTTCGGGCTCGCCATCCAGGTCGCGTCCAACAGCGACAGCGACAACGCCCTGCGCGGCGCCCGGCAAGAAGATCTTGTACGCATCCTCGATGAACTGGACGACCGTACTCAGCGTCTTGAGGACGAGAAGCAGGGTCTCGACAAGCAGCGCCAGGAGCTGGAGAACAGCTCCGACCAGGCCGAGGAGGCCCGCAAGCAGACCGAGGAGAAGGAACGGCAACTGGGCATCCTGGCGGGCACGGTGGCCGCGCAGGGACCCGGCATCACGATGACCATCGAGGACACGAAGGGGACGGTCCGGGCCGACATGCTGCTCGACGCGATACAGGAGCTGCGCGCCGCCGGTGCGGAGGCCATCGAGGTCAACGGCGTGCGCGTGGTGGCGGGCACCTATCTGACGGACTCCGGCAAGAGCGTGGACGTCGACGGGAACAAGATCAATACGCCGTTTCGTTTCCAGGTCATCGGCAAGCCGCAGGACCTGGAGCCGGCGCTCAACATCCCCGGAGGTGTGGTGCAGACCCTGGAGAAGGAGCAGGCCACCGTGTCCGTCGAGCGTTCGGACAAGATCGTCGTGGACGCCTTGCGAGCAGCGAAGCTGCCTGACTACGCTCGGTCGTCCTCGCAGTGAACCGGGGGTGCATGGCCGTCGTCCGGCAGGGGCATGAGGTTGCGGGGGGTCGGCGCACCGATTGGGTGGTGCGTGGTGGAAACTGTCTGGTGGATACGGACGTTGTGAGGATGTCCGGGTCGACCGGTGTACGACGTCAGGGTTCGTCCTGCCCCACGGGCGGGTCTGTTTCGGTCAAGGGGAATCGCCCGTGAAGTTGTTTGCGAAGTTGTTCGGCAAGAGCGCGCGAGAGGGCGGCGAGAACGCGACCGCCCGCCATCGCGCACAGCCCGGCGCGGCGGAGGGCCAGCGCCCGCTGTTCAGGGACCAGGTCGCCGGTCAGGGCGGTGACTTTTCCGGCGGCCACGGCGCGCCGTCGGTTGACCCTGCCCAGGCCGGCGGCATAGGTTTCGGCCAACCGTCAACCTCAGGTGCGGGTGGAGGGTTTGCCGCCGACCCGTACGTGTCCCATTCCCCGGCGGGGCAGCCGCGGCAGGAGGATCCGTCCATGTCGGCCCTGGTGTGTACGAGGTGCGGTAACCGCAATGCGGAGAACAGCCGCTTCTGTTCCAACTGCGGCGCGCCGCTGAGGCCCGGGGTGGTGCCGGAGCGTGCGTCGGAGACGACGTCCACGATCTCCATCTCCGGTCTGGAGGCCTACGACGCGGAGGCCACCGGCCAGACGCCGATGCTCTCGCCCGAGGCGCAGGCCGCCGTCGACGCGCTGCCGCTCGGCTCCGCCCTGCTGGTGGTGCGCCGCGGCCCGAACTCGGGCAGTCGTTTCCTCCTGGACGGCGAGCTGACCACGGCCGGCCGCCATCCGCAGAGCGACATCTTCCTCGACGACGTGACGGTCTCGCGTCGCCATGTGGAGTTCCGCCGCGTCCAGGACGGCTCGTTCAAGGTGGCCGACGTCGGCAGCCTGAACGGCACGTATGTGAACCGGGAGCGGATCGACGAGGTCCCGTTGTCCAACGGCGACGAGGTGCAGATCGGCAAGTACCGGCTGGTCTTCTACTCGAGCCGGCAGGGCTACTGACCTCCCCGGACGCCGTCCGGGGAACCCAGGGAAGGTCCATGCTTCATACACCGAGCGGTGGTGCCGGGCACGGCACCACCGCCGCGGACAGTGGGCTGATGAGCATCGGCACGGTGCTGAACGCGCTGCGCGAGGAGTTCCCCGAGGTCACCATCTCCAAGATCCGCTTCCTGGAGGCGGAGGGCCTGGTGGAGCCCCGGCGCACTCCCTCGGGGTACCGCAAGTTCAGCGCGGACGACGTCGAGCGCCTCGCCCGGGTCCTGCGGATGCAGCGGGACCACTACCTGCCGCTGAAGGTGATCCGCGAGTATCTGGACGCGGTGGAGCGGGGCGAGGCGGTGCAGTTGCCGGTGCTCGGCCGGCAGCGCGGCGGCGAGGCGGTCCCGAGGCGGACCGAGGCACCGGCGGCGGCCCGGATCGGCCGGGCCGGCCTGCTGGCCGCCGCGGAGATCGAGGAGCGGGACCTCCAGGAGTGGGAGTCCTACGGGCTCGTCACCCCACTGGAGGACGGCAGCTACGACGCCGAGACCGTCACCGTCGCCTCGCTCATCCGTGAGCTGGGGCGCTTCGGCATCGAACCCCGTCATCTGCGGGTCATGAAGGCCGCGGCGGACCGGGAGGCCGGGCTCGTCGACCAGGTGGTGGCCCCGCTCAGACGGCACCGCAACCCGCAGACCAGGGTGCACGCCGAGGACCGTACGAAGGAGCTGGCCGCGCTCACGGTCAGGCTGCACTCGGCGCTGGTGCAGACCGCGCTCGGGGTGCGGCTGCCCTGAGGGTCCCGGGCGGCCGTCCGGCGGCCGGATCGGCCTTCCGTTCCCGGCCCGACTACCCAAACGTCCCGGGCACGGCCTAGGGTTGCTGTGTGAACGAGCTCGATGTCGTAGGTGTCCGGGTCGAAATGCCCTCCAACCAACCGATCGTGCTCCTGCGTGAAGTGGGAGGCGACCGCTACCTCCCCATCTGGATCGGACCCGGGGAGGCGACGGCGATCGCCTTCGCGCAGCAGGGCATGGCCCCCGCGCGTCCGCTGACCCACGATCTGTTCAAGGACGTGCTGGAAGCCGTGGGCCAGGAGCTGACGGAAGTACGCATCACGGATCTGCGCGAGGGTGTCTTCTACGCCGAGCTGGTCTTCGCCAGCGGAGTGGAGGTGAGTGCCCGCCCGTCCGACGCCATAGCGCTCGCGCTGCGCACCGGTACGCCGATCTACGGCAGCGACACGGTGCTCGACGACGCGGGCATCGCGATCCCGGACGAGCAGGAGGACGAGGTGGAGAAGTTCCGCGAGTTCCTCGACCAGATCTCGCCGGAGGACTTCGGCACCAGCAGCCAGTGAGAACACCCGCATATGCCGACGGCCGGCCAGGGTGCCCTTGAGCCCCTCACGAGGGCATTCGGCTAGCCTTTCCCCGCGGTGGGGCACGGGAAACCACTCTTAGGGTGATTATCACTCGGCGTGCCGAGTGTGGCGATCGTTGACGCACCCGTGGTGACTGCCTACCGTCGAGGAGGCAGGTCAAGGACGGAGGTCGGCGTGAGCAGCAGCGGCGACGGTACGGCTGGGGGTGCCCCCGGGATCGACGTCGGGGGAAGCGGTCCGTACCGGCTTCACGACAGCGCGGCCGACCAGGCTCCGCAGCGGCCGGCGGCCGTGCCGAGCGGCAAAGGGGCGGCGTCCATGGCGTCCGAGGAAATCGGCTACCGGGGCCCGACGGCCTGTGCGGCGGCCGGCATCACCTACCGGCAACTGGACTACTGGGCCCGCACCGGTCTGGTCGAACCGAGCGTGCGCCCGGCTCACGGGTCCGGCACCCAGCGGCTCTACAGCTTCCGCGACGTCGTCGTCCTGAAGATCGTCAAGAGGTTCCTGGACACCGGTGTCTCGTTGCAGAACATCCGGACCGCCGTGCAGCACCTGCGTCGGCAGGGGTTCAGCGACCTGGAGCGCATGACGCTGATGAGCGACGGCGCGACGGTCTACGAGTGCACCTCGCCCGACGAGGTGCACGCTCTGCTCCAGGGCGGCCAGGGCATCTTCGGCATCGCCGTCGGAGTGGTGTGGCGCGATGTGGAGAGCGCTCTGTCGCAGCTGCACGGCGAGCGTGTCGACACCGGTGAGACCCTGGTGGGCCACAACCCCGGGGACGAGCTGGCCAGGCGCCGCAACCGGGCGGTCTGACCGCCCGCCGGCCCGCTCGGCGGCGGGCCGGATCCCGGCCGCGGACGGCCGCCTGAGCGCGCGTCGTGCGCCGCGCCGGGCGCATTGTCAGTGGCGTGGTGCAGCATCGGAGATGTGAGAAGCGCGCCGACGATCCTGCATCTCGACATGGATGCCTTCTTCGCCCAGGCGGAGCAGGCGTCCAAGCCGAGCCTGCGCGGGAAGGCGGTCGTGGTGGGCGGCCTCGGCCCGCGCGGTGTGGTGGCCACCGCGTCGTACGAGGCGCGGGTCTTCGGCGTCCACTCCGCGATGCCGATGGCCCAGGCGCGCCGCCTGGCGCCGAACGCCGCGTATCTGGTGCCGCGCTTCGGCTTCTACCGGTCGATCAGCGAGCAGGTGATGGGGCTGCTGCGGGCGCTGTCCCCGCTGGTGGAGCCGCTGAGCCTGGACGAGGCGTTCGTGGACCTGGAGGCCGGGGGAGCGGCCTCGGACGAGGAATCCGCCCGGCTGGCGGGGGCGCGGCTGCGGGCCGACATCCGGGCCGTCACGGGGCTGACGGGCTCGGTCGGCCTGGCCGCCTCCAAGATGCTCGCCAAGATCGCCTCCGAGCGGGCCAAGCCGGACGGTCTCGTGCTCATCGAACCGGGCACGGAGCGCGCCCTCCTCGGCCCCCTGTCGGTGCGGACCCTGCCGGGCGTGGGACCGGCCACGGGGGACCATCTGCGCCGGGCCGGGATCCACACCGTCGACGAGCTCGCCGAGGCGGGCGAGGACGAGCTGGTGCGGCTGCTGGGCAAGGCGCACGGGCACGCGCTGTACGCGATGGCGCTGGCCCACGACGAGCGGCCGGTGGTCGCCGAGCGGGAGACGAAGTCGGTGTCGGTGGAGGACACCTACGACATCGACATCCACGACCGGCTGCGGGTGGGCCTGGAGGTGCAGCGGCTGGCCGACCGCTGTGTGGGGCGGCTGCGCGGGGCCGGGCTGTCGGGCCGGACCATCGTGCTCAAGGTGCGGCGGTACGACTTCTCCACGCTGACCCGGTCGGAGACGCTGCGCGGGCCCACCGACGACCAGGCGGTGGTGCGGGAGGCCGCCGCCCGGCTGCTGGACTCGGTGGACACCACCGGCGGGGTGCGGCTGCTCGGAGTGGGCGTGTCCGGGCTCGCCGACTACACCCAGGAGGACCTGTTCGCCCAGGCGGCCGGAGAGGCGGCGGAGCACCCCGCTGAGGAGCCCGTGGACGAACCGGCACCGGAACCGGCGGAGCCCGCCGAGCGGCACTGGTCCGCGGGGCACGACGTGCGGCACACCGAGCACGGACACGGCTGGGTGCAGGGCAGCGGCGTCGGCAGGGTCACGGTCCGCTTCGAGACACCGCAGTCGGCGCCGGGGCGGATCAGGACCTTCCGCGTCGACGACCCGGCTCTGGAACCGGCGGATCCGCTGCCGCTGGTACGGCGAAGACCGGCGGAGGCGACGGAATCGGCGGACCCGGCGGGCACCGCGGGCGTCCCCGGGGGTGGGACCGCGCTGGGCGTCGGATGAGTACGCGTACGAGTGCGGCGCGGGAAGGGAGAGGACAGGGCAGGGCTGGCCAGAGCAGAGAACAGAGAACAGAGGGCAGAGAACAGGGGAGTGCGGGAGGAGGTCCGTGGGCCGGGCTGCCTCAGGGCTCCTCCGTGCCGGAGCCCGCCAGCTTGCCGAAGTCGCGGTCCGGGGGAGCGACCGGAGGTGTCACATCGAGGCCGTAGTGGTGGTAGAGCTGGAGTTCCTGCTCCGGGGAGAGGTGGCGGCCGACGCCGAAGTCCGGCGCCTCCTTGATCAGGGTCCGCTCGAAGGGGACGCGCAGGGCGCCCTCGACCAGTTCGCTGGGCTCCAGGGGCACGAAGGCGTCCCGGGAGAACAGGCCGGTGCGTATGGCCGCCCACTCGGGCACACCGGTCGCGTCGTCGAGGTACACCTCGTCCACCGTGCCGATCTTGTGGCCGTTGCGGTCGAACGCCTTGCGGCCGATCAGGTTGCGCGGATCGATCTCGGTCAGCACGGTCCCTCCACAGGGTCGCAACTCATCCGTAAGCACTACAAAAGAGCACATTCGGCGGGGCGGCCACTCGAAGGCTCGGGCTCCCGGCCCGCTGGTACCCTGGCAGCGGCTGCTGACCCCGTGCGGGAGAGTCCTCCAGCAACACCGGAGGCGCCGAAGGAGCAAATCCTCCCCGGAATCTCTCAGGCCCACGTACCGCACGGACGAGGTCACTCTGGAAAGCAGAGCGGATGTCGACGGCGTCCGCTCTCACCGACGGTGAAAGCCGGGCGTCCACGGACGACCCGGTGAAGCTCTCAGGTTGAGATGACAGAGGGGGAGGCCGTCGGGACACCCGCGCCGTGGTGTCCCTCGAAGGTCGCGTCAGACCAGGAGGCCTCCGCAATGACCGCCCAGCGCATTCCGCTCTCCGAGCTCGAACAGGGCATCCCCTTCGAGCAGCGCCACATCGGGCCCGACCAGGAGGCGCGGGCCAAGATGCTCGCGCAGGTCGGCTACGGCTCGCTCGACGAACTCACCGCCGCCGCCGTGCCGGACGTGATCAAGAACGCCGACACCCTGGACCTGCCGGGCGCCCGCACCGAGGCCGAGGTGCTGGCCGAGCTGCGCTCCCTCGCCGACCGCAACCAGGTCCTCGGCTCGATGATCGGACTCGGCTACTACGGGACGTTCACCCCGCCGGTCATCCTGCGCAACGTCATGGAGAACCCGTCCTGGTACACGGCGTACACCCCGTACCAGCCGGAGATCTCGCAGGGCCGCCTGGAGGCGCTGCTGAACTTCCAGACCGTGGTCGCCGACCTCACCGGCCTGCCGACCTCCGGCGCCTCCCTGCTCGACGAGGGCACCGCCGCCGCCGAGGCGCTGGCGCTGTCCCGGCGCATGGGCAAGAACAAGAAGGGCCTCTTCCTGGTCGACGCGGACACGCTGCCGCAAACCATCGCCGTCATCGAGACCCGCGCCGAGCCAGCCGGTGTCGAGGTCGTCGTCGCCGACCTGAGCGACGGCATCCCCGCCGCGCTCGCCGAGCGCGACATCAACGGCGTCCTCCTCCAGTACCCCGGCGCCTCCGGTGCCGTCCGCGACCTCAAGCCCGTCATCGACCAGGCGCACGCGCTGGGCGCGCTGGTCACCGTCGCCGCCGACCTGCTCGCCCTCACCCTGCTGAAGTCGCCCGGCGAGCTGGGCGCGGACATCGCCGTGGGCACCACGCAGCGCTTCGGCGTGCCGATGGGCTTCGGCGGACCGCACGCCGGTTACATGGCGGTGCGCGAGCAGTTCGCCCGCAGCCTGCCCGGCCGTCTGGTCGGCGTCTCCGTGGACGCCGACGGCAACAAGGCGTACCGCCTCGCCCTCCAGACCCGCGAGCAGCACATCCGCCGCGAGAAGGCCACCAGCAACATCTGCACCGCGCAGGTGCTGCTCGCCGTCATGGCCGGCATGTACGCCGTCTACCACGGGCCCGAGGGCCTGAAGGACATAGCGCTGCGCACCCACCGCTACGCCGCCGTCCTCGCCGAGGGCCTGAAGGCGGGCGGCGCCACCGTCGTCCATGGGTCGTACTTCGACACGCTGACGGTCCGCGCCGAGGGCCGCGCCGCCGAGATCGTCGCCGCCGCGCGCGAGGGCGGCGTGAACCTCCGCCTCGTCGACGCCGACCACGTCTCGATCGCCTGCGACGAGACCACCACGCGCGCCCAGCTGCGGACCGTGTGGTCCGCCTTCGGCGCCACCGGCGACATCGACGCGCTGGACGCCGCCGCCGGCCAGATCCTGTCCCAGGACCTGCTGCGCACCGACGCCTACCTCACCCACCCCGTCTTCAGCCAGCACCGCTCCGAGACGGCGATGCTGCGCTATCTGCGCAAGCTCGCCGACCGCGACTACGCGCTGGACCGGGGCATGATCCCGCTGGGCTCCTGCACCATGAAGCTCAACGCGACCACCGAGATGGAGCCGGTCACCTGGCCCGAGTTCGGCCAGCTGCACCCCTTCGTCCCCGCCGAGCAGGCGCAGGGCTACCTCACCCTCATCCGCGAGCTGGAGGACCGGCTCGCCGAGGTCACCGGCTACGACAAGGTCTCCCTCCAGCCGAACGCCGGATCGCAGGGCGAGCTGGCCGGTCTGCTCGCCGTGCGCGGCTACCACCGGGCCAACGGCGACGAGCAGCGCACCGTCTGCCTCATCCCGTCCTCCGCGCACGGCACCAACGCCGCCAGCGCGGTGATGGCCGGGATGAAGGTCGTCGTGGTGAAGACCGCCGAGGACGGCGAGGTCGACGTCGACGACCTGCGGGCCAAGATCGAGCAGCACCGTGAGCAGCTCGCCGTACTGATGATCACCTACCCGTCCACGCACGGTGTGTTCGAGGAGCACGTCGCCGACATCTGCGCCCAGGTCCACGAGGCCGGCGGCCAGGTCTACGTCGACGGCGCCAACCTCAACGCCCTGGTCGGCCTCGCCAAGCCGGGCCACTTCGGCGGCGACGTCTCGCACCTGAACCTGCACAAGACGTTCTGCATCCCGCACGGCGGCGGCGGCCCCGGCGTCGGCCCGGTCGCCGTACGCGCGCACCTCGCGCCGTACCTGCCCAACCACCCGCTCCAGCCCGCCGCGGGCCCGGAGACGGGCGTGGGACCGGTCTCCGCCGCGCCCTGGGGCTCGGCGGGCATCCTGCCCATCTCCTGGGCGTACGTCCGGCTGATGGGCGGCGAGGGACTCAAGCGCGCCACGCAGGTGGCCGTGCTGTCCGCCAACTACATCGCCAAGCGCCTGGAGCCGCACTTCCCGGTGCTCTACACGGGCCCCGGCGGTCTGGTCGCCCACGAGTGCATCATCGACCTGCGTCCGCTGACCAAGGCGACCGGTGTCAGCGTGGACGACGTCGCCAAGCGGCTGATCGACTACGGCTTCCACGCGCCGACGATGTCGTTCCCGGTGGCCGGGACGCTGATGATCGAGCCGACCGAGTCCGAGGACCTGGCCGAGCTGGACCGGTTCTGCGACACGATGATCGCGATCCGGGCCGAGATCGACAAGGTCGGCTCGGGTGCCTGGCCCGCCGACGACAACCCGCTGGGCAACGCCCCGCACACCGCCGCCGCGCTCGGCGGGGAGTGGGAGCACGCCTACAGCCGCGAGGAGGCCGTCTTCCCGGCCGGTGTCTCCACGGCCGACAAGTACTGGCCGCCGGTGCGCCGGATCGACCAGGCGTTCGGCGACCGCAACCTGGTCTGCTCCTGCCCGCCGCTGGACGCGTACGAGGACTGAGCGGACGGTACGTCCACGAGGGGCCCCGCCCCCCGGTCCGCAGTGGCCGGGGGGGGGCGGGGCCCCTCGTGTGTGCGGGCCGCGCTCGGGTCAGGCCGGGTAGCCGTGGGTCTGGGCCGCCTTGACGGCCGCCCAGACTCCGGCGCCCGGCTCCAGCCCGAGTTCGGCGGCGGCGACCGTCGTCAGATCGGCGGCGAGGGCGAGGTCGCCGGTGAGGTCGGCGCGGATCCGGTCGCCGTGCGTCTCCAGACCAGCGACCTCGCAGCGCCACAGATTGCGCGCGCTGGTGTCGGCGGGACGCTCCCGGTGGAGGGTGACCGCGCCCGGCGGGAAGGCGACGAAGGCCGGTCCGGTGAGCTTCTCGGTGGTGGTGAGGGCGGTACCGGACTCCAGCCGCACCAGGTGCCCCTCGGCGCGCCCGCGGTACAGGTTCAGACCGACGAGCTGCGCGATGTAGTCGGTGCGCGGCCGGCGGGCGATCTCCGAGGGGGTGCCCTCCTGCACCACCCGGCCGTGCTCGACGACCACGAGCCGGTCGGCCAGCACCATCGCGTCCAGCGGGTCGTGCGTGACCAGCACGGCCACCGCCTCGAACTCGGCGAGGTGCCGGCGGAGCTGGGCGCGCACCTCCAGCCGGGTGCGGGCGTCCAGGGCGGCGAGCGGCTCGTCCAGGAGCAGCAGCCGGGGCCGGGTGGCCAGTGCGCGGGCCACGGCCACCCGCTGGGCCTGGCCCCCGGAGAGCCGGCGCGGCTTGGCCCCGGCGTGATCGGCCAGGCCCATGCGCGCCAGCCACTCGGCGGCCTGCGCGCGGGCCTCGGCCCTGGTCGCGCCCTGGCAGCGCGGGCCGAAGGCCACGTTGTCCAGGGCGGACAGATGCGGGAAGAGCAGATAGTCCTGGAAGACGACCCCGACCGGGCGCTTCTCCGGCGGTGTGCGCTCCAGCTCGGCGCCGTCCAGGCGCAGCCGCCCGCCGGTGAGCGGGACCAGTCCGGCCAGGGCGCGCAGGGCGGTGGTCTTCCCGGCGCCGTTCGGGCCGAGCAGCGCGACGACCTCGCCGGGCGCGGCGGTCAGGGGCACGTCGAGCCGGAAGCCGCCCCGGTCGACGACGAGGTGGGCGTCGAGTCCGGTGTCGGGCCCGTCGGCTGCGCGGACCCGGTGCGCGGTCTCGTCGATGTCGGTCATGAGGCGATCGTCCAGGATGCGGGGCCGTCCGGGGGAGGGGAGGGCGAGGGGGAGGAGGGGGAGGGGAGCGGGAGGCGCGGCGCGGCTCGGTTCATGAGGACGCCGTCATCCAACGGTCCCGCAGACCCGCGAGGACCGCGATCGACACGGCCAGCAGCACCAGGCTCAGCGCGATGGCGGCGGCCGGGTCGTCCTGGAGCGCCAGGTAGACGGCCAGCGGCATGGTCTGCGTACGGCCCGGGAAGTTCCCGGCGAAGGTGATCGTGGCGCCGAACTCGCCGAGCGCCCGCGCCCACGCCAGCACCGCGCCCGCCGCGATGCCGGGCGCGATCAGCGGCAGGGTGACCCGGCGGAACGCGGTGAAGCGGGAGGCGCCGAGGGTGGTGGCCGCCTCCTCGTAGCGCGGGTCGGCGGCGCGCAGCGTGCCCTCGACGCTGATGACGAGGAACGGCATGGCCACGAACGCCTCCGCGACCACCACACCGGCCGTGGTGAAGGGCAGCGTGATCCCGAACCAGGAGTCGAGCCACTGCCCGACCACGCCGTTGCGCCCGAGCGCCAGCAGCAGCGCCACACCGCCCACCACCGGCGGCAGCACCAGCGGCAGCGTCACCAGGGCCCGGACGAGGCCGCGGCCGGGGAAGTCGGTGCGGGCCAGCAGCCAGGCCAGCGGGACGCCCAGCACCAGGCTCACGGCGGTCGCGGCGGTGGCGCTGACCAGCGAGAGCTGGAGCGCCTGCCAGACCTCGGTGCTGGTCAGCTGGTCCGGCAGACTGCGCCAGGGCGCGCGGATCAGCAGGGCGAGCAGCGGCAGCAGCAGGAAGGCGAGGCCCACCAGGGCGGGCAGCAGCAGCGGCAGCGGCACGCCCCGGACGGCACGCCGGCGCCGTGCCCCGCCTCTGCGGGTCACGGCGCCGGCCTTGTCGGTCACGGTCACGGCTTGAGGAAGCCGGCCTCGGACAGCACCTTCTGGCCCTCGGCCGAGGTGACCAGCTCGATGAACGCCTTGGCGCCCGCGGCGTTGGGGGCGTTCTTCAGCGGGGCGATCGGGTAGTCGTTGACGGCCTTGGCCGACTCGGGGAACTCCACGCCCTCCACCTTGTCACCGGCCGCGTGCACATCGGTCTTGTAGACGACGGCCGCGTCGGCCTCCTTCAGCTCCACCTTGGTCAGGGCGCTCTTGACGTCCTGCTCGTAGGAGACCGGGGTGAGCTTGAGGTCGCTGGCGGTGAGCGCCTTCTGGGCGGCGGCGCCGCACGGCACCGTCTTGTCGCACAGGACCACCTTCAGACCGGACTTGGTGAGGTCCTTCAGGGAGGCGATCTTGTCCGGGTTGCCGGGCAGGGTGGCGATCTCCAGCTGGTTGCGGACGAAGGTGACGGGCGCGGCGCCCTCGTCCTTCTTGTCCGTCACGATCTTCATCGTCTTGGCGCTGGCGGCGGCGAACACGTCGGCCGGGGCGCCGCTGGTGATGCTCGCGGCCAGGGTGTCGCTGCCGCCGAAGTTGAAGGCCACCTTGGTGCCCGGGTGCTGCTGCTCGAACTCCTTGCCGAGCGTCGTGAAGCTCTCCTTCAGGGACGCGGCGGCGAAGACCGTCACGGTGCCGGACAGCTTCGGCGCGGAGGACGCCGAGGAGCCGCCGGAGGGCGCGTCGGAGGACGAGGACGAGTCGGAGGAGGAGCAGGCGCTGAGGGCCAGCAGGGCCACGGCTCCCGCACCGGCCACCTGTAGGGTCCGGGTCCGGCGCACGGAACGGGTCATCACGGATCTACTCCTCTGGTCGTGCACGAAAAAGAAGGTTGTCGCGCCCTGGCACGGCCGTGCGGGGCCGTGCCGCGATGATACTGCCGCAAGTGCGAGGCATAAGTCTCCTGTTGCTTCGCATGAGCTGGTGCTTCCGTATCCCAGGGTTGCATGTGCGTTTGTACGGTGTCGCCCCGCGGGTACGGACCTGCCGGAGGTGGTGGCCGTGCCGCTCGCCGAACTCGTCCTGACCGGTGACCTCACCCGACCGGTGCGTCTGACCGTGCCGGACCTGCTGGGCTGGCCCCAGCACCGGGCCCGGGTCAGCTTCGACTGCGCAACCAGCGGGGTGCGGCGCCACCGCTTCGCCGGGCCCCGGCTGTACGACGTGCTGGCGGACGCCGGGCCCGGTTTCGACCCGGCGCGGCGCAAGGACCGGCTGCGGTTCCTGATCGACGTCGCGGGCGCGGACGGGCACCGCACGCTGCTGTCCTGGGCGGAGATCGATCCGGACTTCGGGGCGGCGCCGGTGCTGCTCGCGGTGGCCCTGGACGACGTACCGCTGGACGGCGACGGACCGCAGCTGGTGCTTCCGCAGGACCGTTGCGGGGCGCGCTATGTCAGCGGCATCCGGGCGATCCGGGTGGACGGCGGATACGGTGCGGGCGCCGCGGCGGCCTGAGCGGCGGCCGGGGGGCCGGTCCCGCCTGCGGTCAGGTCCGGTCGATGTGCACGTTCGTCGACTTCACCCGGGCGGTGGCCTCCATGCCGACCTCCAGGCCGAGTTCCTCCACGGCCTCCCGGGTCAGCAGCGAGACCAGGCGGTGCGGGCCGGCCTGGATCTCGACCTGCGCGGCGACGTCGCCGAGCTTGATGGCGGTGACGATGCCGGGGAAGGCGTTGCGGACCGAGGTGTAGGAGGGGTCCTCCTCGCCGCCGCCGGACTTGGCCAGTTCCACCGAGAAGGCGGCGAGGTCCCGCCCGTCGATGAGCCGCCGTCCGCCCTCGTCGCGGTGGGTGGTGACCCGGCCCGCGTCCGCCCAGCGGCGGGCGGTGTCCGGGCTGACGCCGAGCAGACGGGCGGCCTGGCCGATGGTGTAGGACTGCATGCCGGTCACGATAGGGCCCCGGCCGGGTGCGGCGGACGCAGGGGCGGCGGCGAGTGCCGGGGTGTGCTCATCCGGTGTGGACGCGGGGGCGCCGGGCCGGGTCCGGTTCGGCCTCGCGCAGCACCTCGCGGGTGACCGGGGCGACCTCGCCCTGCCCGAAGAGGAAGAAGCGCAGGAAGTTGTGGAAGGGGTTGCCCTCGGTCCACTCGAAGTAGATGTGCGGGGTGCGGCCGGTCATGTCGCGGATGCGCAGGAGCAGCGCGGCCAGCGCGTTGGGGACGGAGGCGGACTCCAGGGCCAGGACGCGGTAGCGGCCGTGCAGGACCTCGCCGCGCACCTTCAGGCCCGACTCGAACTCGGACGGGTCGGTCACCGTGACCTCCGCGAAGACGAAGTCCTCCGTGTCGGCGATGTCGTTGTCGGAGCGGATCTGCTCGATCTTGTCGCGGTACTCGGCCTTGTCGCGGCGGTCGGGCTCGTTGGCGATGATCCGGATCTTGCGGCTGGCGATATCTCTGATGAAACGTTCCGCCATCGGGTCCAGCGTCACACTGGTCACCCGCAGCTCGAAGGCACGGGCCAGCCGCGACAGCAGCGAGACGAGGATGATCCCGGCGATGAAGCAGGCACCGATCTTCACGCCGTCCGGGCGCTCGATGACGTTGGCCACGGTCGTGTACAGGAACACCGCCGAGATCACCGCGAAGGCGACCGTCCACCCGCGCTGGCCGGCCTTGTGCGCGGCGATGGTCACCGCGATGGCCGCCGAGCTGATCAGCACCAGCACACCGGTCGCGTACGCGCCGCCCTGCTTGTCGACGTTCGCGTCGAAGATCCAGGTGACCAGGAAGGCGATCAGCGTGAACACGAGGACCATCGGGCGCACCGCGCGGGCCCAGTGCGGGGCCATGCCGTAGCGGGGGAGATAGCGCGGCATCAGGTTCAGCAGCCCGGCCATCGCGGAGGCACCCGCGAACCACAGGATGGCGATGGTCGAGACGTCGTAGACCGTGCCGAAGGCGTTCCCGAGGTAGCGGTGCGCCAGATAGGCCAGCGCACGCCCGTTGGCCGCGCCGCCGGGCTTGAACTCCGCCGCGGGGATCAGCAGCGTGGTGATGAAGCTGGTCGCGATGAGGAAGCAGCTCATGATCAGGGCGGCCGTGGTGAGCAGCTTCCTGGTGTCCCGGATCCGGCCGGTCGGCCGCTCCTCGGTGTCACCGGCGTCGCCGCGCACATGCGGCATCACGGCCACCCCCGTCTCGAAGCCGGACAGGCCGAGCGCGAGCTTGGGGAAGACCAGCAGGGCCACCCCGACCATGGCGAAGACGCTGCCGTGCTGGGCGGTCAGGGCGCCCGTCCAGTCGGTGACCAGGTGCCCGGCGGTGACGACGTGCCAGATGCCGGAGACGACCACCACGACGTTCAGCGCCAGATAGATGCCGACCAGGACGACCGCGACCCCGATCGCCTCCAGGAAGCCCTTGAGGAAGACCGCGCCGAGCAGCGCCAGCAGGATCAGTGTGATCAGCATCTGGTGGCTGTGCAGCGCATGCGTCAGATGGGGGTTCTCCACCAGGTGCGTCGAGGCGTCGGCGGCCGACAGGGTGATGGTGATGAGGAAGTCGGTGGCGGCGAACCCGAGCAGGGTCAGCACGAACAGCTTGCCCTGCCAGAACGACAGCAGGCGCTCCAGCATCGCGATGGAACCCTGGCCGTGCGGGCTCTCCTCGGCGACCCTGCGGTACACCGGCAGGGCGCCCGCGAGGGTGACGAGCACCAGGACCAGCGTGGCGACCGGCGAGAGCAGCCCGGCGGCCAGTGCCGCGATGCCCGGCTGGTAGCCGAGGGTGGAGAAGTAGTCGACCCCGGTCAGGCACATGACCCGCCACCAGCGCTGCCCCTCGTGCGGGGGCTCGGGCGCGGCGTGCGGGCCCTGCTGCACGCCCTTGCCCATGTCGGACAGGCCCTCCAGCATCCAGGCGCGCAGCCGGCTGGGAGGGTGCTCGGTGGTGGCCATCGGCCCTGCTCCAAAGGTGCGGCCGAGCCGGACGACGGCTCGGCGTGTGAGTCCGGCCGGCCTGCGGACGGGGCACCAGCGTATGCGGAGCGTGATGTGGGGGCCCATGCGTGATGGGCCAGGCGGGCGTCAATCTTCCGTTAAGAACGGCCCCGTCCCACCTGCGCGAATGCCCCCGGGCGAGGGTCGGCGGGGCGTCCCTGGTCAGGGTTCGAGGCCCGAGATCCGGAACACGGTGCGTGTCGTCTCGCGGTCCACCCGCTCCTCAAGATCACGCAGCGCGTCCGTCCCGCAGCGCAGCAGGCCGCGCGCCGCCGATGTCCGCGCGTCCTCCGCCAGGTGATACCAGAGGCCGGGGTTGTCCACCAGGATCCGCGGATCGATCTCGATACGGCCGCCGAGGGCGTCCCGCAGGACCAGCCGCCGGGAGACACCGTCCACGAGCCGCACCGACACCAGCAGATCGGTGCGCACCCGGCGGTGGCGCAGCGGCGTCCGGGAGGCGAGCCAGCCCTCGCCCGCGCTCACCCGGGGCGGACAGAGCACGCCGAGGAGCAGCAGCGCGAGCGTGAGCCAGAGCAGTCCGCGCCACCAGGTCAGCGCACCCGTGCCCGCGTCGATCAGCAGCAGCAGACCGAGCAGCGCCGCCGCGCAGCGCAGCGCGGTGTGCAGTTCCCGCGCCCAGTGGCGGTCGCCCGCCGGTGGCGCTGACCGCCGCGCGGGTGCGCCGACGCCCCGCTGGGTCTCGTGGCCGTACCTCATGACCTCCACGCTAGGACCCCGCACGCGCCGGGCCGCACCCCTTGACGCGGCCCTGACGTGCGCCCGGCCGTTCTTGACGCCGCGCAGGCGGACCGGTCGCGGCGGGGGCCCGGGTGCGCCGCCCGGGTGCGCCAGCCGCGGCCCCCTGGGAGCCGGCGCCGCGCAATCAGGTCCTCTCCTACGGTCTCCTACGGGGGTACGGACCCGTCCCCTCCGGTGCACCGGCCACGGTGACCTGGTTGCGGGCGCCGGCAGCGGTACCCGGAGTGCCGTACGGCGGCCGGGGGCGACAGCGGCGCGGGCCGGGCAGCGCGGGGTTCGACTGGTTCGGGGGGCCGCCCGTGGTGAGGCGCGCGCGAGGGCCGGGCCGCACACGCCTGTGCGGCCCGGCCCTCGTGGTGTGTGGGCGCTCTGTTCGACGCAGCCGCCCGGCGTGCTCAGGCCGCGGTCATCACCCGGTCGGTGCCCAGCGGGCGGTGCGGGGCGATGATCTGCCCGTCCGGCAGCAGCTCACCGGTGTCCTCGAAGAGGAGCACGCCGTTGCACAGCAGGCTCCAGCCCTGCTCCGGGTGGTGCGCCACGAGACGGGCGGACTCCCGGTCGGCGGAGTCGGCTGACGGACACGGTGTCTGGTGCTGGCACATGGGTGGGATCTCTCGCTGTGTCGTGTGGTCCGGGATGGCTGTCGTCTGCGTCCTGCGGCTGTCGGCATCGGCCATGGCCGCCCCCCGTTTGATGAGTCGGACTGAAACCAGTGTTGCCCCGCGGACGTGATTCCGCAGGAATTTCGCGGCACCGTCTCTCACAGATTCAAGACGCATCACCCGCGCGAGCGGTTCACCTCCACCGCGGGGTCCCTTCGGATGGTTCGAGGGGGCCGGATGGGGCTAGTCCGGTCGGACCAGGCGGGAAAGGAGGGAAGGGGGCGGCGGACCTTCGAGGGCCCTGTGCGGGCCCCGCGACGGATCTACGACGACACCGGCGGCGGCCCCTCAGGCGGGGGAGCCCAGGAGCCGTACCGGAGTCACCCGATGGGCGAGGACCGGCAGCAGGTCGGCCACCCGGTGCGGCACATGGGCCGGGACCCCGGGCGGGGCGGGCGTCAGCGGGACGAGGAGATCGGTGGCGGCCGGGTGGCCGGCGGAGCCGTCGTCGGACAGGTCGCCGTGCAGCCACAGCGTGAGCATGTACAGGCTGGGCATCGACAACAGGCGCGGCTGGTAGGGCTGCGGCAGGGTCTCCGCCTGGCGCAGGGCGCGCTCGGTCGAGGCGACGTAGGGGCCCTCGAAGAAGTGCGAGAAGGCCCAGCCGTCCGGGGTCAGCCGGGTCTCCGCGGCGGCCACCGCGTGATCGCCGCAGCGGACCAGGAAGCGCCACCCGGCCAGCCGGGTCGCGGAGATCCCCGCCGGGGTGATCCGGTCGAGGACGTGCACGGGCAGCGGGAGTTCCGGGGTCGCGGGGGCCTGCGCGGCATGGAGGGCGGGGATCCGTGCCTCGCGGACCGCGGTGGGGGAACCGAGGGCGGTGAGGACGGAACGGAGTGCGGGCGCGGGAGCCGGGGGGACGTGCAGCGGCATGGTGGGTCGCCTCTCATTCGACAGGCACGGTGGCGCGAGGGCGGGGCGGGGGCGGACGGCGCTGTCAGCTCTCGGGGCAGGGTGGCGTAGCCGGGGTTTCCGGTGAACGGGGTGACGGAGCGCGGCCTGCCGCTTGACCCTGACGACGGGTCCAGGGTCATGGACGCCGACCTTCTGCCGTGGTGCCGAGTTTATACGACACATGTTCTGGTGTTGTTTCGTCTACCTGTTTCCGGCAGGGGCGACAAGGGTTCATTCGGCCGGTGATATGCGGGAATCATCCCGATTCTGTGCGGACCGGGCCGCGATGACCTCGGGTGATGCCGATACGGTGGACGGCTCGTTGTCGTCGGCGTTTTTCACGACTTCTCGGGGGCACCCGGGACAGCCGGGTGTGCCAGGCGTTGCATGCCGCGTGAATGTGCCTCCGGACACAGGGGACAAGCGTAGTCGGTACCGGGCCGCGATGGGACGTTATCGATCGCGTTGGCGGGGCATCATCCCACCTGACCAGGACCAAGGCGGCCGGATCGGTGGGCCCGCCCGAGCGAGGAAGGACGCTGCGATGGGGGAGAAGGTCGTGGCAGGCCAGTTCGACCTGTCCGATCGCAACCGCTACCGCGACAAGCTCAGGCGATGCCTGAAGGGGCTGGAGCGGTTGCTGGAGGAGAAGCGGTTCGACCGCGCCAAGAACCTCGTGGGGCTGGAGATCGAATTGAATCTCGTCGGCTCCGACGGGATGCCGAAAATGCTGAATGCGCAAGTACTGGAGCGCATCGCGAGCCGGGACTTCCAGACGGAACTCGCGATGTTCAACCTGGAAGTCAACATCGCTCCGCACCGGCTGGGCGGCCGGGTATTCGACCGCCTCGCGGAGGAACTGACGACATCGTTGGCATATGCCGACCGGAAAGCCGGGGAGGTGGACGCCTCGATTGCGATGATCGGCATCCTGCCGACCCTCGACCGGGACGACCTGGTCTCCTCCAACCTCTCCGACGTCGACCGCTACGCCCTGCTCAACGACCAGATCGTCGCCGCCCGCGGCGAGGACTTCACCCTGGACATCGACGGGGTGGAACACCTCGTCTGCACCTCGAAGTCCATCGTCCCGGAGGCCGCCTGCACGTCCGTGCAGCTCCACCTCCAGGTCACCCCCGGACGGTTCGCGGACGTGTGGAACGCCGCGCAGGCGGCCAGCGCCGCGCAGATCGCCGTGGGCGCCAACTCCCCGTTCCTGTTCGGGCGCGAGCTGTGGCGCGAGTCGCGCCCGCCCCTGTTCCAGCAGTCCACCGACACCCGCCCGCCCGAGCTCCAGGCGCAGGGGGTCCGCCCGCGCACCTGGTTCGGCGAGCGCTGGGTCACCTCGGCGTACGACCTGTTCGAGGAGAACCTGCGCTACTACCCGGCGCTGCTGCCGATCTGCGACGACGAGGACCCCCTCGACGTGCTCGACGCCGGGGGTGTCCCGAAACTCGCCGAGCTGGTCCTGCACAACGGCACCGTCTACCGCTGGAACCGCCCCGTCTACGACGTCGCGGACGGGGTGCCGCACCTGCGCGTGGAGAACCGCGTCCTGCCCGCCGGACCGACCGTCACGGACGTGGTCGCCAACGCCGTCTTCTACTACGGGCTGGTGCGGGCCCTCGCCGAGGAGTCGCGGCCGGTGTGGACCCGGCTGCCCTTCGAGGCGGCGGCGGCCAACTTCGACGCGGCGTGCAGGCACGGCATCGACGCCCGGTTCACCTGGCCGCGGCGCGGCCGCGCCGCGGGGACGGCCGAGACCGACGCCGTCACTCTCGTACGCGACGAGCTGCTGCCGCTCGCCGCGGCCGGGCTGGACTCCTGGGGCGTGGAGCCGGCGGACCGGGACCGCTACCTCGGTGTGATCGAGGAGCGCTGCCGGCGCCGGACCAACGGTGCCCGCTGGCAGGCCGACACCTACCACCGGGCCCGCAAGGAGCAGGGACTGGACCGGGAGGCGGCGCTGGCGGCCACGACCCGGCGCTACTGCGAGCTGATGCGGCTGGGTGAGCCGGTGCACACCTGGCCGGTGGGCCTTCCGGAGCCGGTGCCCCTGGGCTGAACCGCCGGGGCGGACCGCGTCCGC
This sequence comes from Streptomyces sp. PsTaAH-124, assembly GCF_000373685.1. Taxonomy (NCBI): domain Bacteria; kingdom Bacillati; phylum Actinomycetota; class Actinomycetes; order Kitasatosporales; family Streptomycetaceae; genus Streptomyces; species Streptomyces sp. PsTaAH-124. The sequence goes on along the minus strand of NZ_KB892207.1, from coordinate 379,959 downwards.
GGGGACCGTCGGGTGCCCCGGCCGGAGGGTGTGCCCCGCGCCGGAGGGGTGGGTTCCCGGCCCCCGCCGGAGGGTGTGCCCCCGGCCGGGGGCACCGCGCCGCGCGGGCACCCGGCGGGGGGCGGCCGTGCCGGGAGGGAGCGGATCGGGCAAGCTGTGACCTCTCAGGACGTGAACGGGAGGCGCGGGTGCAGGCGGAGGCGGGACCGGGGGCCGATTCCTATCCGGACGAACGGCTGTCACGGCGGACGCTCCGGGACGAGACGCTGCTCGTCCTGGCGCTCTCGCTCGGGGCGAGCGGGGTCTCCGCCCTGATCAGCTTTGTCGGCTCGGTCACGAAACCCGGCGGCCTCAAGGACCAGGCGGCCACCCTCAACGCCTCGGCCGCCCCGGGCCGCCCCTGGCTCGACCTGGCCTGGCAGCTGTTCGGGATCGCCGGCGCCCTGGTGCCCGTCGCGCTCGTCGCGCATCTGCTGCTGCGCGAGGGGCAGAGCCTGCGCGCCCTCGGGTTCGACCGCACCCGCCCCTGGCCCGACCTGGGCCGCGGGGCCGCCGTCGCGGCGGTCATCGGCAGCACCGGCATCGCCTTCTACCTCGCCGCCCGCGGCCTCGGCTTCAACCTCACCGTGGTGCCCGAGGCGCTGCCCTCCGTGTGGTGGAAGTACCCGGTGCTGGTGCTGTCCGCGGTGCAGAACGCGGTCCTCGAAGAGGTGATCGTCGTCGGCTATCTGCTGCGCAGGCTGGGGCGGCTGGGCTGGACCCCGGGAGCCGCGCTGGCGGGAAGTGCCGTGCTGCGCGGCTCGTACCACCTCTACCAGGGCATCGGCGGCTTCCTCGGCAACATGGCCATGGGCGTGGTGTTCGTCTGGCTGTACCGGCGGTGGGGCCGGGTCGGACCGCTGGTGGTGGCCCACTCGCTGCTGGACATCGGCGCGTTCGTCGGTTACGCCCTGCTCGCGGGGAAGGTGGACTGGCTGCCGACGGCCTGACCCGGCACCGGCCTGACCCGGCCGGGGTGCCGCGCGGGTGTGGGTCTCAGACGCGCAGTTCGCCGTCGACGACCGTCACGGCGTGCCCGGTGAGGAAGGTGCGGCCGCCGCGCAGCTCGGTGCGGACCAGACCGGAGCGCGGCGAGGCCTGGAGCCCGGTGAGGACGGGGCGGCCCAGGCGCTCGGACCAGTAGGGGGCGAGGGCGGTGTGGGCGCTGCCGGTCACCGGGTCCTCGTCGATGCCGATGTTGGGGAAGAAGCACCGCGAGACGAAGTCGTAGCCGCGGGCGGGGTCCTCGGCCCGCGCGGTGGCGATGACACCGCGCGCCGAGTGCGCGGCCAGCGCCCTGAGATCGGGGTCGAGGCCCCGGACGGTCTTCTCGTCGGCCAGCTCCAGCACCAGGTCACCGACGCTGGGACCGGTGTCGAAGGCGGTGCGGGGCGTGGCGCCCAGGGCTTCGGCGACCCCGTCGGGGACCGCGACCGCGGTGAGCGGGGCGGTCGGCAGGTCCAGGGTGATCGCGCCGTCGTCGGCGGGGGCTGCGGCGAGTACGCCGCTGCGGGTGGCGAAGCGCACGGGCCCGGTGTGCGCGCCGGTGGTGTGCAGGACGTGCGCGGTGGCGAGCGTGGCGTGCCCGCACATCGCGACCTCGGTGGCCGGGGTGAACCAGCGCAGCGCCCAGTCGGCCTCGCCGCCTGCGGGCAGCGGGTGGGCGAACGCCGTCTCGGCGTGGTTGACCTCCAGGGCGACCCGCTGGAGCCACGGGTCCTCGGGAAAGGCGTCGAGGAGCAGGACCCCGGCGGGGTTGCCCGCGAAGGGACGGTCGGTGAAGGCGTCGACGATACGAATCCGCATGCGCCGACGGTAGAGGCCCCGGCGGGCCCCGGGCCAAGGCCAATCCGGGTCCGGCGGCCTGGTCGAGGCCCGTGGCACGGGGGCTGGGGCCCGGAGCCCGGAGCACGGAGCCCGGAGCACGGAGCCCGGAGCACGGAGCCACGAGCCCGGACTCGGGCGGGGCCGCGCGTACGCGGTCCGCGCCCGGTCCGGTTCGGTTCGGTCCGGTTCAGTCCGGTCCGGCTCAGTTCCAGGTCATGTTGATCTCGCGCTCGAAGTTGACGTATCCGGCGCGCCGGAACGCGTTCGCCATCGGGACGTTGCCGAGGTCCGTGGAGGCGCGGATGCGCGGGACGTCCTGCTCGGCCAGGACACGGGTGCCCTCGGCGAGGAGGCCGTCGATGTAGCCGTTCCCGCGGTGCCCGGGAAGGACCGCGATGTAGGCGATGATCGGGTTGTAGCCGTTGTGGGCCGGCAGGACGAATCCCACCGGTTCCCCCTGGGGCAGGGTCGCGACCCGCCACCAGTCGCGCGGGCTGCTGTAGAGAGCCAGTTCCTCCTCGTAGTGCTTGAGGGCCGCCTCCCGGGGGGACATCCGGGTCAGATCGGCGCGGCCGTGCGCGTCGAGGGTGCCGTCCATCGCCGACGTCATCAGGGACACGAGTTCCCCGCTGTCGTGCGGCGGCCGGAACGCGAGGCGCCCGCCGGGCCCGGGGACCGGTGTCCCCGGACGCCACTCCAGGCGCAGCCGTTCGACGAAGAGCCGGGCGCCGGTCCGCTCCAGGACGGTCATGCGGTCCTCGACGATCCGTCTGGGCAGGGCGTCCTCGCGCCAGTCCGGCGGGACGAAGCGGCTGTAGTCAGGGGGTTGCGCCCCGTCGCCCACCATCGCCGCCAGCGCGGTGCGCAGCAGGCGTTCTGCGATGTCGAGGCGGTCGGGACCCGGTTCCGGTACGTCGTCCTCGATGTCGAGGACGTCCAGGACGAGGGGTGCGCCGCCGCCCGGCCGGCTCCACCAGGCGGCCCTGGCCACCAGGCGGTCACCGCGCAGGGCGACCCACATCCATTCCGGCCGTCGGCGGCCTGTGGCGAGGTCGTCCGCCAGCTCGGCGTTGAGGCCGTAGGGGAGTCGGGTGAAGAGGTCGAGTTCTTCGCGTCCGCGGAGGGGACGCATGGTCAGGTCGTTCTGTTCCACGGTGTCAGGCACGCTCCGGTGAAGGCGCCCGTCCGCTCCGGGGTCAGACGCGGTGCGCGCCCCGGGAGGACACAAGCGCAGTGATCTCGGGAATCATCGGCTTATCCCTCCTCTCACTGTCATGACCCCTGCCGCAGCGGCAGGGGTTCGGCCGCCATGTCTATCCGAGGGCGGACCTGGGGCGCAATGCCTTTATGGGGCCGGTCGCTGTGGGGACGGCTGCTCGGTGCCATGGAACCCCGACTGCTGACGTTCCGCCCGGCTTCTCCCGGGCGCGGTGGACGGCCCGCACTCTCCCTCCCCCGGGGTGAGTGCGGGCCGCCGCTGTCGCGGCGTGGGTCAGCAACTGGCAGCGGAGCTGATGCGGACCTTGTCGACCACCCAGGAGTTGAACGTGGTGACGTTGCCGGGCGGGGTGCAGTGCGTCTTGCCGTTGGTGAAGTGCGTGTACACGACGTCGTCGTGGCGGGTGTTCAGCATCTTCGTGGCGCCCTTGCTGGAGCCGAGGTTCTGCCAGCCGCTGGTGACGTCCTTGAACTGGCCCGTCTTCGTCGAGCCCTTGTAGAAGCAGACGTACGGGTAGGAGCAGCCGGCAGCGGCGGACTGCGGGGCCGCCGAGGCCATCGGGGCGAAGGCCAGGCCGGAACTCACCGCCACGGCGGCCACGGAGACGGCGAGGCTCTTGCGAATGTTCATCGGGTCGGTTTCCTTCCCGGTCACGGGCCGGGTCCCCCTGTTGGATCCCCCGAGTTGGCCCGTGGCGCGTGCGGACGCGATGCCGGCGGGCGCTCGGCCTCGCGGTGCTGCTGAGCCCAGAACCTATGGGCGGTCCCGGCATCCGGTCGTCCCGCAGCGGGTTGAACCCGCGCTACGACCGGGGCGGTAGGGCCGAGACCCCTGCGCCTTGCGGTCTACCGCCATGGGTTGACACCGGCACGGGGTGCCACAGCGGCGCCCGGACCGTCCCGCCGCTCCTGATGGCGGTGTACAGGTACGCGGGGGACGTGGTGGGGGCACCTGTCGGTGTGTTCGGCGAGGTTGCCCTTGCGGCTTTTGACCTGGCCTTTTCCGTGAACGGCACGCTGGTGCGCCGATCGCTGGCGTCCAGCTGGGATATGCCGTTCGAGGCTGTGGACCCGGTGCGGGAGTTCAGCTGGCACAAGGACAGTCACGGGTTCGCCGGCTGGTACTACTCGTCGACGGTGCGGGATCACGTGGGTTACGAGTCGTGGCTGGAGAGGGACCGGCTGATCCTGCTGGATCGTGATCCGCAGGTTGTCGCGGTTGCCTCGCAGCCGTTCTGGCTGCACTGGCACGACGGCACGCGCAAGCGTCGGCACACTCCTGATTACTTCGTCAGGCTGTCCGACGGCCGCGCCCGCATCGTTGACGTCCGGGCCGAGGACGAGATGGATGAGGCGACGCGGGAGGCGTTCGACGCGACCGGGCATGCCTGCCGGGCCGTGGGCTGGGAGTTCGAGTGGGCTGGCCGGCCCGAGCCGGTGTTCATGGCGAATGTCCGCTGGCTGTTCCGGTATCGGCGGGCCCGCTGCGGCCGACCGGTGGCGGTGGCGGACCGGCTGCTGGAGGTCTTCCGCGAACCGATGGGGCTCTGGGACGGTGCCGGGCTGGTCGGGGACCGTCTGCAGGTTCTGCCGGTGCTGTTCCATCTGCTGTGGTCCGGTGCCTTGAAGGCGGACCTGGTGGGAGGGCTGATGGAGACCGGCAGTCTGGTCTGGACGGAGGGAAGCACATGGGCAGCCTGAAGCGGCCTCCGGCCTTGGCGGTCGGCCAGCGGGTCCGGTTCGAGGGCCAGGTCAGGGGGGTTCTCGAGGTCACCGCGCAGGCGGCGGTGCTGGAGGACACCGAGACACCGCACCGAGTGGTCGCTCTGATCGACCTGTTCGAGACGGCGGACTTCGAGATCCTGTTCCAGCCCGAACGCATGCCTTTGCCCCCGGCCGGCCTGCTGGAGACCTTCGCTCCTGAAGTGATGAAGCGGGCGCTTTGGTGGGAAGAGCACATCCTTGAGGTCCTGCACGGACTACCGCCCAGCGTCGAACCCGGCACACCACCGCGGCCGGGCTACGGGCCGGGCACATCGGTGACCTCGCGCCAGAAGACCAAGGCGGCCGAACTCGCGGCCCTCGGCCACGAGATCAAGTCCGGGGCGGTGGGGCTGCGGCGACGCCGTTACACGGAGGACGGCCTGGTCGGACTGGCCAGGCTCGTGGACCACCGTTCGGTCCGCAAGCGCAAGGAGTTCGGTGACGCACCGGACGCCGTCGTCGCGGCGATGCGGCAGGCGATCAAAGAGGGCGTCGAGACCTCGACACGCAACGGGTCCTACCTGATCTGGAGGACGGGGGAGATCATCCGGGAGAACGGCGGGGACCTGGCCGAACTGCCGTCGCGGCGGACGCTTTACCGTCTGCTGGACAGGCTGGCGGCGGGCACGCACGCGACCGGGTCGGCGGTCACCCGCAGGTCGACGGCCCACGGGGCCGCTGCCCCGTTCGGAGAGCTGACGGTGTCGGCTCCGGGCGAGGTCATGCAGATCGACTCCACCCCGCTGGACGTCATGGTCCGCCTCGACGACGGGGTGGTCGGCAAGGTCGAACTGACTGGCATGATCGACGTCGCGTCCAGGACGCTGACAGCGGCGGTGCTCAGGCCCACGACGAAGTCGGTCGACGCCAGCGTGCTGCTGGCCCGCACGGTCACGCCGGAACTGATGCGGCCGGGCTGGATCGACGCGCTGAAGATGTCGCGCTCGGTGCTGCCGCACCGCCGCCTGCTGACCATCGACGAACGCCTCGAGCACGCCGCGGCCAAGCCGGTGATCGTCCCGGAGGTGATCGTCTGCGATCACGGCAAGGTGTTCGTCTCGCACAACTTCCGGGCTTCTTGCCGGTTCCTGGAGATCGACTTCCAGCCCACGCACAAAGGCTCGCCCTTCGAGAAGGGCCACATCGAGAAGACGCTGGGCTCCGTCGCGACGATGTTCGCCCAGTTCCTCCCCGGCTACACCGGCCGCAACACCGACCACCGCGGCCGGCACCCGGAGGAGGAGAACCTGTGGTCACTGCCTGAACTGCAGGACCTGCTGGACGAGTGGATCGTCGCGAAGTGGCAGAACCGCCCGCACGACGGGCTGCGTGATCCCGGCCACCCGGGACGCCTGTTCACCCCCAACCAGAAGTACGCCGCCCTGGTGGAGGCCTGCGGCTACGTCCCGGTCGCGCTCAGCGGCCAGGACTACATCGAACTCCTGCCCGCGGCCTGGCGGGCCGTCAACTCCTACGGCATCCGGATCAACAACCGCACCTATGACGCCCCCGAACTCGGGCCGATGCGACGGCGCGACTCGGGCATCACCGCCAAACGCGGGCTCTGGGAGGTCCACCGTGACCCCTACGACGTCTCCCGCGTCTGGGTACGCAATCACCGCGGCGGCGGCGAATGGGTCCAGGCGACCTGGAAGTACCTGAACCGGGCTCCGGTCCCCTTCGGTGACCTGGCCTGGGATCACGTCAGCCACCAACTGCCCAAAGCCACCGAGGAAGAACTCGCCGAGGCCGTCGCCGCCCTGCTCACCCGCGCACACGCCGGCCCAGCCCGGCCGACGGCGAAGAAGAACAGGAAAGCCGCAACGGCCAAGAAGGACCGCCGCGTCGCGGCCCGCACCAAGGCCACCACGCCGACGGCGGCGACAACACCGCCACCGCCGAGCACGCAGAACGAACCCGCCCCGCACGAGCCGGCGGAGGACGACGAAACCATGGCCGAGGTGATCCCGCTGGGGCTCTTCGACCCGCTCGAGGACCCCTGGAAGAGATCATGACGACGATGCCCGACAGCGGCCCGCACGACGACTTCGGCCAGTACCTGACCGTCCTGCCCGGCTGGCAGCAGTTCGTCGCGTCCACGACCAGCACCACCATGACCGTGCTGACGAAGAACGAGTACGACGCCCTGAGCAAAGAGGAGAAGTACGACTACGACGAGGACCGGCTCGACCACCACGCCCGTCTCCAGGTGGTCGCCACCTCCACCGTCCGCCGCACCGTCACCTGCGGACGTCGCCTGACTGTCCTCAACCGCGGTGCCATCAGCGCACGCCGAGGCCTGATCATCACCGGTCCGGCCAACACCGGCAAGACGATCGCTCTGACCCAGCTCGGGCTGGCCCACGAACTCCAGGACCGGCGCCGGCACCCTGGGCAGGACGAGCGCATACCGGTCATCTACATCACCGTCCCGCCCGCCGCGACACCCCGCATGATCGCCGCCGAGTTCGCCCGGTTCCTCGGCCTCCCTGTCCTGCGGAGCTCCAACATCACCGACCTCACCGAAGCTGTGGTCGGCGTCTGCACCAAGGCCCGCACCGGGCTCGTCCTGGTCGACGAGATCCACAACATCTCGCTGCAGACCCGCACCGGAGCCGACGCGTCCGACACACTCAAGTACTTCTCCGAGCGGATCCCGGCGACCTTCGCCTACGCGGGCATCGACATCGAGGACAGCAGCCTCCTGACCGGAACCCGCGGAGACCAGATCGCCGCCCGCTTCACGGCAGTGGACACCCACCCCTTCCCCTACAACGCGGAATGGAAGGCCCTGGTCGCCCAGTTGGAGGCGAACCTCCTGCTGCACCAGCACAAGCCCGGCACCCTCACCCGCCTGGACCGGTTCCTGCACACCCGCACCGGCGGCATGATCGGCACCCTGTCCCACCAGCTCCGCGGGGCCGCCGTCGACGCCATCCTCACCGGCAGCGAAAGGATCACCAAAGCAGGACTGCTGGCCGTCGACCTCGACATCGCCTCCCGCCGCAAGCAGCCCGGCACCGACGGGTGACATCGCTGGCCTCGGACACCGATGTCACCCGTCTTCCGTTCAAAGTCCGTCCGCAACGCGGAGAAGGAGCCGCCTCCTTCATCACACGCCTGGCCCAGGCCAACCACCTTCCTCCCGCCTACCTGCGGAAGTACCTCACCGAACCGCCCCTGCACCGCGGCAAACCGACATGGCCCCGCATCGCAGCGGCCGCTGGCCGAGACCTGACGGATCTCCAGCTGATCCTGAACACGGTCGAGTGCAAGGAATGCGGAGCCCCGATCCAGGCCAAGTCGATGTTCGGCCCCAAACCCCTGACCTGCTCAAGAGCCTGCCGCCAGAAGAGATACCGCAAGCGCTACCCGGCCAGCGAATGGCGCCGCGAACCCTGTCGGATCTGCGGAAAACTCATGAAGATGCAGATCGGGCAGCGCCGCCCACTCTGCTCATCGGCCTGTCGGCGGACCGCCTACCTCGAACGACAACAACGCAAGCAACAGGTCGCTGAGGTGTCTTCGAACACGGAGGGCGACTCACCGCTGGCCTGCCCGATCTGTGAAGGCCCCCTGGCACCGAGCACCACGAATAGCCGACGACGCACGTGCTCGCAACGCTGCCGCCAGTCCGCCTACCGCTGGAGAACAACACCACCACGTCCACCCCGTCCACCGGCCCCGCCCCGCAAACCGGCACCGACGCCTGCCCGCACATGCGAGATCTGCGAGCAGCCCCTACCTCCTGGCCACGGACGGTCACGGCGCCGCACGTGTTCAGCCCGATGCCGTCAGCGGGCCTACCGGTCGTCCGAAGAGCAACGTGCTCAGCAAGTCGCTCCGGCGACAACCCCCAGCCCCGTCCCGTTGCCTGGACCTGCGACTTCACCCAAGACGGCCGGGGCGAGGGCTGACGCCCTCGCCCCGGCCTGCAACGAATCCCTTGAAACACCGCCCTGCCCGGTCTGTTCAGGCCCTATGCCAGAAGGAAACCACAGGTCACAGCGCCGGACATGCTCCCAGCGCTGCCGCCAGAAGGCATATCGACGGCGGAAGGCGACGCAGCCCCGATGGAAGATCGTCGCCGCTGTCCCGTCTTATCGAAGGTTGGACGGTCTCAACGAGTCCTGAGCGCGGTGGGTGTCGGCCGCCGCCTGGATACGGGCGTGATAGTCCTGCCACTTGGCATCGTCGCCGAAGCCGTCGTGATCTAGTCCGGCTTTGCCGTCGATGAGCTCTCGCAGGACATCGGCGTGGCCAGCATGCTGGGCAGTCTCGGAGACCATGCGGACGAGCAGCACGCCCAAGGTGGTGGCCCGGCGGTCTTCGGGCCAGTGCGGCACCTGGCCCGGGGTTTCGAGTGCGAGATCCGCGATGGTCCGGTCGGCATGCGCGCAGGCCCGTTGATAGAGGCCGATGATGTACTTGCTGGACTCATCGGGCCTGGCCCACATATCTGCGCCTTCCCAGATGGAACCGTCCTCGACCCAGGCCAGCGGCTCTGGCGCCGGCCGGTCGAACGATTCACCGAGGTATCCGTACTCAAGGCCTGCCAGATGCTTGACCAAGCCCAGCAGGTTTGTGGCGGTGGGTGTCATGGGCCGGCGCATGTCGTATTCGGTGAGCCCCTCCAGCTTGGAGAGCAGACCGGCCCGTCCTGCCTGCAGCTTGCGGTGCAGCTCCGCTTTGAGATCGGTCACGTGGTCCTCCTTCAAGGATGTGGCCACCCAACCACGCGGCTGTGACAAGGAGTCGGCGATGCGCCCGAGGCTGACGACGGCCGACACGCACCGGGCTCAAACTTCGATGAGACAGGACAGCCACCAGCGATCATCTCCCACTGTCACAAACCCACAAGCGGTCAGCCTTAACTGGCACAGAAGACAGTTGGTCGCCCTTCTCTGGCAATCGATCAACGTTCACTGGCACAGGTCATCGAGGTCGCCGACGGACGGTTGCCTGGCGAGCTGTTCCGATATATCGTTGAGGCATCGCGACAGATCAACGATGGAATGGAGTGGTGGCGATGCGTACCCATGGATTCGAGCGTGGACACCGGCACGACGGCCCCTGGCGCGGTCGTGAGGACTTCGACGGGCGGCGGGCTGCCTTCGGCCCCTTCGGGCCGGGTGGGCCGGGCTTCGGGCCCGGTCCCTGGGGTGGCCGAGGGCGTGGCGGGCCGAGGGGGAGGGCGCGGCGCGGTGACGTACGGGCATCGATCCTGGCCCTGCTGAAGGAGCGGTCCATGCACGGCTACGAGATGATCCAGGAGATCGCCGAGCGCAGCGGCGGCGCGTGGAAGCCGAGCCCCGGCTCGGTCTACCCCACCCTTCAGCTGCTGGAGGACGAGGGCCTGATCGCCAGCGAGTCGGAGGGCGGCAAGAAGCTGTTCTCCCTCACCGAGGAGGGCCGCGCGGCCGCCGAGGAGACGCCGGAGGCGCCCTGGCAGGAGGCCACGCGCGGGATCGACTGGGAGGCCCTCGGCGAGATCCGCCAGGCCGGTGCCGGACTGATGGAGGCCTTCGGGCAGGTCTGGAAGACCGGCAGCAAGGAACAGCGCGACAAGGCGCTCGCGGTCATCAACGAGGCCCGCAAGAAGCTGTACCTGATCCTCGCCGACGAGGACTGACAGGCGGCATCCGGCATCCGGCGTCCGGCATCCGGCGTCCGGGCCCCGGGCATCCGGCGCTCCGTGGGGTGAAACGCTCCCGCGGAGCGCCTTCGCCGGTCGCGCAGTGGGCCGGTGCCGCCTGTGAGCCGCCCCGGCGGCCGCTGTGCGAATTGACCTGATCTCATCCGTAAGGAGGAGATTCCGGCCCGCGGGGTCCACTCTGCGTGGGACGCGGAAATGCTTCCCGCCGGGGATGCCCGGGGCTCGCGGGACTGATGGGCTGGGGGATGTGCAAGCCCGTATCCCCCGGCAGCCGGTCCGTGAGCAGGACGGCAGCCGCCCGGTCGACGACGCCGGGCTCAGTGCCGAACTGTCGGCAGTGGTCGCCGGTGCCCGTCGGCGGGCCCTCCGGGACGCGGACCGGCAGATCGACACCGCCCACCTGCTGCACTCGCTCCTGGAGGCGGACCCCGAGGTGCGCGAGGTGTTCGGCGGTGGTCCGCGGATCGTCCGGCTCCTCGGCTACCTCGTCCAGCGCAGCATCGGCTACGGCCTGCGCTGGCAGAGCGGCGTGGAGGACTCGGGCGCCCTGCCCGTGGTGACCGAGGCGGCCGCCGCCGAGGCCGACGGCTGGTCGCCGGTGGCGTCGGCCGCCCTGGAACACGCCCGTGCGCGCGCCGCCCGCCGCGGTGACGACATGGCCCGCGGTGTCGACCTCCTCGCCGGAATCGTCGAGGTGCCCGGATCGCGGGCCGTCGAGGTGCTCGCCCGCGCGGGGATCGACGCCGGTGAACTGGCCGCCGGTATCGCCGGTGTCCCGGAAGAGAGTGCGGGCGGGGGCGGGGAACGGGGCCTTGCCGAGGAGTACGCCGGAGACGGCTGACGCGTCCGTCGTCCCCTCCCGCCGCGAGCCGCCGCCCTGTCCCGCGCAGCGTGTGCGCCGTCCAGCCGGTGAGACAGGTGCCAACAGGGGTGACGCTCATGTCGCCGCCTGTCATCATGTGCCGGTGGTTACGTCTGGGATCAGTCAGCGGCAGTCCGGCAGAGGCGTCGGGCTCGGTCTCGCGCTCGTCTCCGCGGTCGCCTTCGGCGGCTCGGGGGTCGCGGCCAAACCGCTGATCGAGGCGGGCCTCGACCCGCTGCACGTCGTCTGGCTGCGCGTCACCGGCGCGGCCCTGGTCATGGTGCCGCTCGCCGTCCGCCACCGCGCGCTGCTGCGCCGGCGCCCCGCCCTGCTCGCCGGGTTCGGACTGCTCGCCGTGGCGGGCGTCCAGGCCTGCTACTTCGCCGCGCTCTCCCGTATCCCTGTCGGCGTGGCGCTGCTCATCGAGTACCTGGCACCGGCCCTGGTCCTCGGCTGGGTCCGCTTCGTGCAGCGGCGGCCGGTCACCCGGGCCGCCGCGCTCGGCGTGGTCCTCGCGGCGGGGGGACTCGCCTGTGTCGTCGAGGTGTGGTCCGGGCTGGGCTTCGACCCGCTCGGCCTGCTGCTCGCCCTCGGCGCGGCCTGCTGCCAGGTCGGCTACTTCGTCCTTTCCGACCAGGGCGGCGACGCGGGCGACCAGGCACCCGACCCGCTCGGCGTCATCGCGTACGGACTGCTCGTCGGCGCCGTCGTGCTGACCGCCGTGGCCCGGCCCTGGGGCATGAACTGGTCGGTGCTCGCGCACTCCGCGCGGATGAACGGGACCCAGGTCCCGGCCGCCGTCCTGCTGGTCTGGATCGTGCTGGTCGCCACGGTCCTCGCGTACGTCACCGGCGTGCTCTCGGTGCGCCGGCTCTCCCCGCAGGTCGCGGGCGTGGTGGCGTGCCTGGAGGCGGTCATCGCGACCGTGCTGGCCTGGGTGCTGCTCGGCGAACACCTGTCCGTGCCGCAGGTGGCGGGCGGCGCCGTGGTCCTGCTGGGCGCGTTCATCGCGCAGTCCTCGGCGCCCGCCGGGAGCGCGGCGGACCCGGCCGCGGACGGTGCCGCGGAACGGGAGTTGTCAGCGCGCGGTACGACTGTCTAGGCTGCGGACCATGCACACGTCCGCGCGCACCGTCTCGCCGCCCGCCGCCTGAGGCGGGCCCCTTCGGTCGGCTCGGCGCCTCGCCGGGCCGGACGGTGCTGCCCGCAGAAGAAGTCCGACGACCCCGCCGAACCGGGGTCCTCCTCCTGGAACTTCTGCACCTCTGCGGAGAGAACTCGTGTCGCATGCTTCCTCCGGCCTGCCCCTCGGGCGTGGCCTCCTCTATCTGATCGTCGCCGGTGCCGCCTGGGGCACTGCCGGTGCCGCCGCCTCCCTGGTCTACCGCGCCAGTGACATGGGTCCGGCCGCCCTGTCCTTCTGGCGCTGCGCTGCGGGCGTCGTGCTGCTGCTCGCCGTCCGCCTGCTGCGCCCGCGCGTGCGGCCCGCTGCGCCCGCCCGCCGCCGCGTCGTCCTGCTGCGGGCCGGTGCCACCGGGCTCGGGCTCGCCGTCTTCCAGACCGCCTACTTCGCCGCCGTCGCCGCGACCGGCCTCGCGGTGGCGACCGTCGTCACCCTCGGCGCCGGGCCGGTGCTCATCGCGCTCGGCGCCCGGCTCACGCTGGGCGAACGGCTCGGCCGGTCCGGCGCCGCCGCCGTCGCCGGGGCGCTGGCCGGGCTCGCCGTGCTGGTGCTGGGCAGCGGCGGCGCCACCGTACGGCCATGGGGTGTGCTGCTCGCCCTCGCCTCTGCGGCCGGGTACAGCGGGATGACGCTGCTGACCCGCCGCTGGGGCCGGGACGGCGGCGCCGACCACTCCGCCACGACCGTGGGCGCGTTCGCGGTGGCCACGCTGTGCGTGCTGCCGCTCGCCGCGGCGGAGGGGCTGGTGCCGCACACCGTCGAACCGGTCCGGCTGCTGTGGCTGCTGGCCTACATCGGCACGGTGCCCACCGCCCTCGCCTACGCCCTGTACTTCGCGGGCGCGGCGGTGGTCCGCTCGGCCACCGTGTCCGTGATCATGCTCCTGGAGCCGGTCAGCGCGGCCGTGCTGGCGGTCGTCCTGCTGGGGGAGCGGCTGACGGCGGCGACCCTCGTCGGCACCGCGCTGATGCTCGGCTCGGTCGGCGGCCTCGCCGTCGCGGAGACCCGCGCGTCACGGACCGCCGAGGAGGAACCCGCCCTGGTGTGACGGGAGTGCCTGCCCTGGTATGACGGGAGCGGGGGAGGCCCGCCCGGGATCCGCCGTCCCGGGCGGGGCTTCCGGGCGAGCTTCCTCCCGGCGCTCGTCGCTCGTCGCGCCGTCGTCACAGCTCCGAGAGGTAGCCGGGGACCTCGATGCCGGCGGCGAGGTCCGGTTCGGCGAGCGGCGTGCCGTACACCGTGCGGACCGGGACCACCCCGGCCCAGTACGGGAGGCCGAGGTCCTCGGGCTCCTCGTTCACACCGCCGGTGCGCAGCTTGGCGGAGACCTCCGCGAGGTCCAGGCGGAGCACGGCCGTGGCGGCGAGCTCCTTCGGGTTGCCGGGGCGGGAGTCGGCCGACCGGCCGGGCACCACGTGGTCCACCAGCGCGTCCAGGGCCGTCCGCTTCTCCTCGGGGTCGGTCACCTGGTGGGCGGTGCCGTGCACCACGACACTGCGGTAGTTGACCGAGTGGTGGAAGGCGGAGCGGGCCAGCACCAGGCCGTCGACATGGGTCACCGTCAGGCAGACCGCGAGGCCCGGGTCGGCCTGCCCGGCCATGCGCAGCGGGCGCGAACCGGTCGAACCGTGCACGTACAGCCGCTCGCCGACCCGGCCGTAGAGCGTCGGCAGCACCACGGGTGCTCCGTCACGGACGAAGCCCAGGTGGCAGACGTATCCCTCGTCGAGTATCGCGTGCACCAGTTCCTTGTCGTACGCGGCCTTCTGCGCGGACCGGGTGGGGACGGTGCGGTCGGTCCGGGGGTAGGTGTCGGCCGGTGTCGGCTGCGAGGTCCCCTGCATTGCGGTCTCCATTGCACTAGTGCATAATTGGCTTTGTGCTAGGAGAATATCGGATCGAAGGCCGTCGCGCAGCGGACATCGCGTCGAGCGTCGAGCGGGCGGTGGGCTCGGGAGAGCTGGAGCCGGGACAACCGCTGCCCCCCATGCGGGAGTTGGCGGCTCAGCTCGGCGTCAATCCGAACACCGTGGCGGCCGCGTACCGCGTGCTGCGCGAGCGCGGGGTCATCGAGACGGCCGGGCGCCGCGGCAGCCGGGTGCGGCCCGCGCCCGCCACCACCGGACGCGACCGCATCCGCCTGGACGTGCCCGAGGGCGTACGGGACGTGTCCGCGGGCAACCCGGACCCGGCTCTGCTGCCGCCGCTGGCACCGGCCTTCGCCGCCGCGGCGGCCGAGGCCGACCGCGCGCCCGTGCTCTACGGCGACCTGGCCGTGGATCCGGGCCTGGCGCGCGCCGCCCGCGCCGGACTGGACGCCGCGGGCGTGCCGGACGGGCCCCTCGCGGTGGTGACCGGTTCGCTGGACGGCGTCGAACGGGTCCTCGCCGCCCATCTCAAGCCGGGGGACACCGTCGCCGTGGAGGACCCGGGCTGGGGCCGCACGCTCGACCTGGTACCGGCGCTCGGACTGCGGACCGTGCCGGTCCGCGTGGACGACGAGGGGCCGCGCCCCGAGGCCGTGCGGCGGGCGCTGGCGGGCGGTGCGCGCGCCCTGATCGTCACCGACCGGGCACAGAACCCGACCGGCGCCGCGCTGAGCGCCACGCGCGCGCGTGCCCTGCGTGCCGTCCTGGCCGAGCACCCGGAGACCCTGCTGATCGAGGACGACCACGGCCACGGCATCGTCGACGTCCCGCTGCACCCGCTCGCCGGGACCACCCGGCACTGGGCCTTCGTCCGCTCGGTCGCCAAGGCGTACGGCCCCGATCTGCGCCTGGCCGTGCTCACCGGCGACGAGGTGACCGTGGACCGGGTGCGCGGACGGCAGCGGCTCGGGCCCGGCTGGGTGAGCCTGCTGGTGCAGCGGGCCGTGCTGCGGTTGCTGACGGACGGCGCGCCGGACACCGGCGCCGTGGCGGCCCGGTACGACGAACGGCGCGAGCGGCTGATCGGCGCGCTGGCGGAGCGCGGGGTGGCCGCGCGCGGGCGCAGCGGGATGAACGTGTGGGTGCCGGTGCCGGACGAGACCGGTGCCGTCGCCCGGCTGCTGCACGCGGGCTGGGCCGTCGCCCCCGGCGCCCGCTACCGGCTCAGCGAGCCTCCGGGCATCCGCATCACCGTCTCGACGCTGCGCGGGGAGGAGACCGAGCGGCTGGCGGACGCGGTGGCGGCGGCGCTGGAACCGGCCGCGGCGCGCAGCTACGTCTGAGCGGGCGCCGGTACGGGGCGGGAGGGCTGTCCGGACGATTCGGGCTGTCCGGACGGTTCCTCGGACCGCCGGCTCTCGGCGGCCGTGGCCGTGGCTGGAAGTGTCGGCGCGGGCGTGGCCGTGGCTTCGGGGGCCGACCGCCCCGTCCTGCCGCGCGGCCTGGCCTGGGTCAGGGCCGCGCCCGCCAGCACGATCACCGCGCCGACCGGAGTCGACCAGGTCAGCTCCTCACCGAGGACGGCGACCCCGGCGGCGGCCGCGATGACCGGCACGAAATAGGTCACCATCTGGGCCGTGGTGGGCCCCACCTCGGCGACCAGCCCGTACTGCACGAGCATGGCGAACCCGGTGCCGAGCGCGCCCAGCGCGGCGACCGCCAGCAGCGGCAGCACGTCCACCTGGGCCGGTATGTCCGTGAACAGGGGCGTGACGACGGCCAGTTGCACCGTCGCCAGCAGCAACTGCCCGCCGGTCAGGGACAGGTGCGAGTCCGGGGCGCCGGCCAGTGTGCGCCGGACGTAGATCCAGCCGACCGGGTAGCTCAGCGAGGCCAGCAGCGCCATCGCCGTGCCGCCCGCGTCCAGACCGTGGAAGCCCTGCCAGGCGCCGAGCACCGTGAGCACCCCGAGGAAACCGAGCCCGAGCCCCGCCACCCGCACCCGGGTCGGGCGGTCCTCGGAGAGGGCGACCAGCGAGAGCACCATGCCCCACAGCGGCGAGGTGGCGTTGCAGATGCCCGCCAGCGTGGACGGGATGGTCAGCTCCGAGTAGGCGAAGAGCGAGAACGGCAGCGCGTTGAGGAAGAACCCGGCGACCGCCAGATGACCCCAGGTGCGCGCACCGCGCGGCAGCCGCTCACGCTTCACCGCCATCGCCACGGCCAGCACCGCCGTGCCGAACACCAGCCGCCCCAGCGTCACCTGGAACGGCGCGAAGCTGCGCGTGCCCACCTTCATGAACAGGAAGCTGAAGCCCCAGACCAGCGCCAGGAAGGCGAACCGGACCCGCCAGTGGGCGGGGCGGCGGGCCCTCGGGGAAGAGGACGGCGGGGACGGCGGGGCGGCGGGCGCGGTGGTCATGCTCGTAGCGTGCCGCGCTCAACCTCGTAGCACAATCGAGAATTCGCGCGCTGTACCTCGTAGTATCGCTTACATGTTGAACCTGGAGCGCCTGCGGACCCTCGACGCCCTCGCCCGGCACGGCTCGGTCAGCGGCGCGGCCGACGGACTGCACGTGACGACCTCGGCCGTCTCGCAGCAGTTGGCGAAGCTGGAACGCGAGGTGGGCCAGCGGCTCCTGGCCAGGAACGGCCGGGGCGTACGCCTCACCGACGCCGGGCGGCTGCTCGCCGAACACGCGGCGCGCATCCTCTCCCAGGTGGAGCTGGCCCAGTCCGATCTGGAGGCCCAGCGCGGACAGGTGGTCGGCGAACTGCGGCTGGCGGCGTTCCCCACGGGCGCGCGCGGGCTGTTCCCGGCGACGCTGTGCCATCTGCGCGCCCGGCACCCGGCACTCGGTGTCACCACCGCCGAGGTGGAACCCGCCCCCGCCGTACGGGCCGTGCTGCGCGGCGACGCCGACCTCGCCGTGGTCCTCGACTGGTACAACAAGCCGCTGCCCGTCCCCGAGGGACTCGTCCGGGCGCCGCTCCTCGACGACCCCGTGGACGTGGCGCTGCCCGCCGCGCATCCGCACGCGGACCGCGCAGACGCCGGGCTGGAGGACTTCGCCGACGACGACTGGATCAGCTGGGGCGACGACGAGTTCTGCCACGAGTGGCTGCTCGACACCCTGCGCTCCAAGGGGGTGGAACCCCGTGTGGCGCACCGCGCCCAGGAGCACGCCACCCAGCTCGCGCTGGTCGCCGCCGGTCTCGGGGTGTGCGTGGCGCCGCGCCTGGGCCGGGGGCCGCTGCCCGCCGGGGTGCGGGCCGTTCCGGTGCGGCAGGCGGTGCGGCGGCACGTCTACGCCGTGTGGCGGGCCGACGCCGACCGCCGCCCCTCGATCCGGGCGGCGGTGGAGGCCCTGCGCGCCGCGGGCGACCGGCTCGGCTGATCGGCCGGGCCGCCCGGCCGACGCGCGGACACCGGTCCGCCCGCCCGGCCGCGCCGGTGTCCGCGCGCGTTGTCCACAGGGCGGCCGGAGGTGTGCGTGCCCCCAGTAGCCTGGGGCGATGCTCAAGGAAGTCAACGCGACCCGGTTCATCACACCGCTCCGTGAGGGTGGTTCGCTGCCGGGGCTCGTCGAGGCCGACGACCTCGGCACGTACGTCCTGAAGTTCAGCGGCGCGGGTCAGGGCCGCAAGACGCTCGTCGCCGAGGTCGTCTGCGGCGAACTGGCCCGGAGGCTGGGGTTCCGCGTGCCGTCCCTCGCGGTCGTCGGCCTGGATCCGGTGCTCGGCCTCGGCGAACCCGACGAGCGGGTCCAGGAGCTGCTGCGCTCCAGCGGCGGGGGCAACCTCGGGATGGACTTCCTCTCCGGTGCCCTCGGCTTCGACCCGCTGGCCTTCCCGGTGGACGCCGAGGAGGCCGGGCGGATCGTCTGGTTCGACGCCCTGGTGAACAACGTGGACCGCTCCTGGCGCAACCCGAACCTGCTCAGATGGCGCGGCGCGCTGTGGCTGATCGACCACGGCGCCACCATGATCTGGCAGCACAACTGGCCGGGCGCCGAGGCGTCCGCGGCCCGCCCGTACGACGCCTCCGACCACGCCCTCGCGCGCTTCGCCCCGGATGTCGCGGCCGCCGCCGCGGACCTTGCGCCGCGGATCACCGAGGACCTGCTCGCCGAGGTGACCGCCGAGATCCCGGACGCCTGGCTGGCGGACGAGCCCGGCTTCGCCACCCCCGCTGAACTGCGCCGCGCCTACGCCCGGCCGCTGCTCGCGCGGGCCGCGGTGATCCACGAACGCATCCAGGGAATCCAGGGCGATCAGGGCGGTCAGGGCGGTCAGGGTGGCCGGGGAACCCGGGGCGGCACGGGTAGCCAGGGCAGCCAGGACTCCGAAGGCAACGGGGGGACCAAGTGAGCGACCACCACATCCTCGGCGGCCGACAGGCGGGCGAGCGCCACATCATCGGCAGCCGGACGAGTGACCGGGACGTCTTCGAGTACGCCCTGCTGCGGATCGTCCCGCGGATCGAGCGCGGCGAGTGCGTCAACGCCGGAGTGCTGGTCTACTGCCGGGCCAAGGCGTACGTCGGCGCCCGCACCCATCTGGACGAGGCGCGGCTGCGGGCGCTCGACCCGGAGGCCGACGTGGCGGGCGTGCGGGCCGCGCTCGCCGCCGTCGAGGGCGTGTGCGCGGGCGGTGCGGCGGCCGGGCAGGCGGCCGGGGACGACGCGGGCCGGCGCTTCCGCTGGCTGGTCGCGCCGCGTTCCACGATCGTCCAGCCGGGCCCCGTGCACACCGGACTCACCCTCGACCCGGCCGCGGAGGCGCAACGGTTGCTCGACCTCCTGGTGAGGTAATGGATCACACGTGGCGGGCGTGCCGTTGACACCGGGTGCCAGGGCTTCTAGCGTCACGTCCACCAGAGGTACTAAGCGGTCGCTCACCGCAGACCGGATTCACCGGCCGGGCTCCGGGCCCGGTCCGGGCAGGTTCTCTCAAGGGCGAGGAGAAGCAGCAATGTCCACCACTGACCAGCGGGTCGCCGTCGTCACCGGGGCCGCACGCGGCATCGGTGCCGCCACCGCCGTACGCCTGGCCGCCGAGGGCCGCGCGGTCGCCGTGATCGACCTCGACGAGGCCGCCTGCAAGGGCACCGTGGAGACGATCACCGCGGCCGGCGGCCGGGCCGTCGCGATCGGCGCCGACGTCTCCGACGAGGCGCAGGTCGAGGCGGCGATCGAGCGCGTCGTCGAGGAGCTCGGCGCGCCGACGATCCTCGTCAACAACGCGGGCGTGCTCCGGGACAACCTGCTGTTCAAGATGAGCGCCGCCGACTGGGACACCGTCCTGAGCGTGCATCTGCGCGGCTCCTTCCTGATGGCCCGCGCGGTCCAGAAGCACATGGTGGACGCGGGCTTCGGCCGGATCGTCAACCTCTCCTCGTCCTCCGCGCTCGGCAACCGCGGCCAGGCCAACTACGCGGCCGCCAAGGCGGGCCTCCAGGGCTTCACCAAGACCCTGGCCAAGGAGCTGGGCAAGTTCGGCATCACCGCCAACTCGGTGGCCCCCGGCTTCATCGCCACCGAGATGACCAAGGCCACCGCCGAGCGCGTCGGCATGGGCTTCGAGGACTTCAAGGCCGCCGCCGCCACCCAGATCCCGGTGCAGCGCGTCGGCGAGCCGGAGGACATCGCCAACGCCATCGCCTTCTTCACGGGCGACGCCGCCGGCTTCGTCTCCGGCCAGGTCCTGTATGTCGCCGGCGGACCGCTCAACTGAGGGACACACGCACATGACTTCCGAGGAACTTCCCCCGCTGTCGGGCAAGGTCGCCCTCGTCACCGGCGCCAGCCGCGGCATCGGCTACGGCGTCGCCGAGGCACTGGTGGCCCGGGGCGACCGGGTCTGCATCACCGGCCGCAACGAGGACGCGCTCAAGGAGGCCGTCGAACGGCTCGGCTCCGACCGGGTCATCGGCGTCGCGGGCAAGGCCCACGACGAGGCCCACCAGGCCGTGGCCGTCGACCGGGTGATGGAGGTGTTCGGACGGGTCGACCACCTGGTCAACAACGCCGGCACCAACCCGGTCTTCGGCCCGATCGCCGACCTCGACCTGAACGTGGCGCGCAAGGTCTTCGAGACCAACGTGATCTCCGCGCTCGGCTTCGCCCAGCGCACCTGGCACGCCTGGCAGAAGGACAACGGCGGCGCCATCGTCAACATCTCCTCGATCGCCGGTCTCGCGCCCTCGCCGTTCATCGGCGCGTACGGCATCAGCAAGGCCGCGATGATCAACCTCACCCAGCAGCTCGCGCACGAGTTCGCGCCGAAGGTGCGGGTCAACGCCATCGCGCCGGGCGTGGTGAAGACGCGGTTTGCGCAGGCCCTGTTCGAGGGCCGCGAGGACGAGGCCGCCGCGGCGTACCCGCTCGGCCGGCTGGGCGTGCCCACCGACATCGGCGGCGCGGCGGCGTTCCTCACCTCCGAGCAGTCCGACTGGGTCACCGGCCAGACGCTCGTCGTCGACGGCGGCCTCTTCCTCAACGCGGGCGTGGGCTGATCGGGCCGGGGACACCCACATCGGCACCACCGGGACCACCGGCACCACCGGGACACCGGTACACACGCACCACCGGCGTACCGGCACGCGGCCGGTGTGCCGGTGGTGTCCCGTGTCGGTCTCCGGCGGGCTCTCCGTGCGGCGTTGTCAGTGGTCGCCTGTAGGTTCTGTGGGCAGGAAGTGACCATAGATCGTGAGGACGTTGACGTGACCGACATCGCCATGCTGCCCGAGTCCTGGCGCGGGGTTCTGGGCGACGAGCTTCAGCAGCCCTACTTCAAGGAGCTGACCGAGTTCGTCGAGGAGGAGCGGGCGAAGGGTCCCGTGTATCCGCCGCGCGAGGAGGTCTTCGCCGCGCTGGACGCCACGCCCTACGACCAGGTGAAGGTCCTCGTCCTCGGCCAGGACCCGTACCACGGCGAGGGACAGGGCCACGGCCTGTGCTTCTCGGTGCGCCCGGGTGTCAAGGTCCCGCCGTCCCTGCGGAACATCTACAAGGAGATGCGCGAGGAGCTGGGCACCGAGATCCCGGACAACGGCTATCTGATGCCGTGGGCCCGGCAGGGTGTGCTGCTGCTGAACGCGGTGCTCACGGTCCGCTCCGGTGAGGCCAACTCTCACAAGGGACGCGGCTGGGAGAAGTTCACCGACGCGGTGATCCGCGCGGTGGCCGACCGTCCCGACCCGGCCGTCTTCGTGCTGTGGGGCAACTACGCGCAGAAGAAGCTGCCCCTGATCGACGAGACCCGGCACGTGGTGGTCAAGGGCGCGCACCCCTCGCCGCTGTCCGCGAAGAAGTTCTTCGGCTCCCGTCCGTTCACCCAGATCGACGAGGCGGTCGCGGCGCAGGGACACCAGCCGATCGACTGGCAGATCCCGAACCTGGGCTGAGCCCGAAGACCGGAAGCCGGGGGACCGGGTGGCGCGGCGGTCAGGGGCGCGCCACCTTCCCGGCCGACCCGTCGTCACGGCGCCGTGCGTCCTGTGTCGTGTCCCGCCCGGGGCTGCCTGAGCCGGATTGCCGGTGGGTGCGGTTAGCGTCGGGGGAGTCGGGTCGGGCACAAGGCCGGGTCGGGCACAAGGCTGGCAGGGCTGGAGGCGCCGTGACGGAGCGGCAGGAGCAGACGGCGGGCGACGCCGTGCTGACGCGGATCGGTCAGAGCGTCATCCTGCACCACGCCGGTGACCGCGAGGAGGCCCGCGTGCGCTTCCTCGCGCTCTGGCACGAGCTGGGCGAGGACGGCGACCCGCTGCACCGCTGCACCCTGGCCCACTACCTGGCCGACACCCAGGACGACCCTTCGGACGAACTGGCCTGGGACCTCAGGGCGCTGTCCGCCGCCGAGGAACTCACGGGCGAGCACCGCCCGGGGCACGAGGGCGCCCCCGCCGTCCGGGCCCTGTATCCGTGCCTGCACCTGAATCTGGCCGCCGACTATGTGAAGCTCGGCCGCAGCGAGGCCGCCCGCAGCCATCTGCGCCGCGCCCGCGGCACGGCCGCCTCCCTCGCCGAGGACAGCTACGGCGACGGCGTCCGCGCGGCCATCCACCACCTGGGGCTGCGGCTGGGCGAGGACGGCCCGGCCGGACCGGGTGAGGACCCGGGCGGACCGCCCCGCCAGCGGTCGTAGCGGCGGGCGGCCGGGCGCCGCGGCAGCGCGGGCGGGGCGGACACGGACACGGGGTGCGGGACCGGGTCCGGGCCGCTCAACGGCCGTAGGTCTGGCCGCAGATCTTCGCCTCCGGACTGCCCGGACGCCAGTGGCCGTACTCCTTGCCGAGGGCGCAGATGCCCGGGTTCGCCGGTGCGGCGTGCCGGGCGGCGGGCGTCGTGTGCCGGGGCGCGGGCGGATGCGGCGGCCGGGGCGCGGGTTTCTGGCCGGGGGCGCCGGGGGCAGGGGAGCGCGGCGCCGGGTGCTGGTCCCGCGCCGTGGGCCCGCCCACGGCGGGTGTCGCGGGCGGCGCCGCCGGGGTGTGCGTGCGCGGGCGGGCGTCCGGTGCCGTGGGGCCGTCGGAGGATCCGGCGCGTTCCAGGGCCTCCCGGGCGGGTGCCTGGACGGCGCGCTGTCCGGTGCCGCCCTCCGGCCGCGGGGCCGGTCCGGCCGCGGAGGCCGTCGCCGGGACACCGGAAGGTGGCCGCTGGACCGTGACGCAGCCGGTGAGGGCCGAGACGGCCAGGGTGATCAGGAGCGTTGCGGCGGTCGTCGTTCGATGCACCCGCGCCACTCTGCTGCCCCGGCGGCCCGTATGACCTGCGGACGGCCGCAGGATGCCCCGCACGGGTGATGTCCCACCCCTCGGGGAGTGGCCGCGGTGCGCGCGGGTGACGCCGTGGCGCGGGCCGCACCGGGCGACGGCCGGGGCGGGACCCCGCGCCCGCCACGCCGTACGGCGCTGCCGCGCGACGCGGCGCCCCGGCGCCGGGCTCAGTCTCCGGTCGCGCCGTCGATGCGCTCGCGGAGCAGGTCGGCGTGGCCGTTGTGGCGGGCGTACTCCTCGATCATGTGCGTGTAGATCCAGCGCAGGTTGAACGGGTCGGGGCTGGACCTGTGGCGGCCCTCGGAGAGGTCGTCGAGGCTCAGGCCGGCGGCGATGCGGCGCGCGGCGTCGATCTCCGCCTGCCAGGTGGCGTGGGCGTCGGCCCAGGTGTCGGCGGTGGTGACGCGGAAGTCGCCGTCCGGGTCCTGGTCGTCGTAGTGGATCGGCGGCGCGTCCTCGCCCGCCATCACCCGGCGGAACCAGCCGCGCTCCACCTCCGCCATGTGCCGCACCAGCCCCAGCAGGGTCAGCCCGGAGGGCTCCGCGGACGCGGTGCGCAACTGCTCGTCGGTCAGGCCCTCGCACTTCCACGCCAGTGTCTGCCGGTGGTAGTCCAGCCAGCCGTCCAGCATGGTGCGCTCGTCGGCGTTCTGGGCGGGCTCGCGGCGTTCGGTCGTCGTCATGCGCCGATCCTCGCGCAGGTCAGACCCTCGCACCAGGTGTTTTCCCCCCGCCTCCGAGCATGCCGCCCAGCAGTTCCCGCAGGCCGGTCCGTACGTCGTCGAGTTCCGGGGGCCGCGCGTGGAAGGTCCCGGCCACGCACGAGAACATCAGCCCGTCCGCCCAGGCGACCAGGGACAGCACATGCCGCTCGGGGTCCGTGGAGCCCATCGCCGTGACCAGCGCGGTGAGCTGGTCACGGAAGCGGGCGCCCGCCGCGTCGAAGGGGGCGCGCAGCTCCGGGCGGCGGGTCGCCTCCAGCGCCAGTTCGTAGCGGGCGAGGGTCAGTCTGCGGTTGCCGGTGAGCGCGCGATGGGTGGCGAGCGCCAGGCCGTCCACCAGCGAGTCGAGGCCGCCGGTCCGCGGATCCGGCATCTCGTGCAGCGCCAGGACCCGGGCCTCCCGGTCGGCCAGCCGCCGTACGGCCAGTTCCAGCAGCGCCTGCCGGGTGCGCGCGATGTTCGACGTCGATCCCTGGGGGAGCCCGGCCGCCTCGTCGACGGCCCGGTGCGTCAGCCCGCGCGTCCCGCGCTCGGCGAGCAGCGCGAGGGCGGCGTCGGCCACGCGGTCGGCGCGGGTGGCGGGGACGGCGGGGCCAGCGTTGTCGGGACTCTCGGGCCTCTCGGGCTTCTCGGCGCTGTCGGCGGGCGGGGCGGGTGCGTCGGGAGCGGACATGGAGATCAACCTACCGGCCGACTACGCCCGTAGTGCGTCTCACTACATCCGTAGTACGGTCGGGGTGGCCAGGTATCACTACAGATGTAGTCTCGATCGTGCGGGAGGCAGCCATGTCCCAGCCCGGAGCCCCGAACCCGTCCGCGGGCCGGCCCCCGGCCGTCGTCGTCATCGGCGGCGGCATCGGAGGGCTGGCCGCCGCCGCGGCCCTGCACCTGTCCGGCCGCCGGGTCACCGTGCTGGAGCGCGCCCCCTCCCTGGAGCCGGTCGGCGCGGCCATCTCCCTCTCCCCGAACGCCCTGCGCGCCCTGGACGTCCTCGGCGTCGGCGACCGGATCCGCGATCTGGCGGCCTGGCAGGGCGGCGGCGGGCTGCGCACACCCGGCGGCCACTGGCTGACCCGCACCGACGCCGCGGCGGCGGCCGCACGCTTCGGCGGCCCCATCGTGCTGCTGCCCCGGGCCACGCTGGTCGAGGTGCTGGCCTCGCTGCTGCCGCCCGGCACCGTCCGCACCTCCGTGGACGCCCGCCTCGCCGACCCCGGGGACGCGCACCGGCCGGCCCGGGTGACCACACCCGACGGCGAACTGGAGGCCGACCTGGTGGTCGCCGCCGACGGCATCCACTCCGCGTCCCGGCGGACCCTGTTCCCGGACCACCCCGGGCCCGTCCACTCCGGGTTCACGACCTGGCGCGTCATGATCCCGGTACCGGGCGCCGTGTTCCCCTCGCACGAGACCTGGGGCCGCGGCTGCCTGTGGGGCACCCACCCGCTCAAGGACGGCCGGGTGTACGCGTACGCCGCGGCGCGGACGCCCGCCGGGCAGCACGCCGACGACGAACGCGCCGAACTCCTGCGCCGCTTCGGCCACTGGCACCACCCGGTCCCCGCCGTCCTCGCCGCCGCCCGTCCCGAGGACGTGCTCCGCCACGACGTGCACCACCTCGCACCGCCGCCGCCCGCCTACCACCGCGGCCGGACCGCTCTGCTCGGCGACGCCGCGCACGCCATGCCGCCCACCCTCGGCCAGGGCGGCAACCTGGCCGTCGAGGACGCCGTGGTCCTCGCCCACCACTTCGGTGACCTGGCCGCCTACACCGCGGCCCGGCTGCCCCGGGCGACCGCCCTCACCCGCCGGGCCGTCCGGGTCGCCCGCGTGAACATGACGGGCAGCCGCGCCGGTGCCGCCCTGCGCGACGCCCTGGTCACCGCCGTCTCCAGGACCGTGCCGGGAGCGCTGCTGCGCGGCTTCGACGGCGTCGCCGACTGGCGCCCTCCGCAGCCGCCGTATGCTGCGGTGCGGGCGGGGCGGACACCCGCCGCCCGAAGGAACGAACACGGCTGAACGCGAACGGACGGCGCCGGACGGCGACGCACCCGGCAGCCGGTCGAGCGACGACGAAGGAGCGCACGTGAAGGTCGGCTGCATCGGACTGGGCGACATCGCGCAGAAGGCGTACCTGCCGGTCCTCGGCGCGCAGCCCGGCGTCGACCTGCACATCCAGACCCGGACGCCCGCCACCCTGCACCGGGTCGGCGACAGCCTGCACCTGCCCGCCGAGCGCCGCCACGCCGACCTCGGCTCCCTGCTCGCACAGGATCTCGACGCGGCCTTCGTGCACGCGCCCACCGCCGTCCACCCCGAGATCGTCACCCGGCTCCTGGAGGCCGGTGTCCCCACGTACGTCGACAAGCCGCTCGCCTACGAACTCGCCGACTCCGCCCGCCTGGTGGCGCTCGCCGAGGAGCGCGGCGTCGGGCTCATGGTCGGCTTCAACCGGCGGTACGCCCCCGGGTACGCGCAGTGCGCCGAGCACCCGCGCGAGCTGATCCTGCTCCAGAAGAACCGGGTCGGGCTGCCCGAGGAGCCCCGCACGATGGTCCTCGACGACTTCATCCACGTCGTGGACACCCTGCGGTTCCTGGTGCCGGGCCCGGTCGACGACATCACCGTGCGCGGCCGGATGCGGGACGGGCTGCTGGAGCACGTGGTGCTGCAACTGGCCGGGGACGGCTTCACCGCGCTCGGTGTGATGAACCGGCTCAGCGGCTCCGCCGAGGAGATCCTGGAGGTCTCCGGGCAGGACA
This sequence comes from Streptomyces sp. PsTaAH-124, assembly GCF_000373685.1. Lineage (NCBI taxonomy): Bacteria > Bacillati > Actinomycetota > Actinomycetes > Kitasatosporales > Streptomycetaceae > Streptomyces > Streptomyces sp. PsTaAH-124. The sequence goes on along the minus strand of NZ_KB892207.1, from coordinate 353,282 downwards.
CCAAGCGGCAGGTGGCCAACCTCTCCGAGATCGTCGACCACAAGGGCCAGCCGACCCTGCGGCGGCGCGGCGACTGGGTGCCCGTCGCCCGCCAGCGCGGCATCGAGCAGGCCGTGCTGGCCTTCCTCGACGCCGTGCGCGAGGGGCGGGTGCTCAGCGCCCGGGACGCGCTGGAGACCCACGACCTGTGCGAGCGTGTGGTGCGGACGGTGCTGGAGCGCTCCGGCGCCGCCGCCTGAGCACCTCCCGCACGCCCTCGTGCGCCCCCACCGCGGCCAGCACCAGCAGCGCCGCGTGCACCGGCCAGTCGCCGAGGCGGACGTACGGGGTGACACCGTGCGCGACCGGTACCTCGTACACCCGTGCGGTGCTGTCGCCGGTGCCCAGCCAGGGGCCGATCCGCCGCCCGTCCGGGCCGTAGACGGCGGACACGCCGGTCAGGGTGGCGTGCACCATGGGCCGTCCGGTCTCGGCGGCCCGCAGCGCGCCGAGCGAGGCGTGCTGCTCGGGCGCCCAGCTGTGCTGGAAGGTCGCGGTCGACGACTGGGCGAGCAGCACCCCGGCGCCGTCCCGCGCCAGATGGCGGCTCATGTCCGGGAACGCGGTCTCGAAGCAGATCAGCGGGCCGATCCGCAGCCCGTGCCCGACGTCCATGACCACCTGCTCGGTGCCCCGCCTGCGGTTCTCGCCCGCGGCCTTGCCGACGGAGGTCGCCCAGCCGAGCAGTGAACGGGCCGGGATGTACTCGCCGAACGGGACCAGCCGCATCTTGTCGTACCGCTCGCCGGTCGGGCCCTGCGGTCCGACGAGCACGGAACTCTTGTAGATCCCGGGCCGGTCGGAGCGCCGGGCATCCACATTGACCAGGACGTCGGCGCCGACCTCCCGGGAGAGGGCCGCGATCCGCCGGGCCAGATCGGGCCGGTCGGCCAGGTCGAAGCCGACGCTGCTCTCGCCCCAGACGACCAGGTCCACACCGTGCCCCGCGAGACCGCGGGTCAGCTGCTCCTCCCGGTCGAAGCGCCGCTCCCCGCTGTCGGCGCCGTCGACCACGCCCGGCTGCACCACCGCGACGCGGACCTGGCCGTCGACGGCGGGGCGCGGCGCCCACACCCACGCGGCGGAGGTCACCGCGGCGGTCGCGGCGAGCCCGGCCACCGCGGGCACCCGCACGCCGCGGGCCGCCACGAGCAGGGCGAGGGCCACATTGACGGCCACCACCAGGAAGCTGAGCAGCCACACCCCGCCCACCGACGCCAGACGCAGCGCGGGCGCCACCTGCCACTGGCTGGCGCCCAGCATCCCCCAGGGCCCGCCGAGGCCCTGCCAGGACCGTACGAGCTCCGCGGCCAGCCAGCCCGAGGGCAGCACCACGAGCGCCGCCGCGGCCCGCCCGGCGGAGGGCCGTCCGGCCAGGAACCGCCGCACCAGCCACCCCCAGGGCACCCACAGCACACCCAGCAGCGCCGCGAGCACCACGGTGAACACATGCAGGCTGGGCAGCAGCCAGTGGTGCACGGCCAGCATGTAGCCCAGCCCGCCGCACCAGCCGTCGTAGACGGCACGCCGCGCGGTCGGCGCGGACCGCACCAGCAGGATCCACGGCACCAGCGCGCCGTAGGCGAACCACCACAGCGCGGGCGCCGGGAAGGCGAACATCGGCAGCGCCCCCGCGAGCACGGCGAGCACCCCGCGCCGCCAGGGCGAGTCGAGCCAGCGTCCGAATCTCTCCATAGGGCGCCCTCCTACCCGTCGACGGCCCCGGTCACCCGGTGATCCACGGATGGATCCAGTGTGCGCGCCCCACCGCCCGACGCCCAGGCCACCGGCCGGGAGGACGGACCGGACAGCCAGGGACACAGCGGACGAGGCGGCCGCCCGCGACGGCCGCTTCCCCGCCACCTGGAAGCGGGACCGGATGACCTGGATCAAGCCGTCGTTCCTCTGGATGATGTACCGCTGCGGCTGGGGGGCCAGGGAAGGGCAGGAGACCGTCCTGGCCGTCGAGATCGACCGCGGCGGGTTCGAGTGGGCCCTGCGGCACGCCTGCCTCTCGCACCACGTGCCGTCCCTGCACGGTGACCGTGCCTCCTGGCGGGCGAGGCTGCGGCAGGCACCCGCGCGCGTGCAGTGGGACCCGGAGCGTGACCTGCGGCTCGCTCCGCTGCCGTACCGCTCCCTGCAACTCGGGCTCGTCGGTGAGGCCGCGGTCCGGTACGCGGACGAGTGGATCGCCGGGGTCGAGGACGTCACCCCGCTCGCGGCCGAGATTCACGCGTTGGTCCGGTCGGGTGAGCCGGAGCGGGCGCGGGCCCTGCTGCCCGAGGAGCGGCCGTACCCGGTGGACGACGAGGTGCTCGCGCACCTGCGGGCCTAGAATGATCACAGGCGGGCCGGCTCCGGCACGGTCGGCGTGAGCGGATCGGAAGGGAACCGGAGGTCGGCATGAAGCGACTCGTGACGGTCGTCACCGGGGGCAGCCGCGGCATCGGCGCCGCGGTCTGCCGGCGGCTGGCCGGCGACGGGCATGACGTGGTGATCGGCTACGTCCGTGACACCGGCGCCGCCGAGGCCGTCGCCGACGAGGTGCTGGAGGCCGGGGCGCGCAGCGTCGCCGTGCGGGTGGACACCTCCGTGGAGGCCGACGTCGAGCGGCTGTTCGCCGTGGCGGAGGAGCGGCTCGGGCCGGTGACGGGGCTGGTGAACAACGCCGGTGTGACCGGGCCGCTGGGCCGCCTCGCCGACGCGGACCCGGCCGACCTGCGCCGGGTCGTGGACGTCAACCTCACGGGCACGCTGCTGTGCTCGCGCCGCGCGGCCCAGCTGATGACCCCGCGCGGAAGCGGTGTGATCGTGAATGTGTCGTCCGCCGCCGCCACGCTCGGCAGTCCCGGCGAGTACGTGCACTACGCGGCGACGAAGGCCGCCGTCGACGCGCTGACCCTGGGGCTCGCCAAGGAACTCGGCCCGGACGGCATCCGCGTCAACGCGGTCGCGCCCGGCATGATCGACACCGAGATGCACGCGGCGATGGGCGACCCGGACCGGGCCCGCCGTGCCTCCGGCGCGATCCCGCTGCGCCGCCCGGGGCGCGCCGAGGAGATCGCCGCCGCCGTCGCGTGGCTGATGTCACCGGACGCCTCCTACGCGTCGGGAGCGGTGCTGCGGGTGTCCGGCGGGCGCTGAACCGGGCCGGGGCGGGGCGGTCCGGGAGATGCGCGGGGCGTGGGGCCGCTGTGCCCGTGGGGCGGCGCGGCCGGTGTGCGCGGCGGGTGGCCGGGCCGGTCAGGCCGCTTTGATCACCCGGCCCCGGATGGCGGCGGCCCACTCGACCACCAGCAGTTCGTACTCCGCGCGCTCCTGGGCCGACAGGGACCCGCCCGCACGCAGCCAGAGCGCCCGGATCTGCTCGTTCAGCTCGGCGGCGGACCGCACGGAACCAAGGGCCATGGAATCGGGGGACATGCCCCAAGCCTAGGGGCAAGCACTGACACAGCGCTACCGGACGGCTACAGGAACCGTAGGGAGTCGGTCACCTGTGCGAGGCCGTTCCGCGTCCGCGGGCCGCTCACTCCGCCGACTCGGCCGCGTGCGGGCTGAGTACGCCTGCCGTGACCAGGCCGATGATGACCAGGCCCAGCACCACCCGGTACCAGACGAACGGCATGAAGCTCTTCGTCGAGATGTACTTCATGAACCAGGCGATGACCGCGTACCCCGACACGAACGCGATCACCGTCGCGAACAGCGTCGGTCCCCAGGCCACATGGCCGGTCTCCATCGCGTCCTTCAACTCGAAGACGCCGGAGGCCAGTACGGCCGGAATGGCCAGCAGGAAGGAGTAACGGGCCGCCGCCTCGCGCCGGTAGCCCATGAAGAGGCCGCCGCTGATGGTGGCGCCGGAGCGGGAGACGCCCGGGATCAGCGCCATCGCCTGGCAACAGCCGTAGATCAGACCGTCCTTGACGCCCAGGTCGCGCAGGGACTTGCGCTGCTGGGGCGCCCGGTGCCGGCCGCCCTTCTCGTCGCGCGCCGCCGTCCGGTCGGCGATGCCGATGATCACACCGACCACGACGAGCATCGTCGCCGTGACCCGCAGATCGCGGAACGGCCCCTCGATCTGGTCCTTGAGCGTCAGCCCGAGCACCCCGATCGGGACGGAGCCGACGATGACCAGCCAGCCCATGCGGGCGTCGGGGTCCGCGCGCATCGACCGGTCGAGGAGCGAGCGGGACCAGGCGGCGACGATCCGCCCGATGTCCTTGCGGAAGTAGATCAGCACGGCCGCCTCCGTGCCGATCTGGGTGATCGCCGTGAAGGCGGCGCCGGGGTCGTCCCAGCCCGAGAAGGCCGCCGTCAGCCGCAGATGGGCGCTGGAGGAGACGGGGAGGAACTCGGTCAGCCCCTGGACGAGTCCGAGGACGAGCGATGCGAACCAAGACATGGGGGTACGGAGTCCAAGCGCCGGGCGGGCAGGGGCGACGGGCGCACCGGGCCGCCGTGTGCCGCGGGCAGGGCCTGGGGTGCCGAGGGGCAGCGTAGCGGTCCGACATGACGGAAAACCCACCGGGGCTTTACCAGTCGTTTACGAAGAGGTGTGCACCTGTTCGACTCGGCGCCTCGCTCCGGCCTCGGCGCGCGCGGATCCCGGCCTCAACGCGCGCGCAGATGATGCCGCTTGCGCCAGGCGACCACCGCGCCCGCCAGGGCCGGTACCGCGATGCAGGCCATCGCGACCAGGAAGGCCGGGGAGGTGGGGGTGGCGGCACGGGCGCCCGCGACCGCGTAGGCAGCGGTGTTCGGGACCGAGCCGACCGCCGTGGCCAGCAGGAACGCGGGCCAGCCCATGCGGGAGACGGCGGCGCAGTAGTTGGCGGCCCAGAACGGCACCCCGGGGAACAGCCGGGCGGCCAGCATCGAGCGGAACCCGTGCCGGCTCAGCTGCCCGTCCGCCGCCCGCAGCAACCGGCCGCGCAGCAGCGGCCGAAGCGCGTCCTGCCCGAGCACCCGGCCGAGCCCGAAGGCGATCTGGGCGCCCAGGACCGTACCGGCGAGCGCCGCCGCCAGTCCCGCGCCCGAGCCGAACAGCGCGCCGGCGGCGAGGTTCAGCAGCGGGCGCGGCACGAACGCCACCGTGCACACGCCGTACGCCGCCGCGAACAGGAGCACGGCCGCGAACCCCCCGAGCTGCGGCGGCCAGCCGTGCGCCAGCAGTCTCTGCGGCTGGAAGAGCAGGACGCAGGTCCCGGCCGCCGCGAGCAGCGCCAGCAGCAGGGACAGCCGCGCCCACGGCGACAGCAGCACCCGCGCGCAGCGGGCGGACGCGGTGAGGGAGACCGGCGCGGCCGTGAGCACGGCGGCGCCCGGCTCCGCGGCGGTGGCCCGGGGAGAGGCCGTGGCGGTGCCCCCAGAGCGGTTGGTGGCATCGAGCATCCGGTGACATTAACCGACGGGTGTGTCTGATCGCCGTACGGTTCGTCTCACCCACGTCACAGACGCCGGTCCGCGAACGGGCGTCCGGGTGCCGCCGCGAGGGCGAAAACCATTCGACGCGCGCCGGTCGTCCGGCGATGATCGGAGCATGTTCCGGCACGCCTTCCTCCTCGCAGCATCCGCGGTCGCGGATGCTCCGAAGGCTGCCGTCCGGATCCTCACGGCCGCGGTCGACGGCGCCCGAAGCTGACCCTCCCCGGATCGTCCGGCGGACCCCGCAGGGGGAGGGTCGGCGCTCTCCCGGGGTCCCGTCACACTTCTCACCGGCTTCGAGGTACACCCATGTCCAAGACGGCGTACGTCCGCACCAAACCGCATCTGAACATCGGCACGATGGGCCATGTCGACCACGGCAAGACCACGTTGACGGCCGCCATCACCAAGGTCCTGGCCGAGCGCGGCGGCGGCACGTTCGTGCCCTTCGACCGCATCGACCGGGCGCCCGAGGAGGCCGCCCGCGGCATCACCATCAACATCGCGCACGTCGAGTACGAGACCGACACCCGGCACTACGCGCACGTCGACATGCCCGGCCACGCCGACTACGTCAAGAACATGGTCACCGGGGCCGCGCAGCTCGACGGGGCGATCCTCGTCGTCTCCGCGCTCGACGGGATCATGCCGCAGACCGCCGAACACGTGCTGCTCGCCCGGCAGGTGGGCGTCGACCACATCGTCGTCGCGCTCAACAAGGCCGACGCGGGCGACGACGAGCTGACCGACCTGGTCGAGCTCGAGGTCCGCGACCTGCTCACCCGTCAGGGCTACGCCGGTGACGCGGTACCGGTCGTCCGGGTCTCCGGACTCAAGGCACTGGAGGGCGACCCCCGCTGGACGGCGTCGGTCGAGGCGCTGCTCGACGCGGTCGACACCTATGTGCCGATGCCCGAGCGGTACCTGGACGCGCCGTTCCTGCTGCCGGTGGAGAACGTGCTCACCATCACCGGCCGCGGGACCGTCGTCACCGGTGCCGTCGAGCGCGGCACGGTCCGGGTCGGCGACCGGGTCGAGGTGCTGGGCGCCGCGACCGGGACGGTGGTCACCGGCCTGGAGACCTTCGGCAAGCCCATGCAGGAGGCGCAGGCCGGGGACAACGTGGCGCTGCTGCTGCGCGGTGTCCCGCGCGACGCGGTCCGCCGCGGGCACGTCGTGGCCGCCCCCGGCAGCGTGACGCCGCGACGGCGGTTCACCGCGCGGGTGTACGTGCTGTCGGGGCGCGAGGGCGGCCGGACGACACCGGTGGCCACCGGCTACCGGCCGCAGTTCTACATCCGCACCGCGGACGTGGTCGGTGACGTCGACCTCGGCGAGACGGCGCTCGCGCGGCCCGGGGACACGGTCACCATGACCGTGGAGCTGGGGCGCGAGGTGCCGCTGGAGCCGGGTCTCGGCTTCGCTGTCCGGGAGGGCGGCCGGACCGTGGGGGCCGGGACGGTGATCTCCGTGGAGTGAGGCCGCGCGCGGTTCTGTGAGCGGGGCGGCAGCGGCGTGGGAGCGGGAGCGGGCCGCCCCGCTCCCACCGGCTGCCGCCTCTGCCCGCGCGGCGCCTGCCGTCCCGGCCCGGTGCCAGGTCCGCCGCCCGTCCCGGCACAATGGGGGAGTGACCGAGCCCATACCCGTGAGCCGTGCCGTCGACCACGGGACCGCCAAGCTGATGCCCGACGTCGACCGCGAGCGCGCGTGGCTGCTGACGGTGGACGGGGCGCCGCAGTCGTACGTCGACCTGGACGCGCCCGCTCACCTGGAGTTCGAGTACACGCGCAGGATCGGGCACGTACTGGACACGGTGGCCGACGAGGGCCGGCCGCTGGACGTGCTGCACCTGGGCGGCGGCGCGTTCACGCTGCCCCGCTACGTGGCCGCGACCCGGCCTGGCTCGCGCCAGGACGTCGTCGAGGCCGACCGGGGGCTGCTGGAACTGGTCGCCGAATGCCTTCCGCTGCCCGCGGGATCCGGCATCACGCTGCACGCGGCCGACGCCCGCGCCTGGCTGGAGAGTGCCCCGGCGGACTCGGCGGACGTGCTGGTCGCGGACGTCTTCGGCGGCTCCCGGGTCCCGGCGCACCTCACCTCCCTCGGCTGCGCGCGGGCGGCGGAGCGGGTGCTGCGGCCGGGCGGCGTCCACGTCGTCAACCTCGCCGACGCCGCGCCGTTCACGTTCCTGCGCTCCCAGCTCGCCACGCTCGCCGAGGTGTTCGAGGAGACGGTGCTCATCGCCGAGCCCGCGGTGCTGCGGGGCCGCCGCTTCGGCAACGCGGTGCTCGCCGCCGCGCACCGCCCGCTCGACACGGCCGCCCTGGCCCGGCGCACCGCCTCGGACACCTTCCCCGCCCGGGTGGAACACGGCGCCGCGCTGCGGAGGTTCACGGGCGTGGCCCGCCCGGTGCGCGACGAGGACGCCGTGGCGTCCCCCGAGCCCCCGGGCGGGACCTTCGGCATCGGCTGACGGCCCGGTATCGGCTGACGGCCCGGTGGCCGCGGCGGTGCCGTGGGTGCTCAGCCGCCGGTGGGCGTTCCGTGCAGGCGGACCGTGGCGAGGACCTTCATGACGGTCGCCTCGGGCACCTCGTCCTTGACACCCTTGACCCCGTAGAAGTTCCAGGACACGAAGTCGCCGTTGGAGTTCTTGAAGCCGAAGGTGAGCGCCTTCCCGTCGGTCGCGCACTTGCCCTTCATCGGCGTCTTCGTCGACCGCGCCCAGGCGATGCTGCCCTGGATGCCCGAGGTGGTCCTGAAGGGCTTGGCCTTCTTGTCGAAGGTGAGGCTCTTCTTGTCGGGCTGGGTGAAGCCGCCGTAGACCCACCAGGGCACGGTGTTCACGGCGACCTCGTCGGTGTTCTTCGCACCGTCGGCGCCCTTGACGCCCGCCGTGGCCAGGGAGGTGTCCTCGGTGCGCCCGTCCTTGTCGTCGTCGGACGTGCACCACTTGGACTTGTCCTGGGCGACACCCGACATCACCGCGAGCAGCTTGCCGGTCTTGTGGTCCTCGAACCCGACGCCGACACCGGGGGCCTTGACCTCCCAGTCGGCGGGCACGTCGAAGGCGACGCCCCACTTCGGGTTGACGACCACCTTCCAGCCGGCGACCTGCGGCTTCTCGGTCTCGTTGCCCCGGGGGTTGTCCTCCGAGGGGGCGACGGAGGGGTCGTTCCGGGCGGCGGAGGAGGCCGGGGCGGAGACCGAGGGGCTCGCCTTCTGGTCGGTGGACCCGCCGTCCGCCTTGTCGTCCTTCTTGCCCCCGAGGACCAGGAACCCGGTCACACCGGCGGCCACCACGACGGCCGCCGCCGCGACGATGGCGACGACCTTCGTCCGGTTCCCGCCACCGCCGCCGTTCCCGCCGCCGCCGACCGGCGGCTGCGGCGGCACCGGGGCGCCCCACTGCGGCTGCTGCGGAGGCGGCTGCTGCTGCGCGTAGGGGTTGGGCTGCTGGTAGCCCGGCTGCTGATACGGATTCGGCTGCTGGTACCCCGGCTGCTGGTACGGGTTGCTCTGCGGGTCCTGCGGGTTCTGCTCGCCCCCGGGCGGCTGCTGTCCTGGCCACATGAGCAGTAACCCTAGGGCGCCGGGGACACGATTCGGTCACCGGCCCTTGTCAGGGACGTACCAGAAAGGGGACGACGAGGAGGCTCCCGCTCTGGCCAGAGTGCGCTACTCGTGAGTAACCTTCGGGCATGAGCGCAGATCAGATGTCCATCGGCGAACTGCTCGCCGCCACGGTGCCGATGGTTCGCACCCTGAACCTCGAGTACCTGGAGACCACTCCGGAGCGGGCCGTCCTCGCCCTGCCGGACCAGGAGGAGTACCGCAACCACGTCGGCGGGCCGCACGCCGGGGCGATGTTCACGCTCGGCGAGTCGGCCAGCGGCGCCATCGTCCTCGCCGCCTTCGGCGATCAGCTCTCCCGCGCGGTGCCGCTGCCGGTGGACGCGCGGATCGCCTTCAAGAAGATCGCCCTCGGGCCGGTCAAGGCCACCGCGACCCTCGGCCGCCCGATCGCCGAGGTCGTCGCCGAACTCGACGAGGGCAAGCGCCCCGAGTTCCCGGTGGCCGTCGAGATCCAGCGCGAGGACGGCGCCGTCACCACCGAGATGACCGTGGTCTGGACGCTCCGCCCCAACAGCTGACCGCCGCCGACCGGGGCGGCACCGCCCGCCGGCGCCCGCCCCGGCGGGCGATGTCACGCCCGGCGGCCGGGGCGCTTTCGCGCGCACGCCGGAAGCGCCGCCCGACCCGGTACGCTTCTTGAGGGGCGCGCGTTCGGGGGGCGCCCTTCGGGAACGCACGTGACGCGCTGCGCGCGTGACACGAAACGGGGAGGATCCGGCGGTGCACGTCCAGGATTGGCTCGACACGGTGCCTGCGGCCGCCGTCTACGCCGTGGTGGCGCTGGTCATCGGCCTGGAGAGCCTGGGCATTCCGCTGCCCGGCGAGATCGTCCTGGTCTCCGCCGCGCTGCTGTCCTCGCAGAACTCGGGCATCAACCCCATCGTGCTCGGCGCGTGCGCCACCGCGGGCGCGGTCGTGGGCGACTCCATCGGCTACGCCATCGGCCGCAAGGGCGGCAGACCGCTGCTCGCCTGGCTCGGGAGGAAGTTCCCGAGACACTTCAGCGAGGGCCATGTCGCCACCGCCGAACGCTCCTTCCAGAAGTGGGGCATGTGGGCCGTTTTCTTCGGCCGCTTCGTCGCCCTGCTGCGCATCTTCGCCGGGCCGCTCGCCGGTGTGCTGCACATGCCGTACTGGAAGTTCCTGATCGCCAACGTGCTCGGCGGCATCTGCTGGGCGGGCGGCACGACGGCCGTCATCTACTACGTCGGTGTCGTCGCCGAGTCCTGGCTGAAGAAGTTCTCCTGGCTCGGTCTGGTGGCGGCCGTGCTCATCGGCCTCGTCTCCTTCCTGGTGGTCAAGCGCAAGGCCAAGAAGGCGCAGGCCGCCCACCAGGAGAGCGAGACGGCGGAGCCGGTCGCCGCGGGCGAGTAGCCCCGTCCCGCCCTTCCGCTCCTCGCGCACCCTCCCCCCTCCGGGGTCCCGGGGCTCTAGCCCTCGGCGCCGCCCGCCGGTTCCCGCCGTGCGTGGGCGTCGCGGTGCGCCTTCGCCAGCTCCGCGTACATCGTGCCGTTGAGTGTGATCCCCCGGCGCTCCTCCTCGGTCAGCTCCCGCCTGACCTTGGCGGGCACGCCCGCGACCAGCGAGCCCGGCGGTACGCGCATGCCCTGCGGCACCAGCGCCTGCGCGGCGACCAGCGATCCGGCGCCGATCACCGCGCCGTTCAGCACCGTCGCGCCCATCCCGATCAGGCAGTCGTCCTCGACCGTCGCGCCGTGCACCACCGCGTTGTGCCCCACGGAGACGCGCGCGCCGACGCTCACCGGGAAGGTGGGGTCGGCGTGCAGGGTGCAGTTGTCCTGCACATTGCTGTCCGCGCCGACCGCGATCCGCTCCACGTCACCGCGCAGCACCGCGCCGTACCAGACACTCGCCCCCGCGCCGAGCACCACCTCACCGATCACCGACGCCGAAGGCGCCACGAACGCCTCCGCGTCCACCTGCGGCTCCCGGTCGCCGATGCCCATGACCAGCGCCTCGCGCGTCATCCTCGTCCCGCCTTCCGCTGCCGTCCGCGGCCTCCTCGGGGCCGGGTACCCGGGCACCGTACGTCATCCGGTGGGGTGAAGATCACAGGTGTCCGGCCGCGTGCGGGCGATGCGCCCTGAGTACGGTGAGCGGGTGCCTCAGCGCAAGAACACGTTCTCGTCATGGTCATCGTGGTCGTCTCGGTCTTCGTTCTGGTCGCGCCGGATCGCGCAGCGCGCCGTCCACGCGGGCTGGGCCTGGGTGCAGCGCACGGGTTCCGTCACCGCGGAGCACCCCGGCCGGCTCCGCTTCGGCGCGATGGGAACAGGTACCAGACTGGCCTTCCCGCTCGGCACGGTCTTCGGCGAACCCTGGATCCACCTCGGCGCCCACTGCATCGTCGGTGAGCAGGTCACGCTGACGGCCGGGCTGATGCCCGACCTCGACCTGGGTCCGGAGCCGATCCTGCGCATCGGCGACGGCGTCGTCCTCGGCCGCGGCAGCCATGTCATCGCCGACACCACGGTCACCATCGGCAGCGACTGCTACGTCGGCCCCTACGTCTACGTCACCTCCACGAACCACTCCTACGACGACCCGCACCAGCCCATCGGCAAGCAGTGGCCGCGGATGGAGCCGGTGGAGATCGGCCCGGGATGCTGGATCGGCACCGGCGCCGTCGTCCTGCCGGGCGCCCGGATCGGCCGGAACGTGGTGGTCGCCGCCGGGGCGGTGGTCCGCGGCGAGGTGCCCGACCACGCGGTCGTGGCCGGCGCGCCCGCCCGGGTCGTACGCCGCTGGACGCCCGCCGAGGGCTGGCAGCCGCCGCTGCGCACCCCGGCGCCCGTGCCGATACCGGACGGCGTCACTCCGGAGCAGCTGCTGGCGCTGGCGTCCCTGGCGGAGGACGGTGCGGCCGGTCCGCTCGCCGGGCTGGACGCGGAGAGCTGACCGGCGGAGCGCAGGCCGGACACCGGAGAGGAGAGGGGAGCGGCCGGACGTCGGAGGGAGGCCGGACGGGCCGGGAAGTGTCGTCGCGGCGGCCTCGCAGTACAGTTCGGCGGACGAGCGGGTGCACTCCACCGTAGTTCAGTGCAGAAAACCCTGACATTCATCATATTGGACGGAATGTGTCGGACCTCGAACTGCTGACCCAGTCCCTGGCGCGCAACGTCAGACGCTGGCGCGGCGAGCGCGGCTTCACCCTGGACGCCCTCGCCGCCCGCGCGGGCGTCAGCCGCGGCATGCTCATCCAGATCGAGCAGGCCCGCACCAACCCCAGCCTCGGCACCGTCGTCAAGATCGCCGACGCGATCGGGGTCAGCATCACCACCCTGCTCGACTACGAGCGGGGCCCCAAGGTCCGGATCGTCCCCGCCGACCAGGCGGTCCGGCTCTGGCACACCGAGGCGGGCAGCTACAACCGGCTGCTCGCCGGTGCCGAGGCGCCCGGCCCGCTGGAGATGTGGGAGTGGCGGCTGATGCCGGGGGAGTCCAGCGCCTCCGATCCGCATCCCGGCGGCACCGTCGAAATGGTCCATGTCACGGCGGGCGAACTGGCGCTCACCGTGGACGGCACGGAGTACCGCGTGCCCGCGGGCGCGAGCGCCTCGTTCGAGGCGGGCGCCCCGCACGCGTACGCCAACACCGGTGCCGTTCCCATGGAGTTGGTGATGGTGGTGTCCGTACCGCCGCCCGCCCACTGAGACGTCCGGCGGACCGTGTCGCGCCCTTGCTAGCGTGCCGCCATGCGCGCACCCATCGGCGATTTCGACCACGCCGTCCCCGCCCCCGACTGCCTCGACGAACTGATCGGCCCCGTCGCCGACGCCGTGCGCCACTGGCGCGGCAGCGTCCCCGCCGACCAGATCGTCCACGTCGACACCGACCCGCAGTGGGCCGACACCGCCGCCTTCGTCGAGCACTACGGACGCGAGCTGCTCGAACAGTCGGCGAACTGCGTCGTGGTCGCGGGCAAACGCGGCGGCACCTCGCGGCTGGCCGCCTGCGTGGTCCTCTCCACCACCCGCGTCGACGTCAACGGCGTGGTGCGCCGTCAGCTCGACGCGCGCAAGGCGTCCTTCGCGCCGATGGACATCGCCACCGGCGAGACCGGCATGGAGTACGGCGGCATCACCCCGCTCGGCCTGCCCGAGGACTGGCCCGTGCTGGTCGACTCGGCCGTCGTCGACCTGCCGTACGTCCTGGTCGGCAGCGGCCGGCGGCGCGGCAAGCTCCTGGTGCCGGGCAAGGCGTTCACGGAGATCCCGGGGGCCGTGGTCCTGGACGGCCTGGGCGTCTGACCGGCGGAGCCGAGGCCGAGGACGGCGACGGGCCGGTGCCGGGCCGCCGAGTCCGGCACCGGCCCGCGCACGGTCCTAGCGGGCCTGCTCCAGGCGCGGGATCTCGATCGCCGGGCAGCGGTCCATCACCATCTCCAGGCCCGCGGCCCGGGTGCGCGCGAACGCGTCCTCGTCGACGACACCGAGCTGGAACCACACCGCCCGCGCGCCCTTGGCGACCGCCTCGTCGGCGACCTGCCCGGCCAGCCGGCTGTTGACGAACACATCGACGACGTCCACGTCGAAGGGAATGTCCGCCAGCCGGGCGTAGCCCTGCTCGCCGTGCACGGTCTCCGCCGCCGGGTGCACGGGGACCACCCGTTTGCCGAACCGCCGCAGCACCTCGGCGACGCCGTACGCGGCCCGGTCCCGGTTGTTCGACAGGCCCACGACGGCCCAGGTGTCACCGAGCCCGGTCAGGATCCTGCGCACCGTCTCCGCATCGCCGTACACCACTGTTCTCCTCACACCTCGGGACACCTCGGGAAGGGGCCGCTCCCGCCTCGGGGAGGACGCCACGGACGCGGCAACGCCGCGACCGGGCCGCGGATTCCCCGGCCGGGGTTCCGCCACACCGTCCGCAATGTGGGCCACATGCCTGCACCTGGCCCCTCGGCCCCTTACGCTCGGCCCGTGCTGCGCATCACCGACGCCCGAACCGGCGAGCCCGTCGACGCCGCCCCGGCCCGCCGCGGCCTGACCCGTATCGAGGCGCACGCGTCCGGGTTCGACGCCACCGGTCTGCGCGTGCTCCTCGTCGCCGACCTGCTCGTCCGCGCCCTGGAGCTGGGCGGGACACCGGTGTGGGCGCTGCTGACCGGTGACCGGGAACAGGCGGAGCTGCGGGCGGGCGCCGCGGCCCTCGGCATCCACCCCTTCGAGGACAGCAGGGGCCTGGGCGCCGCCCTCGGCGAGTCACAGGTGGTGCATGTGGCCCGCGAGGACGACCACGGCGCGACCGGCGGCGTACGGCTCGCCGTCGCCCCGGTGGACGCGGCGGTCCCCGTCACCCCCGCCCCCGATGGCGACCCCGCCGCCTGGCGCCTGGCGCTCCTCGCCCAGCCCCGCGCCCGGCGCGTACGCCTGGACGCGGACACGCTGGACGAGGCCGGTGCGACCCTCGCGCGCTGGCGCGGCGCCGTCGCGGACTGGGCCCGCCGGCCCTCGCGGCCGATCCCCGACGACGTACGCGCCGAGCTGCGCGCCGCCTGGGAGGACGACCTCGACATCCCGGCGGCGCTCGGCGTGCTGGAGCGGGCCGCGTCCCGCCCCGACCTGCCCGACGGCGCCCGCTTCGAGACGTACGCCTACGCCGACCGGCTGCTCGGCCTCGACCTCGCCCTCGACGTGGGGCGCGGCGCGTGATCGTCCGCCCGGCCGCCGGACCGCTGCGCCGACTGGTGGTGCTGCGGCACGCCAAGTCGGCCCGGCCCGAGGGCGTCACCGACCACGAGCGCCCGCTCGCCGCCCGGGGCCGCCGGGACGCACCGGCCGCCGGGCGCGCCCTCGCCGAGGCCGACACGCTGCCGGACCTCGCCCTGTGCTCCACCGCCCTGCGCGCCCGCAGGACCTGGGAGCTGGCCGCCGCCCAGTGGGGCACCCCGCCGCCCGTCCGCTACGACCCGAGGCTCTACGCGGGGGACGCGCCCCGCCTCCTGGAGGTGGTGCGCGAGGTGCCGCCCCACGTCGAGACGCTGCTCCTGGTCGGGCACAACCCGGGCTTGGAGGACCTGGTCCGCGACCTCGCCGGGGACGGGCTCGACGACACGCTCGACCGGCTCCGGGTGAAGTTCCCGACGTCCGCGATCGCCGTACTGTCCTGGCACGGCACGGGCTGGCCCGCGCTCGCCCCCGGAGCGGCCCTGCTGACCGCCCTGCTGGTGCCTCGCGGCACGCGGCCCTAGCCTCGGCGGCGCTCCGGCCTCGGTGGCTCCGGCCCCGGCGGCGCTCCGCCCCGTGGCCGGGGGCGCGCGGCGTCCGCATAGGCTGGCCGGATGCAGGACGAGTACCGCACAGTCGCCCGAGCAGGCGTCCACGAGACCGAGATCAACCGCTCGCGCTTCCTGTGCGCGCTCGCCCCGGCCGCCGACGAGCGGGAGGCGCAGGAGTTCGTCGCCGCGGTCCGCAAGGAGCACGCCGACGCCACGCACAACTGCTGGGCCTATGTGATCGGGGCCGACGCCGGCACCCAGCGGGCCAGCGACGACGGCGAACCGGGCGGCACCGCGGGCGTGCCCATGCTCCAGATGCTGCTGCGCCGCGACATGCGGTACGTCGTCGCCGTGGTCACCCGCTACTACGGGGGAGTGAAGCTCGGCGCGGGCGGTCTCATCCGGGCCTACGGCGGCGCGGTGGGGGAGGCGCTGGACACCCTGGGCACCGTGACGCGCCGCCGCTTCCGGCTGGCCACGGTCACCGTCGACCACCAGCGGGCCGGCAAGGTGCAGAACGACCTGCGGGCCACCGGGCGCGCGGTGCGCGACGTGCGCTACGGCGAGGCCGTCACCATCGAGATCGGTCTGCCGGACGCCGACGTGGACGCCTTCCGTGCCTGGCTGGCGGACGCCACGGCCGGGACCGCCGGGTTCGACCTGGGCGGCGAGGCCTACGGCGACGCGTGAAAGCTCACGCGACACGGCGGGCATGTGCGGATAAAACGGGACGAACGGTACCAGGCGTGGCGGGCCGATACGGGCGTGAGCACCCGTGCTGTCGGACCCGGCGGCTAGTCTTCGAGGATCATGAGGTTCCTGCACACTTCCGACTGGCACCTGGGCCGGGCGTTCCACCGTGTGAACATGCTCGAAGCCCAGGCCGCCTTCGTCGGCCACCTCGTGGCGACCGTGCGCGAGCGCGAGGTCGACGCGGTGGTCGTGTCGGGAGACGTCTACGACCGCGCGGTGCCGCCGCTCGCCGCCGTCGAGCTGTTCGACGACGTCCTGCACCGCCTCGCCGCCCTCGGCGTGCCCACCGTGATGATCAGCGGCAACCACGACTCCGCCCGCAGACTCGGTGTGGGCGCCGGACTGATCGGCCGCGCGGGCATCCACCTGCGCACCGAGCCCGCCGCCTGCGGCACCCCCGTGGTACTGCGGGACGCCCACGGCGACGTCGCCTTCTACGGGCTGCCGTATCTGGAACCCGCCCTGGTCAAGGACGAGTTCGGGGTCGCGAGGCCGAGTCACGAGGCTGTCCTCGCCGCCGCCATGGAGCGGGTGCGCGCCGACCTCGCGGGCCGCGCGCCCGGCACCCGCTCCGTCGTCCTCGCGCACGCCTTCGTCACCGGCGGCGAGGCCAGCGACAGCGAACGGGACATCACCGTGGGCGGCGTCGCCGCCGTCCCCGCGGGCGTCTTCGACGGCGTCGACTACGCGGCCCTCGGGCACCTGCACGGCAGTCAGGCCATCTCCGAGCGGGTGCGCTACTCCGGCTCCCCCCTGCCGTACTCCTTCTCGGAGGCGGCGCACCGCAAGAGCATGTGGCTCGTCGACCTGGACGCGGCCGGGACCGTCACCGCCGAGCGCGTCGACTGCCCCGTCCCCCGCCCGCTGGCCCGGATCCGGGGGCCGCTGGAGGACCTGCTCGCCGACCCGGACCTCGCCCGCCACGAGGACTCCTGGGTCGAGGCCACCCTGACCGACACCGTCCGCCCGGCCGACCCGATGGCCCGCCTCGCCGCGCGCTTCCCGCACACCCTCAGCCTGGTCTTCGCCCCCGAGCGGGCCCCCGACGACCCGGACGTGTCCTACGCCCGCCGCCTGGCGGGCCGCAGCGACGAGCAGATCGCGCGGGACTTCGTCGCCCATGTGCGCGGAGCGGGCCCCGACGCGCACGAACAGGCGGTGCTGCGCGACGCGTTCGACGCCGTGCGCGCCGACGACGCCGGACGCGAACGCGAGGTGGCACGGTGAGCCCCCGCCGCGCCCCGGGGCGCCCCGCCGGACCGGAGGGGGCCCGATGAGGCTGCACCGGCTCGACATCACCGCCTTCGGCCCCTTCGGCGGCACCCAGAGCGTCGACTTCGACGCCCTGTCCGCCGCCGGACTGTTCCTGCTGCACGGCCCCACCGGCGCCGGGAAGACCTCCGTCCTGGACGCCGTCTGCTACGCGCTGTACGGATCCGTGCCCGGAGCCCGGCAGAGCGCCCAGGGCGCCACCCTGCGCAGCGACCACGCGGCCGCGGGCACCCGCACCCAGGTCACCCTGGACGTCAGCGTCGCCGGGCGGCGCCTGGAGATCACCCGCCTGCCGCCCTGGGAGCGCCCGAAGAAGCGCGGCACCGGCACCACCGTGGACAAGGCGCAGACCTGGCTGCGCGAGTACGACGCGACGGCGGGCGCCTGGAAGGACCTCAGCCGCTCCCACCAGGAGATCGGCGAGGAGATCACCCAGCTGCTCGGCATGAGCCGCGAGCAGTTCTGCCAGGTCGTGCTGCTGCCGCAGGGCGAGTTCGCGCGGTTCCTGCGCGCCGACGCCGAGGCCCGCGGCAAGCTGCTCGGCCGCCTGTTCGACACCCAGCGGTTCGCCGACGTGGAACGGCGCCTCGCCGACCGCAGGCGCGCCACCGAGGCCCAGGTCCGCGAGGGCGACGCCGCGCTGCTCGCGGACGCGCACCGCATGCAGCAGGCGGCCGGCGACGCCATGGAACTGCCCGCCCTGGCACCCGGCGACCCGGGCCTGGCCGAGGCCGTGCTGAGCGCCGCGGCCGTCGCCCGCAGCACCGCCCGGGAGCAGGCCACCGTCGCCCACTGCCGGCTCACGGCCGCCGAGACCGTGCGCGCCGCCGCCGCGCGCACCCTGGACGACGTACGCGAACGGGCCCGGCTGCAACGCAGGTTCGCCGAGGCCCGGCAGCGCGCCGAACGGCTGGACGAGCGGGCCGGTGCCCACCGCGCGGCGCAGGAGCGGATGGAGCGGGGACGCAAGGCGGAGACCGTGGCGCCCGCCCTGGCGCTGCGCGAGGCGGCCGACGCCGAACACCGCCGGGCGACCGCCGCCGACGCACGCGCGCGTGCCCTGCTGCCCGAGGACAGCGCGCAGGCCGGTCCGGCCGGGCTCGCCGCCGCCGCGCGCCGCGCCGCCGAGGAACTGGGCGGCCTGGAGTCGGCCCGCCGCGCCGAGCGCCGCCTGACCCACCTCGCCGCCGAACGGGCCGAGGTGGACCGCCAGGCCCGCGCCGACGAGGACCAGTTGCACGACGCCGAGGGCTGGCTCGCCGGATGGGAGACGGCCCGCGCCGCCCTCCAGGCCCGTATCGAGTCCGCGCAGGAGGCGGCCGGCCGGGCCGAACAGCTCGCCGTGCGCCGGGAGTCCACGCGGACCCGGCTGGAGGCCGCCCGCACCCGCGACCGGCTGACCGAAGAGGCCGCACAGGCGCAGCGGTCCGCCCTGGACTCCGCCGAGCGCGCCGTACGGTCCCGGGACCGCTGGCTCGACCTGAAGGAACAGCGGCTGAACGGCATCGCCGCCGAACTGGCCGCCGGGCTCACCGACGGCGCGCCCTGCGCCGTGTGCGGCGCCACCGAGCACCCCGCGCCCGCGCGCAAGGTCGCCGGGCACGTCGACCGGGCGGCCGAGGAGCGCGCCCAGGCCGCCCACCAGGACGCCGAGGAACAGCGCGCGCGGGACGAGCGCCGCCTCGCCGCCGTACGCGAGGCGCTGGCCGCCGCCACCGCCGAGGCGGGTGACGCGCCCGCCGCCCGGCTCGCCGGGGAGGCCGCCGAACTGGAGCGGCTGTTCACGCGTGCGCGGGGCGAGGCGTCCGCGCTGCACGCCGCGCAGGTGGAGCTGCGTACGGCCGAGGAGGAGCACGCCCGGCGCCTGGCCGTGCTGCGGCAGGCCGAGGTCCGCGCCGCCGCCCGGCAGACCCGCAGGGAGAACCTGGACCGCGAACGCGCCACCCTCGAAGCGGAACTCGCCGAGGCCCGGGGCGGCGCGGGCAGCGTCGCCGCCCGCGCCGCCGAACTGGAGCGGCACGCCGCCCGCCTCGCCGACGCCGCCGACGCGGCGCGCGCCGCCGAGGAGAGCGCCGAACGCCTCAAGGACGCCGACGGGCGGCTCGCCGAGGCCGCCTTCCGGGCGGGCTTCGAGACCCCGCGTGCCGCGTCCGACGCCCTCCTCGACGACGCCGCCCACCGCGACCTCCAGCACCGCCTGGACGCCTGGCACGCCGAGGAGGCGGCCGTCCGCGCCGTGCTCGCCGAGGCCGACACGGTGGCCGCCGCCGGACAGCCCGCCGCCGACGTCCCCGCAGCGGAGGCCACCGCGGAGACGGCCGGGCGGCGGTTGCGCGAGGCCGCCTCCGCGCGGGACGCCGCGGCCCGCCGCTGCGCCGAACTCGACCGGCTCTCCGCACGGGCGGCCACCGGCGTACGCCGGCTCGCACCGCTGCGCACCCAGTACGACCGGGTGGCCCGGCTCGCCGCGCTCACGGCGGGCACCTCCGCCGACAACGAACGCCGGATGCGGCTGGAGTCCTACGTCCTCGCCGCCCGCCTGGAACAGGTGGCCGCCGCCGCCACCGCGCGACTGGGGCGCATGTCCTCCGGCCGCTACACCCTGGTCCACTCCGACGACCGGGCCGGACGCGGGCGCAGCGGCCTCGGGCTGCACGTCGTGGACGCCTGGACCGGCCGCGAGCGGGACACGGCCACCCTGTCCGGCGGCGAGACGTTCTTCGCGTCCCTCGCCCTCGCCCTCGGCCTCGCCGACGTCGTCACCGACGAGGCGGGCGGGGTCCGGCTGGACACCCTCTTCGTCGACGAGGGCTTCGGCAGCCTGGACGACCAGACCCTCGACGAGGTCCTCGACGTCCTCGACTCCCTGCGCGAGCGCGACCGCAGCGTCGGCATCGTCAGCCATGTCGCGGACCTGCGCCGTCGCGTCCACGCGCAACTGGAGGTCGTCAAGGGGCGGTCGGGGTCGTCCGTGCGGCAGACCGGCCTCGCCTGAGCCTGTCCGGCTCAGCTCCTCAGCGGCCCACCGGGCGGCGCGGCAGCGGCGAGGAGTACACGACGCTCGTGGTCACCGAGCCCAGGGCGCCGATGCGGCCGGTGGTCTCCTCCAGGTGGCGCATGGAGCGGGCGGTGACCTTGATGACGAAGCAGTCGTCGCCGGTCACATGGTGCGCCTCCAGGATCTCGGGGGTGGCGGCGACCAGGTCGTGGAAGGGCTTGTAGTTGCCGTGGGGGTAGCGCAGCCGGACGAAGGCGAGGATCGGCAGGCCCAGGCGCTCCGGGTCGACCACGGCCGCGTAGCCCTGGATGACGCCCGCCTCCTCCAGCCGCCGCACCCGTTCGGTGACGGCGCTCGGGGACATGGAGACGGCTCGGGCCAGCTCGGCGAAACTGGCCCGTCCGTCGCGCTGGAGGGCATCGAGGATGCGCCAGTCGGTGGCATCCGGGGAAAACACGGTCATGAGGGGTGGATAGCAGGTGGATCCCCGGCGGATCAAGGGGAGCACCGGCGATCGCCACTTCAGGCGGGCGGCCCGCGACCGTAGATTTCCGGTCGTCGGAGTGATCTGCGGAAGGAACAGACGATGACCGTCACCACCGCCCACGGGGCGCCGAATCCCGTCCTGCGGGTGCCCCCGGCGGCCCCCGCCGAGGCCGCCGCGCACTTCCGGGCGAGCCTCGCCCTCCATGCCGACGTCTCGGACGTCGCCGCCGCGCTCTCGGCCGGTGGCGACCCGGGGTTCGTGGTGGTCGACTCCCGTTCCACCGAGTCCTGGGACCAGGGCCATGTCCCCGGCGCGGTGCACCTGCCCACGGCGCTGATCCCCGGGCAGGCCCCGGCGCTGCTCGACCCGGCCGTCCCGGTCGTCACCTACTGCTGGGGCCCCGGCTGCAACGGCGGGGCCCGCGCCGCCCTCGCCCTCGCCGAACTCGGCTACGCGGTCAAGGAGATGCTCGGCGGCTTCGAGTACTGGGTGCGCGAGGGCTTCGCCTACGAGACCTGGCGGGGCGGCGAGCGCCGGAACCCCGACCCGCTCACCGCGCCGGTCGCGGGGGACGACTGCGGCTGCTGAGCGGCGGCACGGCCACAGTGGGGGAGCAGGAACGCGGGCGGGGGTGGGGGCGGCTGGAATCCGGCCGCCCCCACCCCCTTCTTTTCTCCGTCTCAGGGACGGGTCACAGCTGGGACAGCTCGTCCAGCAGGTCGTCCAGGCCCAGCGAGCCCTGCGAGAGCGCCGCCATGTGCCAGGTCTTGGCGTCGAACGCGTCGCCGTGCCGCTTCCGGGCGTTCTCCCGGCCCAGCAGCCAGGCACGCTCGCCCAGCTTGTAGCCGATGGCCTGGCCGGGCATCGACAGATAGCGGATCAGCTCGCTCGCCACGAAGTCCCGCGGACGGCTGCTGTGCGCGCCGAAGAACTCCAGGGCCAGCTCCGGCGTCCAGCGCTCGCCCGGGTGGAACGGCGAGTCCGCCGGGATCTCCAGCTCCAGGTGCATGCCGATGTCGATGATGACGCGGACGGCGCGCATCATCTGCGCGTCCAGATAGCCGAGCCGCCGCTCCGGGTCGGTGAGGAAACCGAGTTCGTCCATCAGCCGCTCCGCGTACAACGCCCAGCCCTCGGCGTTGGCACTGACGATGCCCACGGTCGCCTGGTAGCGCGAGAGGCTGTCCGCCACGTGCGCCCACTGCGCGAGCTGGAGGTGGTGGCCCGGCACCCCCTCGTGGTACCAGGTCGAGACCAGGTCATAGACCGGGAAGCGGGTCTGCCCCATGGTGGGCAGCCAGGTCCGCCCCGGCCGGGAGAAGTCGGCGGACGGCGCCGTGTAGTACGGGGCCGCGGCACCGCCGGGCGGCGCGATGCGGGACTCCACGCGCCGTACCCGCTCGGCGAGTTCGAAGTGGGTGCCGTCGAGCGCCTCGATCGCCTCGTCCATCAGGGCCTGGAGCCAGTCGCGGACCTCGTCGACGCCCTCGATGTGCGTGCCGTGCTCGTCGAGGTGCGCGAGCGCCGTCCAGGGGCTCTCGGCGCCCGGCAGGACCTTCTCGGCCTCCTTCTTCATCTCGCCGAGCAGCCGGTGGAACTCCGACCAGCCGTAGGCGTAGGCCTCGTCGAGATTCAGGTCCGTGCCGTTGTAGTAGCGGGAGAAACGCGCGTAGCGTTCGCGGCCGACCGTGTTCGGCGTGCCCTCGACGGCGGGTGCGTAGACGTCCCGCATCCAGTCCCGCAGCGACACGACGGAGGCGGTGGCCGCCCGCGCGGCCTCGTCCAGCTCGCCGCGCAGGGAGTCGGGGCCCGCGGTGGCGAAGTCCTCGAACCAGCCGCGGCCCGAGCCGTCCGTGTCCGACCACTCGGTGAGCTGGCCGATGAAGGTCTCCGTGGGCCGCGGAGCTGCGTACAGCTTGCGCTCCAGACCCAGGGTCAGGGACTCCCGGTAGCCCTCCAGCGCGGCCGGGACCGCGCGCAGCCGCTCGGCGACCGCCGCCCAGTCCTCGTCGGTGTCGGTGGGGGTGATGGTGAACGCCTCGCGCACCGAGTGCACCGGGCTGTGGATGTTGCTCACCGCGCGCAGGCCCTCGTCGGCCTCGTGCACCGCGATCTCCGCGGTCAGCCGCTCGCGCAGCAGGCGCGCGCACCGGCGCTCGGCCTCGGAGTCCGCGCCGGGGCGGCGCTCCGCCTCGGCCAGCCGCGCCAGCGTGGTGCGCGCCAGCTCCGCGACCGCCTCCTGACCCGCGGGCGAGGTGTCGGGCAGCTTGCCCGAACTCTCCTTCACGCCGAGGTAGGTACCGGTGATCGGGTCGAGGGCGATGAGTTCGTCGACGTAGGCGTCGGCGACCTGACGGGGCAGCGGGCTCTTGGTGTCTGACATGCGGCCCATCCTCGTACGAGGACGTGGTCCGCGTCAGCCCGGTTGTCCGCGCGAGCGGCCCGGAACCGCCGGTTACCGGTCCGATTTCGCTCAGAGCGTCGCCGGCCGCTCGCCCGGCGGCAGCAGCGGCCCGCAGTCCCACTGCTGGAAGATCAACCGGGTCTCCACCCGGGCCACCTCGCGCCGTGCCGTGAACTCGTCCAGCACCAGACGCTGAAGATCCGCCATGTCCGCCACCGCCACATGCACCAGGTAGTCGTCGGGCCCGGTCAGATGGAACACCGTCAGCGACTCCGGCAGCGCTCTGATCCGGTCGACGAACGGCCCCACCAGCTCCCGGCGATGCGGCCTGACCTGCACCGACAGCAGCGCCTGGAGACCACGGCCCAGCTTGGCGGGGTCCAGCCGCAGCTGGTGGCCGAGGATCACGCCCGAGCGGCGCAGCCGGGTCACGCGGTCGAGACAGGTCGAGGGAGCGACCCCGATCCGCGCGGCGAGATCCCGGTAGGTGGTCCGGGCGTCGTTCTGTAGCAGTCGCAGCAGATGGAGATCCACCGGATCCAGTACGACTGAGGCGGCCATGTGCCGAACGTAGCACGGCCACTTGCCCGGTGACCCCGGCCGGTGTTCACCCTTCCGTCATGGACACGCCCATGGACTCCGCGCGCACGCCCGCGTACGACGACCCGCGTCCCGCACCCGCACCCCGCGCCCTGGCCACCGAGGCCGTGCACGCCGGGCGCGAGGATCTCGCCCGGCAGGGACTGCACGCCCCGCCGATCGACCTGTCCACCACCTACCCGTCCTACGACAGCCGGGCCGAGGCCGCCCGCATCGACGCCTTCGCCGCCGACGGCGCCGAGTTCGAGGGGCCGCCCGTCTACGGGCGCCTCGGCAACCCGACGGTGTCCCGCTTCGAGACCGCCCTCGCCCGGCTGGAGGGAACCGAGGCCGCGGTCGCCTTCGCCAGCGGGATGGCCGCGCTCAGCGCGGTCCTGCTCACCCGGTCTGCGCTGGGCCTGCGGCACGTGGTGGCGGTACGCCCGCTGTACGGATGCAGCGACCATCTGCTGACCGCCGGACTCCTCGGCTCCGAGGTGACCTGGACCGACCCGGCGGGCATCGCCGACGCGCTGCGCCCGGACACCGGCCTGGTGATGGTGGAGTCCCCGGCCAACCCGACGCTGGCCGAGGTGGACCTGCGGGCCGTCGCCCACGCCTGCGGCTCCGTACCGCTGCTGGCCGACAACACCTTCGCCACCCCCGCGCTGCAACGCCCGGCCGGGCAGGGCGCCCGGCTGGTGCTGCACAGCGCCACCA
Organism: Streptomyces sp. PsTaAH-124; assembly: GCF_000373685.1. Taxonomy (NCBI): domain Bacteria; kingdom Bacillati; phylum Actinomycetota; class Actinomycetes; order Kitasatosporales; family Streptomycetaceae; genus Streptomyces; species Streptomyces sp. PsTaAH-124. The sequence continues at coordinate 328,726 of NZ_KB892207.1, read as the reverse complement.
AGTACCTGGGCGGGCACGGCGATGTGATGGCCGGTGTCGTCGCCTGCGACGAGGAACTCGCCGGGCGCCTGCGCCAGGTGCGCTTCGCCACCGGCGGTGTCCTGCACCCGCTCGCCGGATACCTGCTGCTGCGCGGTCTGTCCACGCTGCCGGTGCGGGTACGCGCCGCCTCGGCCACCGCCGCCGAACTGGCCGCGCGGCTGGCGGCCGACCCCCGGATCGCCCGCGTGCACTACCCGCGCATCGGCGGCGCGATGGTCGCCTTCGAGGTGCACGGCGACCCGCACGAGGTCATCGGCCGGGTGCGGCTGATCACGCCCGCCGTGAGTCTGGGCAGCGTGGACACGCTGATCCAGCACCCCGCCTCCATCAGCCATCGCATCGTGGACGCCGAGGACCGGCGTGGCGCCGGGGTCAGCGACCGCTTGCTGCGGATGTCGGTGGGCCTGGAGGACGTCGACGACCTGTGGGCCGACCTGGACGCCGCCCTGGGGGACCGGCAGCCGCAGGACCGGGAGCGCCCGGGGGCGCGGGGACTGCATCCGGCGGTGGGCTGAGCGCCGCCGCCGGGCAGGCCGCCCTCTCCGGAAGTCCCGTCGGGGGATCCGGGGAGGGCGGCTGTCGGTGAGCGGGCCGGTGATGTGTGGCGCGGCCCTGGGCACGGCGGCAGGCAGCGGGACGCGGCGGAGGGGGCGCGGGGGCGTGCGCGCGGCGGGCCGCGGACCGGTGCTGCTCGTCCGTGGCCGTCCGCGCAGGCCGTCCGCGGTCAGCCGCGCAGGCGGCCCGGCCCGTCGTACTCCTCGCGGCGGCCGTCGTACGCCGCCGGGCGGCCGGAGACCGGCCCCGCGTCCAGCCGGGCCGTGATCACCAAGGTGCCCTCCTCGATCTGGTAGTCCAGCGGCAGGCCGAGGCCCCGCATGGCGCTGACCATGCCGGTGTTCGCGGCCTGGGTGACGGCGTACACGCTCCCGCAGCCCGCCTCGACGGCCAGGGCCACGAGCCGGCCCAGCAGTTCGGCGCCGACACCGCGCCGCTGCCAGGCGTCCTCGACGAGCAGGGCCACCTCCGTCTCGTCGCCGTCCCAGAGCAGATGGCCGAGGCCGATGATCCGGCCGGACGCGGTCTGCGCGGCGAGGGTCCGGCCGAAGCGCGGACTGAGGAGGTGGTTCAGATAACGGTCGGCGTCCTTCACCGGCCCGTGGTACCGCAGGCCGAGGGTGCGCGCCGAGCAGCGCTCGTGCATCCGCCGGGCCGCCGCGAGGTCGCCGGTGTCGGCGCGGCGCACGGTGATCGCCTCGCCCTCGGGCAGCGTCAGCACGTCCTGGCCGCGCGGCACCCGCGGACCGAGCCGCGTGTCCAGTTCCACCAGCGCGCGGGCCCGCGCGAACTCCGTGGGCGTGAACGGCAGATACGGCCGCTCCACGGTGATGACCCCGCCCTCGGGCGCCCGCAGCCTCAGCACCGTGTCCTCCAGTACGCCCTCGGCCGGCACCTCCGCGTCGGCACCGGCGCCGCCCGCCGGGCGCCCCGGCAGCGAACGGATGGTGCACCTGCCCAGCAACTGGCGCAGCGCCAGCGGGAGTTCCGCGGTGTCCAGCGCGGTGCGGGCCGCCAGGCCGAGGACCCGCGTCGGCGCGTCCACCAGGTCGTGGGCGTCGGCCCGCTCGATCCAGGTGTCCGTGCCACCGGCCGACCGCGCCGACCGGGTCAGCTCCGACGCCTCGATGCCGCCCGGGGCGCGCAGCAGGAACTCGTCCACCGTGCCCTCCGCCAGCGGATGCGTCTGGAGGCTGAGGATGTCGACACCCCGTTCGGCCAGGGCCGCGCAGAGCACGGCCAGCGACCCCGGTTCGTCCCGCACCGTCGTCCGCATCCGCCACAGCGTGCTCGCCGCCGTGGCGCGGTCCCCGGCCGCCGGTGCGGACTCGGGCGCGGTCCCGGCCTGCCGTCCCCCGGCGGCGAGCGGCCGGGCGCCGGTATCCTCCGCCGGGGGAGGTGCGTGACCGTGGCGCCGTGCCCACCAGGTGTGGAAGCCCGCCGTCGCGAGCAGCACCAGCGCCGAGGCGACCAGCAGGGCGGGCCCGTCCGGACCGTGCCCGATCAGGTTCGCCACCGCGTCGGCCACCGCGACGGCCGTGAACAGCGCGGCCAGCTCGACCATGTCCCGGCGCCAGTGGTGCACCGGACGCCCGTGCCGCGTGATCCGTGTCACATCAGACATTTCTCTTCTCATGCCGTCACTGTGGAGGAACCGTGTTGCCTGATCACGAACGCTCTGTGACGTACTGGTAAAGCGCGGTTCTGCGTGTTTTACCGCCTTTCGTGTCGGCCGGTGCTCTTCGGTGGGCTCCCTTCGGCCGCTGTCCGCCGGCCGGTCCGCCGCCCCGGGCGGGCGCCGTGCCGCGTCAGGCGGCCAGCCCCGCCGTCAGCGTGCCGCGCAGCCGACGGGCCTCCGTGACCACCCGGGACGAGCCGCGCCGCTCCGCAGCCCCGGCCAGATGGGGCAGCTCGCCCCGTGCCCCCGACCGTTCGGCGCACTCGGCGGCGACCGCCAGCAGCTCCCCGAGCCCGCGCACCGGCGCGGCCGGACCGTCGGTGGCCAGATCGGCGAGCAGCACGGGCAGGGTGTGCCCCAGCAGGTTCCACACCGTGGTGTGCGCCCCGGTGGCGGCGGCCGTCCGCAGCGAGTCCACGAGGCGGAGCGGCTTCACGGCGCCGCGCCGTATCAGCTGCCCCAGGTCCGCGCCGAGCCGGGGCGCGTCCAGTTGCCCGCGCGCCGCCAGCACCAGCAGCGCGTCGACGGCGGCGAGCCGGTCCTCCGGATGCCGCGCCCCCAGCCCGTACGCCACGGCCAGATGCGTCGTCTCGCCCGCCTCCCCGCCGGACTCGGCCAGCAGCGGCAGCACATGGGACATGCCCCGTACGTCGTGCAGGGCGAGGTGGGACAGGTCGCGCAGCATCCGCACCGCCACCAGCTCACGCCGCTCGGGCAGCACGGCCGGCCACTGCGCCTTCAGCGAGTCGTACCAGTGGTAGCAGTCGCGCCCCTCCTGCGCCGCGCTCACCGGCCTGCCCAGCGCCCGGAAGGCGGGCGGGAAGTCCTGCTGGAGTTCGAGCAGTTCGCCGAACTCGGTCAGGACCGCCGGACCCGACGTAATCCGCCGGACCACCGGCAGCTCGGGCCGCTCCTCGGTCAGCCAGCGGGCGAGCCTGGCCCCCTCCGCCGTGCCGAGGGCCGCCGCCCGCCGGGCCGCCGCCCCGGCCGCCGCGCGGTCCTCGCGCCGCACTCGCAGGAGGGCCTGCGCGAAGTCGGCCTCCGCCACCCGCGCCCCCAGCCGCCCGTACTCCTCCAGGCGCGTCACCAGCTCATCGGGCTCCAGCAGGCCCGTGCTCCAGGTGGGCGTCGCGAGCAGGAAGGGCAGCGGCTGAGTCCGTATCCGGTACGCCGCTTCCCACATGCGGCTGTCGAAGGCGTGCGACAGCGCGCCGTGCCCGCAGAGGTTCCTGGACACCTTGGCCTGCGTGCCGGAGTGGAGCCTGGTGACGCTCAGCTTCTCGTGCAGCGCGACCAGCAGCAGTTCGAGGGCGTCCGAGGTGCCCACCAGGCCCCGGTAGTGCCGGTGGAAGCGGCTCTCGACGCGCACGGCGGTGTGCTCCTCGGTCTCCGCCCACCAGCGACGGGCGACCACCGGCTCCAGCGCCTCCCGCAGCGCCGCCGCGTCGCGGAACGCGTGGCGCACCAGCCCGTCCAGGGTCCGCTCGAAGGTGGCGCAGTCGCTCTCCGCCGCCAGGGCGGCCCCCACCTCCTCGGCCAGCTCGGAGGCCGAGGACGGGGCCGGGGCCAGCCGCGCCGGGCGCGGCACCGGCGGCAGGACCTCCTCGTGCACCAGCGCGGACGCGTCCTGCGGCGCAGCGCCCAGGGAACCGGTCGCGCGGGCGCGCAGCGCGGGTCCGAGCTGCTCGGCCGCCGCGACGACGGACGCCCGCGCCCCGGCGGACCGCAGCTTCTTCAGATGCCGCTCCACGAGCTTGAGCGCCCGCTCCTGCACATCCGCGTCCTCGTGCCCGAAGGCCTCGGCGACAGCGGGCAGCAGCGCGTCGGCGGCACCGGCGTCCCGGCCGAGCACCTTGCCCAGCAGCACCAGCTGCGTCCGCACCAGCTTGCGTTCCGGACGGAACAGGACCGCGGCGGACAGCTGCGCCAGCGAACGGTGGGGCAGTGCGCCGTCCAGGGCCAGGGCGCCGAGCAGCGCCTGCGCGTGGGCGGCCACCGGGGACGCCGCGTCGGAGGCCATCGCCACCCAGTCGGCCACCCGCGCCCGCTCCTCCTCACGGGTCAACTCCAGTGCCTTCAGCACCCGCAGGAACGCCCGGTGGTCGCCGGTGGAGCCGCCGCGCAGCAGCCGGGCCACGCAGGCGTCGACCGTCTCCGCGCGGTCGAGCCTGCCGTCCGCGGTGAGCAGGGCCAGCGCGCCGTGCCAGCTGTGCGGGCCCTCCTCCGAGCCCCAGCCGAGCACTCCGCCGATGTCGTCCGTCGTGAAGAGCGCCCGCACCAGCTCCCTCAGCTGCGGCTCGCCGCGCAGCCGGTCCGTCAGATGGCCACCGCGCTGCCACAGCCCGGCCATGTGCTGCGCCCAGCCCCGCACATAGGCGTCGCTCGTCGGCACCGGGCAGCCGGCCAGCCGCACCAGTCCGGCCATCAGCTCGAACCGCACCCCCGAGGAGGCGGGCCGCTGCGCGAGCCGGTGCACCACATCGGCCAGCCAGGCCGGATCCCGGTCGCCCAGCAGATGGAGGAAGACCGCGGGGGCGGCCCCCGGCCAGCGCATGTCGGCGGCCGCGATCCAGGTCGCCACGCCCGCCGCGCCGGTCTGGCAGGCCGCGCCCGCCGCGTGCAGCGCCGGGTAGGCGCGGCGGGACTCCGCACCCCACCGCGCGGCCCGCAGCTCCTTGCGCAGCTCCTTCAGCGCGGGGAACTCCGCCCGCCGCTCCGCGTCGGTCATCCCGTCGAGCAGGGCGACCGTCTCGGCCGTCCGTCCGGCCCGTACCGCGTCCATCAGCCCGCTCATCGCGCACCCCCGTCGACCGCCGCGCCACCGCGCGTCCCGTCCTGTGTCCCACCGGTACGGCCGCGCCGCACCATGCTCACCGCGAGCGCGTGCTTGCACGGTCCGCGTCCGCCCCGGTACTTCGCCCACCACAGGCAACTGCAACTGAGCGCCCCGCTCTCGCCACGCACCCGGTGGCTGTGCCCGTCCTCGGCCGTGACCGTCGCCAGGGCGCCGTCCAGCGCCACCGCGCCCGCGTCGACCAGTGCCCGCGCGGCCCGCAGCCGCGGGTTGTGCCGCTCGGCGCGCCCGGCGTCGTAGGGCAGCTCCCGGTGGAAGTACGCGGCCTCGGCCGTGTCGTAGCCGACGCGGCCCGAGGTGCCGAGCCGCACCAGCGCGGCGCGCACGCGCTCCGGGGTCAGCCCGGAGGAGGCGGCCAGGTCGGCGATGTCGACGCGGGGCTCCCAGGCCAGCAGCACCGAGATCAGCTCGGCGTCCTCGGCGGCCTCCTCACCGGCCAGCGCCTCCAGGACACCGCCCTCGCCGGAGAAGCCGCGCGAGGCGTTCGGGGACAGGGTCAGCGTCAGCCGCATACCGGGCAGGACGGCCTCCCAGGCGCCGGCCGCCGCGGCGTCGCCGCCCACCGCCGGGCCGTAGATCCGCAGGGCCGTCGCATGGCGCAGCACCCGCTGGAGCGAGGCCAGCCGCTCCGGTCCCGGCAGGCACACCGCGCCGGGCACCGGCCGCGTCGTGGGCCGCAGCGAGCGCCCCGCGGGCACCACCCAGCGCGGGCCGCCGCCGCGGCTGCCGCGCGGCAGCGACCGCAGGAAGCGCACCGCCTCGGCCGCGGTCAGCTCGGCCCGCAGATCGAAGGCGGACGCTATGACCTGGGCCTCGGCGAAGCCGCGCAGCCACCGGTCGGGCAGCGGGACCTTCTTCTCCACCACCGGCCCGTCCAGCGTGGTCACCGCCAGCTCCTCCGGGCCGACCCGCAGATGCAGCGGATCGTCAGCGCCGATCCGGGACAGCGCCTCGCGCAGCGGGTTGTTGACGTCGACATTGGTCGTGCCGTGCCCGACGTCGCCGCCGTCGAGACCGGAGCGCAGGACGTCCAGACGCGCGTACACCCCGCAGCAGCCGGAGAAGGACTCGAAGCGCAGCCGGTCGCCGTTGCCCGTCACCACCGGATCGAGGGAGGCACGCAACTGCGGCTGGTAGTAGCGCGCGGCGGCCACGTCCGCCACCGCCAGCAGCCCCGCCGCCGCCGTCTGCGGCCGCGTCAGGAAGCCCGCGAAGAAGCGCGGATGGTCCTCGGCGCCCGCCGGGGTGGCGCCCCGGGAGGTCTCCAGTCCCAGGCGCCGGCCGCCCTCGGCGGACTCCAGTACCGAGGGTCGCCGATAGGTCACGTTCTGCAAAGATCGCGTCATGGGAAAACCGTAGAGGCGACCACTGACAATCGGTCCTGACCTGCGAAGACGCCCACTCGCAAGGCCAGTTGGAGCCGGGTGGGGACACCGCCGCGCCCCAGCGGATCCCGGCCGGTGCGCGGCGGTGGGGAAGGACGTCCGTGAACCGGCCGAGGACGTCCGGGGCCGGTTACTGCCCGACCCGGCCCGGCTGGAGCACCTTGGTGAACAGCACACTGCCGTCCTGCTCCCGCAGCCGGACCGTCAGCTCCCCGCTGCCGCCGTCGATGTCGACCTCGCCGAAGAACTGGTAGCCCTCGGCGGGCGAGACGTTGGCGACGGCGGGCGCCTTGACGAACACCCGGTCGGGGCCGAACGTGCCGTCCAGCTCATTGGCCGGGAAGGCGCCCGCGTTGAGCGGACCGGAGACGAACTCCCAGAACGGCGCGAAGTCCTTGAACGCCGCCCGCGACGGGTCGTAGTGCTGCGCCGAGGTGTGGTGGACGTCGGCGGTCAGCCACACCGTGCCGGTGATCCGCCGGTGCTTGACGAACCGCAGCAGCTCGGCGATCTGTAGTTCGCGGCCGAGCGGCGCGCCCGGGTCGCCCTGCGCGACCGCCTCGAAGTTCGGCTTGCCCTCGACCCCGTCCGGCACGACGAGACCCAGCGGCATGTCCGCGGCGATCACCTTCCACACCGCCCGGGACCGGGACAGCTCCCGCTTGAGCCACCGCAGCTGCTCCTCGCCGAGGATGCCCTGCGGGTCGTGCCTCTGGTCGTCGGGCGAGTTGGCGTTGCGGTAGGTCCGCATGTCCAGCACGAACACGTCGAGCAGCGGGCCGTGGTGGTGGACGCGGTAGATCCGGCCGTCCGGACGGCCGCTGACCGTGGAGATCGGGAAGTACTCGGAGAAGGCCCGCCGCGCCCGTACCGCCAGGTCGTCCAGCCGGGTGCCGGCCGGGTAGGGCGTGCCGCCGCCGATGACCTCGCCCGGGTACCAGTTGTTGCGCACCTCGTGGTCGTCCCACTGGATGATGCCGGGCACCTGGGCGTTGAACCGGCGCAGCGCCCCGTCCAGCAGGTTGTAGCGGAAGTTGCCCCGGTAGTCGGCCAGGGAGACGGCGACGTGCGACTTCTCCTCGGTGGTGACGTTCCGGTAGACGCTGCCGTCCGGAAGCGCGGCGGTGGCCTCGATCGGGCCGTCGGCGTAGATGTTGTCGCCGCTGCACAGGAAGAAGTCCGGGTCCAGCTCGGCCATGGCGTCGAAGATGCGGTAGCCGCCGATCGACTCGTTGATGCCCCAGCCCTGCCCGGCGATGTCGCCCGACCACACGAACCGCACACCCTGGCGGCGCCGCGCGGGAGCGGTGCGGAAGGTGCCGTGGACCGGCTCGCCGGTGCGGCGCGGGTCGTGCGGGTCGGCGAGCAGTACGCGGTAGTGGATCTGCTCGCCGGACGGCAGCCCGTGCAGCCGGGCCGTTCCGGTGAAGTCGGAGCCGGGGCCGAGCAGCGGGCCGTGCCATCTGCGGGGGTTGCGGAAGGACTCGGTGGCGGATGTCTCGACGATCATCCGGGCCGGGCGGTCGGAGCGCACCCAGACCAGGCCCGAGTCGGCGGTCACGTCGCCCGCCTGCACGCCCCAGCCCGCCCGGGGGCGGCCGGACAGGGCGAGCGCCGGTGCCGCGCCGAGCGCGCCGGGCAGGGTCAGGGCCGCCGACGCGGCCAGTGAGCCGCGCAGCACGCTGCGACGGCCGGGGAGCGGACGAGGGGACATGCGGACGCCTCCAGGGACGAGATCCGGCCAGTGTTCGCAGCCACACCTACTGGTGCAGTGAGGCGAAGACGGAAACCGCGGGTGAACAGCCACCCGCGTGCGGGCCGCCCGGGTGGCGCCCCCCGCGCGCCGCACCGGTGTGACGGTTGCCACCTACGGACCTACGGACCTACGGACCTACGGGCTCGCGGGCCTACGCGCCGACCGGTCTGTACGCCGGCCGCCTCCGCCATCAGCCGCACCCCGGCTCGGATTCGCGCGGGCGGCAGATGCGCGTACCCGAGGACGAGACGCACACCCGCGTCACCCTCGGCCCCCGATGCCCGCGAGGCCCGTGCGCCGTCGTCCGTACTCCCGCCGTCCGCGCCGCCACCGCCACCGCCTTCGTCCGGCCCGCCCCCGAGCGCGGGAAGCTCCCCGGTGCCCGGCACCGCACCGGCACGCGCGTGCGCGTACGACGCCAGGGAGCGGACCGCGACACCGGCGCCGCCCACGCGCGCGAGGAACCGCTCCTCGGGCCCGTACCGCCGCGGCAGGGCGGCGATCAGGTGCAGCCCGGCCGCGATCCCCGACAGCCGTACGCCGGGGAAGCACTCCTCCAGGGCGGCGACGAGCGTGTCCCGGCGCTCCCGGTAGGCGCGCTGGCAGCGGCGCAGCTGGCGGTCGTAGTCGCCCCGCTCGACGAAGCGGGCGAACAGTGCCTGGTCGACGGTCGGGTGCCCGAGGTCCATGGTCCGCTTGCGCTCGACGACCTCGTCGGCGAGCGAGTCGGGCACCAGCAGCCAGCCCAGCCGCAGCCCCGGTGCCAGGGACTTGCTGACCGAGCCCGCGTAGACGACGCGTTCGGGGTCCAGGCCCTGGAGGGCACCCACCGGGGCACGGTCGTAGCGGAAGTCGCCGTCGTAGTCGTCCTCGAAGACGATGCCGTCCACCGACCGCGCCCAGTCCAGCAGTCCGGCGCGGCGCCGGGCGGAGCACGCGATCCCGGTGGGGAACTGGTGGGACGGAGTCGTCACCACGGCCCGCACCCCCGACTCGTGCAGCGGGCCGAGGGCCGGACCCTCCCCGTCCAGGGGCAGCGGGACGGTGCCGACACCGACAGAGGCGTACAGGGAGGTGTGCTGCGGGCTGCCCGGGTCCTCGACGCCGACCGCCCGCGTCCCGCGCGCGTGCAGCACGGATCCGAGCAGACAGGTGGCCTGCGCCACGCCCGAGACGACCACGAGGCGCTCGGGGTCGGCGACGACGCCGCGGCGGCGGGCGAGGAGTTCGGCCAGGGCCGCGCGCAGGTGGGGCAGGCCGCGCGGATCGGGATAGCCGAGGGCCTGGTGGGGGAGGTCCGCCAGCACCGCGCGGTGCGCGGCCGCCCACGCGGCACGCGGGAACAGCGACAGGTCGGGGGTGCCCGCCACGAAGTCGGCGCGGGTCCCGGGCGTACCCGGAGCGAGGTCACGGGCGCGCGTGCGGGCCGCCCGGACCGAGCCGCCCACCCAGGTACCCGCGCCGCGCCCGCTGCGCAGGTACCCCTCCGCCGTCAACTGCTCGTACGCCTCGGTCACCAGCCCGCGGGACACGCCGAGGTCCGCCGCGAGGTCGCGGCTGGAGGGCAGCCGCGTACCCGGGGAGAGCCGGCCGGAACGGACGGCCTCGCGCAGCGCGGCCTGGAGCGTGCGGCCGCGCGCGCGGGCCGGCGCCGACGCGGCGGGCAGCAGCAGTTCCCAGGCGGCGGTACCGGCCGCCGTAGCCGGATTGGTCCCCGATGACGTCATGGAAGTGGACCTTAAACCGGACCGCCGCGCTGCCTAGCGTCGCCGTCATGAACGCCACCACCTCGCGCGGTGCCCTGCTCGCCGCGCTCGCCTGCGTCCTCGTCGGAGGATCCTTCACCGCCAACAGCGTCCTCGGCCACTACCCCTACGCGGGCGGCCAGTTCCTGCGTTACGGCCTGGCCTGCCTGCTGCTCCTGCCGCTCGCCGGACGCGGCGCGCGGGCGCGGCTGCGGGCGCTCGCGCCGCGGCAGTGGGCCCGGCTGGCGCTGCTCGCCGCGGTGGGCATGGTCGGCTTCAACCTGGCCGTCATCGCCGCCGAGCGCACCGCTGAACCGGCGGTGCCCGGTGTCCTCGTGGGCTGCGCCCCGGTGGTCGTCGCCGTCCTCGTCCCGCTCCTGGAGGGCCGCCGTCCGCAGCGGGCCGTGCTGTACGGGGCGTCGCTGGTGGCCGCCGGGGCCCTGACGGTGCAGGGCTGGGGGCGGACCGACGGCGCCGGGATCGCCTTCTCCGCCGGGGCACTGGCCGGGGAGGTGGGCTTCGCGGTCCTCGCCGTGCCGGTGCTGGCTCCGCTCGGGCCGCGGCTGCTGTCGGCCGTGGTGTGCGGCGTCGCCGCCGTGGAGGCGGCCGCTGTGGGGGTGGTGCTCGACGGCACGGCGTGGCTGCGGCGCCCGGACGCGGGCGAGACCGCCGCGCTGCTGTGGCAGGCGGCGGTCGTGACGGTCGTCGGCTTCGTGTGCTGGTACATGGGCATGCAGCGGCTCGGCGCCGAGCGCGCCACCCTCTTCTCCGGGCTCATCCCGGTCGCTGCCGCCTGCTCCGCGCCCCTCGTCGGCACCGGTTCCTACGGGGCGGCCCAGGCGGCGGGCAGCGCCCTGGTGGGCGCGGGGGTCGCCATGGGGTCCGGGGCGCTGCGACGGGCCGGGCGGCGCTCAGCGGCTGCCGTCGAGCAGCACGCGCGCGACGAGCGCCGGGTCGTCGTTCATCGGGACGTGCCCGCAGCCGGGCAGCCGCACCAGCCGGGCCCGCGTGACGGTCTGCTTGGCGCGCACGCCCTGCCGGGGGATCAGCAGGCGGTCCTTGCTGCCCCAGGCCACGGTGACGGGGATGTCCGGGATGTCGTCCGCGAAGCGGACCCCGATGCCCGCACGGAGGGTCTCCTCGAACCCGGTGGCCCGCGCCAGGGCCAGCGTCTCGGCGACCACCGACTCGGGTGACCGGCGCCCCGGACGGGCGTAGATGGTGCTCGTCAGGACGGTGCGTCCGGCCGCGGTGCGGGAGAGCCGTTCGACCAGCGGCAGCGGTGTGCGCCGTGCGACGGCCCGCATCCCCTGGAGGACGCCGAAGGCGTAGCGGCGCTCGGCCTCGGTCCAGAACCCGGCGGGCGACAGGGCCGTGACGGACCGCGCGAGCTTCTCGCGGCCCATCTCCAGGGCGAGCAGACCGCCCAGGGAGTTGCCCGCCACATGGGGCCGGTCGATCTCCAGGGTCTCGCACAGGGCGCCGAGGGCGGCGTTCATCGTCGGCAGGTCGTGCCGCAGCCCGTCCGGCAGGGCGGGCGAGGCGCCGAAGCCGGGCAGGTCCACGGAGACGACGTCCCGCTCGCCCGCCAGCAGGTGGATCACCGGGTCCCACGCCTGGCGGTGGTGGCCTATGCCGTGCAGCAGGAGCAGCGGCTCACCGTCGCCCACGCGCGCGTAGGACAGGGTCACGGTCCGCGGGCCGTGCGGGGAGGGGACCGGGAAGGAGACGGTGGCGGACATGGGGTGCTCCTCGTCGGGAATCTCGGCAATCGCCGGCGGACGCTGGGTAGACAGCTTGTCAGCAATTACTACCGGCGGGTAGCCCCTGGTGTGCGGTTCCTGGTCACCGCGCCGACGGCGCCCCTCGGCGGCGACGCCCCTGTGAAGAGCCCTGTGCCGCATGCCCCTGGTGACCCCCGTCCCTGCGACGGGGGTTTTGCCGTCATGTCACGAATGACGGCTTGTGCGAACGTCACATGAACGCTTACCGCGTGACAGTCGTCTTCTCCATAAGCGGCCGATGATTGGTCTTGACCAAGGATCGGCGGCAGCCCTATGGTCGCAGAGAAGTACAACAACCTTTAATAAACAAGGGCGCTAAAACGCCGCCGGACCACGGCGATTGCGGAGGACAGGGTGGGGACCACGCAGCTGGAATCGGTGCCGGAGCCGAAGTACTGGCACCTGAGGACCGTCCTCAGTGAGGCACTGGACTCCGAGTTCTCGGTCGGCGAGATCCTGCCCAACGAACGGGAGCTGGCAGCCCGTTTCGGCGTGGCCCGCGCGACCCTGCGCCAGGCTCTGGAACAGCTGGAGCTGGAAGGCAGGCTCCAGCGCCGCCGCGGTGTCGGCACCACCGTCGCGCCGCCCCGCGTGGGCGTGGCCGTGGGCACCGAGCAGCACGCCTGGCCCGGCGCGGCGGACGACGCCTGGCACCCCGTGGACTGCGTCCAGGCGGCACCGCCCGCGGCCGTCGCCGACGCCCTGGAGAGCGACCGCGACCAGCCCGTGCACACGGTGCGCCGGTCCCGGGTGAGCCAGGGCCAGCCGGTCGCCGCCGAGCTGCTGTACATCCCGGCGTCCTCGATGCCCGGCCTGACCGCGATCGACGCGCCCTCCGGGGCGGCACGCGCGCGTGCGGTGCTGCGCGAGCTCCAGCACCTGGAGCTGGAGGGCCAGGAGCAGGCCGTCGAGCTGGGCTCCGCCCGCGCCGACGACGCCAAGGAGCTGGACCGGCTGCCCGGCGCCCCGGTGCTCGTCGTCACCACGCGTTTCATCGCCGAGGGCCGCACCGCCGCGCTCTCCGTGGCCACCTACCGGGCTGACACCTGCCGCCTCACCTTCGGGGACTCCGGCGGTGTGGAGATCCACCACAGGCCCGAGCGCCAGGCCTCCTGACCCCGGCCGGCCCGGCGCCGGCCGACAGATCCGCGGGCACGGGCCTGCCCCGGCCCCGCCGGGCCGAATCGTGGTGCGCGGGGCGGCGGTCGCCGCCCCGCGTCCGTCCTCAGTGCCGGGCCGCCGCCACCTTGCTCTCCACCGCGAACAGCTCCTCCTCGACATGGTCGAGGGCCAGCCGCAGGGCGCCCGTCGCCACGGCCGCCTCACCGAGCATCGACAGAGTCACCTGCGGCGTACGCAGGCAGTAGCGGGCCAGCTCGCCGCGCAGCGGCTCCAGCACACCGTCCAGGCCGGCCGCCCAGCCGCCGACGACCACCAGCTCCGGGTCCAGCGCCAGCACCAGCGCCGCCACGTCGTGGACCAGCCGCTGGATGAAGCGGTCCATGGCCGCCACCGCCTGCCGGTCGCCCTTGCGGGCCTGGGCGAACACCGCCGCCACCGCCTGCTCGTCCAGGGGGTGCAGCGGCTGGTCCGTGGTCGACAGCAGTGTCTCGGGCGTGACGCCCCGGCCCAGCAGGTGCAGCGCGCCGATCTCGCCGGCCGCGCCGCCGAACCCGCGGTGCAGTCGGCCGCCGATCAGCGAACCGGCGCCCGGACTCAGCCCGGCCAGCACGAACACCACGTCGTCGGAGTCGGTGGCGGCGCCCTTCCAGTGCTCGGCGACCGCCGCGGCGTTGGCGTCGTTCTCGACCAGCACCGGGCACCGGAAGGAGCGGCTGAGCCGCTCGCCCAGGTTCAGCCCCGTCCAGCCGGGCAGCGCGGTGCCCAGCCGGACGATGCCGCCCGCCTCGACGATCCCGGGCGTGCCCACCCCCACGGCCCGCAGGGAGCTGCGCGGGACACCGGCCCGGCGCAGCAGCTCGGCGACCGCGGTGCGCAGCCGCTCCAGGCGCTCGTCCGCGTCCGCCGTCTCGCCGACCTCCTTGGCCTGGGCGCCGAGCACCCGCCCGTCGAGGTCGGACAGGAGCGCCGCCACGCGGTGGGGGCCGATCTCCAGGCCGAGCAGATGCCCCGCCTCGGCACGGAACCGGTAGCGCCGCGCGGGCCGTCCCTGACGGCGTGCGGCGCCCTCCTCGGCGGCCTTCTCGGCGACGAGTCCCGCCGCCATGAGGTCCTCGACGACGCCTTCGACCGTGGGCCGGGACAGCCCGGTCATCCGGGTGATCTCCGTGAGCGTCGCGCAGTCCGCGGCACGCAGCGCGTGCAGCACCACCGCGGAATTGATCCTTCGCAGCAGCGAGGGATCCCCGCCGGTCAGCCGCCCCAACGTCCTTCCTCCCAGCTCGTGCGCGTGTTGGGCGGATCGTACTCGGCGCGGGCCGGGGCAGCGAGTGCCGGGGACGACGGGCGCGCTGCGCCCGGCCGGACGGCCTGCCCGTGCCGCCCCGGAACCCGCCTCCGGCCCCCAAAGATCCCGACCGCGTCCCCGCCCGCGACGCCCCCGACACCCGCCGGCCGCCACCCGGACCACGGTCCCGTCACCCGCTACCCGCGACGCCCCACCCGCCACTCGCACCGCGGCGCCGACCGCTGCCCCGCCGCCGTCCCGTCCCTCCTCACGGGCCGTCGACGCCCGTCCCGCGGCCGACGTCACCCTGACGCCCCGCCAATTGTCAGTGGTGCCCGCTTTACTGGAACGCATGGACATCGCGAAGGCTCTCGCCGTGATCGACCGGCTGTGCTCCGGGGAGTTCCCCGCCGGGTCCGGCCGGACGGACGCCGGTCCGGCCGGACCCGGCTTCCTGACGGCCGAGTTGGAGACGAGCGACGACTTCTGGGAGGACGACGGCACCCGCTGGGAGGAGACGGCGGGGCAGTTCGCGTGCGAGCTGGACGGGCTGGGGGAGCGGCTGACCGAGCGGTGGGGCGCCCCGCAGGAGTTCAGCCTCTACGGTGTCTTCGAGCGGACCGTGCGGGGCGAGGCGCCGGGGGAGCCGTGGGCCTCGCTCAGCGGACATGTGCCGGACGTCCGGCTGTGGCGGTCGCCCGAGGCCGGCCGGTGGATAGCGCTCGGCGTGTCCCAGTGGGACCGCGAACTGCCGTTCCAGCTGCTCGCGGTCGTCACCGACCGGGATCCGTCGTGATCCGTCAGGCGGTCCCCGCGGCCTCGGAGCTCTCGGCGGCCTCCCGCAGCCTGGCGTACTCCTCGGCCATCGTCTCCGCCGTCCAGTGCGCGTTCAGACCGCTGGGATTGGGCAGCACCCAGACACGCGAGGAGCCGATCGTCCGCTCCTGCGGCCCGATGCGCGCGCCCCGGTCGGCGAAGGCCGCGCGGTACGCGGTGACGCCGACCACGGCCAGCCAGCGGGGCCGCAGCCGGGTCACCTTCCGCTCCAGCAGCCGTCCGCCCTCGCGGTACTCCTCGGCGGTCAGCTCGTCCGCCCGCGCCGTGGGCCGGGCGACCACGTTGGTGATGCCGAGCCGGTACGTGAGCAGCTCGGCCTGCTCGGCGGGGGCCAGCAGCCGCGGGGTGAAACCGGAGCGGTGCAGCACCGGCCAGAACCGGTTGCCGGGGCGGGCGAAGTGGTGCCCCGTGACGGCGGTGGTGAGGCCGGGGTTGATGCCGCAGAAGAGCACACTGAGGCCGTCCGCGACCACGTCCGGTACGAGGCGGTCGCGGGCGGCCTCCAGCTGGGCCGGGGTGGGGCGGGTCAGAGGATCGCCCCCGGGGCGTAGGCGGCGGCCTCCGGGTGCTTCTCGACGATCTCCCCGATCCGGGCGACGACCGCGCCGACCTGGTCGGCGGCGGCACCGGTGAAGGACAGCTTGTCCGCCATCAGCTCGTCGAGCCGGGCGCGGTCCAGCGGCAGGCGCTCGTCGGCGGCCAGCTTGTCGAGCAGGTCGTTGCGTTCGGCGCCCTGTTCGCGCATGGCGAGCGCGGTGGCGACGGCGTTCTCCTTGATGGCCTCGTGGGCGACCTCGCGGCCGACACCGGCCCGCACCGCGCCCATCAGCACCTTGGTGGTGGCCAGGAACGGCAGGTAGCGGTCCAGCTCCCGGGCGACCACCGCGGGGAAGGCGCCGAACTCGTCGAGCACCGTCAGGAAGGTCTCCAGCAGCCCGTCCAGCGCGAAGAACGCGTCCGGCAGCGCGACCCGGCGCACCACGGAGCAGGAGACGTCGCCCTCGTTCCACTGGTCGCCCGCCAGCTCGCCGGTCATCGACGCGTAGCCGCGCAGGATGACCATGAGGCCGTTGACGCGCTCGCAGGAGCGGGTGTTCATCTTGTGCGGCATCGCCGAGGAGCCGACCTGGCCGGGCTTGAAGCCCTCGGTGACCAGTTCGTGCCCGGCCATCAGCCGGATCGTCTTCGCCAGCGAGGACGGCGCCGCCGCGAGCTGCACCAGCGCGGTGACGACCTCGTAGTCCAGGGAGCGCGGGTAGACCTGGCCGACCGAGGTGAAGGCCCGGCCGAAGCCCAGGTGGGCGGCGATCCGCTGCTCCAGCTCCGCCAGCTTCGAGGCGTCGCCGCCGAGCAGGTCGAGCATGTCCTGGGCGGTGCCCACCGGGCCCTTGATGCCGCGCAGCGGGTAGCGGCCGAGCAGTTCCTCGATCCGTCCGTGCGCCACCAGCAGCTCGTCGGCCGCGGTGGCGAACCGCTTGCCGAGGGTGGTGGCCTGCGCGGCGACATTGTGCGAGCGGCCGGCCATGACCAGCTCCCCGTACTCGGCCGCCAGCTTGCCCAGCCGCGCGAGCACCGCCACCGTACGGTCGCGCACCAGTTCGAGGGAGAGCCGGATCTGTAGCTGCTCCACGTTCTCCGTGAGGTCGCGGGAGGTCATGCCCTTGTGGACGTGCTCGTGCCCGGCGAGGTCGTTGAACTCCTCGATGCGGGCCTTCACGTCGTGCCGGGTGACCTTCTCGCGCTCGGCGATCGACGCCAGGTCGACCTGGTCCAGGACGCGCTCGTAGTCGGCGACGGCCGCGTCCGGCACCTCGATGCCGAGATCCTTCTGGGCGCGCAGCACGGCGAGCCAGAGCTGCCGCTCCAGCCTCACCTTCTGCTCGGGCGACCAGAGCGTGGCGAGCTCGGCGGAGGCGTAACGTCCGGCGAGGACGTTCGGGATGCGGGGCTTGGCGGGAGCGGAAGTCACGTGTACAGATTCTACTGGCGGTTCATGCAGGCCAGCGCCACAGGGGTGTTCGTCGGAACCTACGAAAGCATGAAACACGGTGCGGGACGGTACCAGGCGGGCCGGGAGCGGCGCGGCCGTCCGCCGGCTACGCGTCCGCCGGGGGCCGGGCCGGGTCGAGCTCCGGCCAGGGCAGCAGCTCGGGGCGCTTGGCCGGGCGGCCGTCACCGGAGGAGCGGCCGGTCAGCCGCCTGCCTATCCAGGGCAGCAGGTGCTCCCGGGTGAAACGGGCGTCCGTGATCCGGCGGTCCAGCCAGCGCGGCGGCGCGGTCGCCGGTGGCGGCGTGTGCCACTCGGGGTCCTCCGGTTCGTGGCCGAGCGCCTGCCACACGGCCTCCGCGACCCGGCGATGCCCCTCGCCGGTCAGGTGCAGCCGGTCCACGCCCCACAGCCGCGGATCGGCCAGGGAGGCGGCGCTGTACAGGTCGACGACGACCGCGCCGTGCCGCGCCGCCAGCTCGTCGACGCAGGCGTACAGCTCCTCCATGCGCGGCCGGAACCGCTCCAGGACGGGACCCCGGCGGCCGGGGCTGCGCATCAGCACCAGCCGCTCGCACGACGGCGCCAGCCGCTCCACCGCCTCCGTGAGCAGGCCCCGCACCCGGCCCATGTCGCACTTGGGCCGCAGGGTGTCGTTGAGCCCGCCGACCAGGGTGACCACGTCCGCCCGCATGGCGGCGGCCACCTCGACCTGCTCGTCGACGATCTGCCCGATGAGCTTGCCCCGCACGGCGAGGTTGGCGTACCGGAAGCCGGGGGTGCGGGCCGCCAGCCGGGCCGCCAGGAGGTCGGCCCAGCCCCGGTAGGAACCGTCGGGCAGCAGGTCCGACATGCCCTCGGTGAAGGAGTCGCCGACCGCGACCAGACTGGAGTACGTGGGATTCGTCTGCATGGCGTCAGCGATGGTATCCCGCCGGACCGGCCGCATACCAAGCGGTCGGTCCGACCCCGGCACCCCCCGGCCGTGACCTCCCCGCGGACCCGGGCAATGGCCGTCCGCCGCCGGGCCGGACGGGGCGGCGGCTCAGGCAGGCTGCCCGAACAGTTCCCGCAGCACGTCCTCCATCGTCACCAGACCGGCCAGCCGCCCGTCCGAGCCGAGCACGGCAGCCAGATGTGTCCGGCTGCCGCGCATCGCCGTGAGCACGTCGTCCAGCGGGGTGCTCTCCCTGACCCGGGCGATGGGCCGCATGTCACCCGGCCGGAACGGCTCGGAGCGCGGCGAGGCGTCCAGCGCGTCCTTCACATGCAGATAACCGATGATCCGGCGGCCCTCGTCGACCACCGGGAAACGCGAGAACCCGGACTCCGCCGTCAGCCGCTCCAACTGCTCCGGGGTGACCCCCACGCGCGCGTAGACGACCTGCTCCAGCGGCAGCACGACGTCGCGCACCGGCCGGCTGCCCAGCTCCAGCGCGTCGTGCAGCCGCTCCTGCGCCCGGTCGTCGATGAGACCGGCCTGCCCGGCGTCCTTGACGATCTGGGCCAGCTCCGCGTCCGTGAAGGTCGCCGAGACCTCGTTCTTGGCCTCCACCCGCAACAGCTTGAGCAGGACGTTGGCGAACGTGTTCACGGTGAAGATCACCGGGCGCAGCGCGCGGGACAGCGCGACCAGCGGCGGGCCGAGCAGCAGCGCGCTGCGCACCGGCTCCGCGAGGGCGACGTTCTTCGGCACCATCTCGCCGAGCAGCATGTGCAAATAGGTGGCCAGCGCCAGCGCGATCACGAAGGACACGGCGTGTCCCGCGCCGGCCGGTACACCCACCGCGTGGAACACGGGCTCCAGCAGATGCGCGATGGCGGGCTCGGCGACCACACCGAGGACCAGCGTGCACAGGGTGATGCCGAGCTGGGCCGCCGCGAGCAGCGCGGACACGTGCTCCAGGCCCCACAGCACGCTCCTGGCACGCCGGTCGCCCTGCTCGGCGTACGGCTCGACCTGGCTGCGGCGCACCGAGATCAGCGCGAACTCGGCGCCCACGAAGAAGGCGTTGACGACGAGGGTCGCCAGACCGATCAGAATCTGTACGGCGGTCACCGGCCGGCCCTCTTCCCGTCCTGCTCGTCCTGCCTGTCCTGCACGTCCTGTGCGTCCCGCGCGCTCCTCGTGTCCGGCCCGTCGCCGCGCCGGACGCCCCGGCGCCCGGCGCGCTCCGGGACCGTGTCGAGGTCCGCGTCGTCGAGCGGCGCGTGCAGCAGCACCCGGGCCGCCCGCCGCCCGCTCGCGTCCGTCACCTCCAGCCGCCACCCGGCGACCTCCAGGACGTCACCGGTCTCCGGTATCCGGCCCAGTTCCGCGGCAACGAGACCGGCGAGGGTCTCGTAGGGCCCGTCGGGCGCGCGCCAGCCGACGCGGGCCAGCTGGTCCACGCGCGCGGAGCCGTCGGCCGAGTACAGGGCGCGGCCCTCCTCGTCGGCCCCGGCGGGGGCGAGGTCGGGCGTCTCGTGCGGGTCGTGCTCGTCGCGCACCTCGCCGACGACCTCCTCGACGATGTCCTCCAGCGTGGCCACGCCCGCCGTGCCGCCGTACTCGTCGATGACGACCGCCATCGTCCGCCGCCCCGACAGCCGGTCCAGCAGCCGGTCCACGGTCAGCGACTCAGGGACGAGCAGCGGCTCGCGCATGATCTCGGAGACCCGTACGCGGGTCCGCCGCTCGGCGGGCACCGCGAGGACGTCCTTGACGTGGGCCGTGCCCACCACGGAGTCGAGGGTGCCGCGGTAGACGGGGAAGCGGGACAGGCCGGTGGCCCGGGTCGCGTTCGCCACGTCCTCGCAGGTGGCCCGGGACTCCAGGGCGACGACCTGGACGCGCGGTGTCATCACGTTCTCCGCGGTGAGGTCGGCGAGGTTGAGGGTGCGGACGAACAGCTCGGCGGTGTCCGCCTCCAGGGCGCCCTCCTTGGCCGAGTGCCGGGCCAGCGCCGCCAGTTCCTGCGGGCCGCGCGCGGAGGCCAGCTCCTCGGCGGGCTCCACCCCGAACCGGCGCACCACGCGGTTGGCCGTGTTGTTGAGGTGGGTGATGAACGGGCGGAAGGCGGCGCTGAACCAGCGCTGCGGGGTCGCGACGTGCCGGGCCACGGTGAGCGGCGCGGAGATCGCCCAGTTCTTGGGCACCAGCTCCCCGACGACCATCAGGAACACCGTGGACAGCGCGGTGCCCACGACCAGCGCCACCGAGGTCGCCACCGACCGCGACACGCCGAGCGACTGGAACGGACCGGCCAGCAGTGCGGCGATCGACGGCTCGGCGAGCATGCCGACCACCAGGTTGGTGACGGTGATGCCGAGCTGGGCGCCGGACAGCTGGAAGGTCAGGTTCCGTACGGCCTTGAGGGCACTGGCGGCGCCGCGCTCACCGCGCTCCGCCGCCCGCTCCAGCGCGCCGCGCTCGACGGTGGTGAGCGAGAACTCGGCGGCGACGAAGGCGCCGCAGGCCAGGGACAGCAGGACCGCCACGAGCAGAAGCAGCACTTCGGTCATCGGGTCACCCCCCTCCCATGGTCGGACAGGGCGCGGGGGACCGCTCGGTGGTGCGCGATGCTACTGGGAGGCTCGCCCATGGACGGACGCTCACAACCTTTCATGGAGGAACGAGTGTCCCTCCATGGTAAAGGACGGGCAAAAATACCTTCTCCGTGCCGGTCGTATCACTTTTCGTGACCGTCGAGCGGCTTCACCCAGCGCCGCCAGTGCTCCTCCGGCGCGTAGCCGGCCGCACGCCAGGCGTGGTGCGCGCGCTCGTTGCCGGTGAGCACCATCGCGTCGGCGCGCCGACCGCCGAGCCGGGCGAACCGCTCCTCGGCGGCGGCGAGCAGCGCCGAGCCGATGCCCCGGCGCCGCCGGTCGGGACGCACCGCGAGCCGGTACAGATGGCAGCGCCAGCCGTCGAAGCCCGCGATCACGGTGCCGACCAGCTCGCCGGAGTCCTCCGCCAGCAGCAGCGCCCCGGGGTCGCGGCCGATCAGCCGGGCCACGCCGTCCCGGTCGTCGCTGATGCTGGTGCCCTCGGCGGCCGTCCGCCAGAAGTCCAGGACGGCGGAGAGATCGTCGGCGGTCGCGGGGCGTATGCGCAGCTCGTTCATGGCGTGATCACATCACAGCCCTGCCCGCACAGCCCTGCCCGAGCGGCCCCGCCCCGCACCCCGCGCCCTGCGCCCCGACATCCCGCGCCCTCACTGCCCCCGCAGCGCCTCCAGCACCGGCGCGAACGCCTCCATGTGCGGTTCGAGCACCGTCAGATAGGAGAACCCGAACCGCTCGCGCTGCGCGTGCACCCGCGCGACGATCTCGTCCAGCGTGCCCACCAGCACGATCGGCAGCGCCAGGGCTCCGTCCCGGGTCAACTGCGGCTGCCGCCCCAGCAGCGGCGCGAGGACCGGCCCGGGGTCGTCGGTGACGGCGACGAGCTGGATGAGCAGGTTCAGCTCGGCCGGTTCCGCGCGCCCCGCCGCGTGGGTGCGGTACAGCGCCACCCGCTCGTCAAGCTCCTCGGCGGTCAGCGGGGTCAGCCTGTCGCCGTCCGTGGACGGCCGGGCGCCCGTGAACGCCGCGATGTCGGCGTGCTCGGCGGCCAGCCGCAGCATCCGGTCGCCGTTGGCGCCGATCAGCAGCGGGACCCGGGGCCGCTGCACCGCTCGCGGCCGGTGGTCCGGGGAGCCGAGCAGCCGGTCCAGCTCCTCGACGGTGTGCCGCAGGTGGGCGACGCGCTCGCCGGGTGTGCCCCAGGGCAGCCCGGCCCGCTCGTGCTCCTCGCGCACGTATCCCGTGCCGAGCCCGAGTTCGAGCCGGCCGTCCGTGAGCGCGTCCGTCGTGGCCACCTCGCGGGCCAGCAGCGCGGGGTTGGAGAAGCCCGCGTTGAGCACGAAGGTGCCGAGCCGGGGCCGCTCGGTCGCCTCGGCCGCCGCCACCAGCGCCGGGAACGGCGCGACCCAGCCGAGATGGTCCGGGACGAGGATCACGTCGTACCCGAGTTCTTCGGCCCTGCGGCACTTGGCGCGCCACTCACCGGCGGACGCCGGATCGAGCAGGTTGACCCCGAAGCGGAACGGACGCGGCATGAACTCTCCTCAGCTGGACGGGACATGAGCCGGGCGTGAGATGAAGCGAGAGGGACCGGACGGGGCGGCGTACGCCCGCCGCGATTCCATCATCCGTACGCGCCCGCCGCCAGCGGCTTGTGCCGACGGGCACGGACCTGTGACAGCGCTTGCCGCTGCTAGCGGTTCGGCGCTAGCGTCGAGGTATGGCGAAGACCCAGCTGAACGTGCGGGTGGACGAGGGCACGGCCCGCGCCGCCCGCGAACGCGCCCTCGCCCGCGGGATGAGCGTCAACCGCTACATCGAGGAACTGGTCCGCCAGGACACGGGAGAGGTGGGCCGCACCTTCGTGGAGGCCGCCGCCGACTTCATGAAGAGTTACGAGGCCGTCTTCGCCGAGGAGTCCGACGGGGCGGGCTCGCCGTCCCGGGCGACGACCGGCGAAGACCGGCGCTGAGCCCTTGAGCGGCATCACCGTCGACCTCGCCTGGCTGCTCATGCTCGCCGAACGCATGACACCGGGCGATCCGCAGGTCACCGACTGGGGCGCCCTCGTCGCCGCGGTGGCACGGCACCGTGCCGAGATCTTCGACGTCCCCGTCTACGACTCGCCGCAGGCGCGGGCCGCCGCGCTGCTGCAACTCCTCGTCCACGTGCCCGCGCTGGAGCGCTCCAACGCCCTGTTCGCCTCCGCCGTGGCGTACGCCTACCTGGTCGCCAGCGGTCTGAAGGTCGCCACCTCTCCCGAACAGGTGCGCGACCTGGCCCGGCTGGTCAAGAGCGGTGACGCGTCGGTGCAGGAGATAGCGCGGGAACTGCGCCGGTGGAGCGTGTGACCCACCGCCCGCGCGACCCACTACCCCCTTACCCGCTGACCGGGAACCGTGGGCGGACCCGCAGACCGGCAGACCCGGCGGCCGCGGACGACCACCGGGCCCACGGAGCCGCGCACCGGCGCGGTGGCCGCGGCCGTACTACCCGAGCGGCGCCGGTGCCTCCCGCGCGCCGAACGCCGCCGCCTCCCACCGGCCGAGGAGCCGGGGGGCGAGCCAGTGCGGCGCACCCGTGCGGAAATCGGCGGGGGCGAGCGCCCCGGCACCCTCGGGCAGGGCGCCGAGCAGCGGCGCGCCGGCCACCTCGGGCAGGTCGGCGACGTTGCAGCGGGAGGCGAGATCGGGGCGCGCGGGCCAGCTGCCGATCACCACGCCGAGCAGATCGAGCCCGCGCCGGCGCAGTTCACGGGCGGTCAGCTCCGTGGTGTTGAGCGTGCCGAGCCCCGCGGAGGCGACGAGCAGGACCGGAGCACGCAGCAGCCCGGCGGCGTCCGCGAGGGTCCCGCCCGCGGCGTCGAACCGTACGAGCAGGCCGCCGGCCCCCTCCACCAGCACCAGGTCGTGCTCGGTCGCCAGCTTGGCGGCGGCCTCGGCCACCTCCTCGGGCCGCACCGGCGCCCGCCCGGCCCGCAGCGCGGCGGTCCCGGGAGCCAGCGGCTCCGGATAGCGGGCCACCTCGCGCGCCGTCACCGCACCGGCGAGCCGGACGACCTCGTCGGCGTCCCCGCGCTCGTCCGGGGTCACCCCCGTCTGCGCGGCCTTCAGCACGGCCACCGACCGGCCGGCCGCCAGCGCCGCCGCCGCGACGGCCGCCGTGGTGACCGTCTTGCCGACCTCCGTGCCCGTGCCCGTGATCACCAGTACCGGCATCTCATCCCTCCCGCGCCGCCGCGCACACCGCGCGGCCGATCCGTGCCAGGTCCGCGTCGTCCGTGACGTACGGCGGCATCGTGTACACCAGGTCCCGGAACGGCCGCAGCCACACGCCCTCGCGCACCGCGGCCCGGGTCGCCGCCGCCATGTCCACCGGGTGGTCGAGCTGGACGACCCCGATCGCGCCCAGGACACGCACGTCCCGCACGCCCGGGAGCTCCGCGGCCGGTGCGAGACCGTCGCGCAGCCCCGCCTCGATCCGCTTGACCCCGGCGCGCCAGTCCTGGCCGAGCAGCAGCTCGATCGAGGCGCACGCCACGGCGGCGGCCAGCGGATTGCCCATGAACGTCGGCCCGTGCGCCAGCACCGGGACCTCGCCCCGCGAGATCCCGTCGGCCACCCGCGCGGTGCACAGCGTCGCGGCCATCGTCAGATAGCCGCCGGTGAGTGCCTTGCCCACGCACATCACGTCCGGGGTCACCGCCGCGTGCTCCGCCGCGAAGAGCGCGCCGGTGCGGCCGAACCCGGTCGCGATCTCGTCGAACACCAGCAGCACCCCGTGCGCGTCGCACGCCTCGCGCAGCACCCGCAGATAGGCGGGGGAGTGGAACCGCATCCCGCCCGCGCCCTGCACCACCGGCTCGACGATCACGGCGGCCAGTTCCCCGGCGTGCCGCTCGATCATCTCGCGCAGCCGCGCGGCGTACGCCTCCTCGTAGGCGGCCGGAGGCGGGTCGGCGAAGAGCTGGCGCGGCAGCACACCGGCCCACAGCTCGTGCATCCCGCCCTCGGGGTCGCACACGGACATCGGCTGCCAGGTGTCCCCGTGGTAGCCGCCCCGCCAGGTCATCAGCCGCCGCTTCTCGGGGCGGCCGAGCGAACGCCAGTACTGGAGGCACATCTTGACGGCGACCTCGACCGACACGGAGCCCGAGTCGGCCAGGAAGACGTGCTCCAGACCCTCGGGCGACATGTCGACAAGGAGTTTCGCCAGCCGGACGGCGGGCTCGTGCGTGAGCCCGCCGAACATCACATGGCTCATCCGCGCCACCTGCCCGCGCACGGCCTCGTCGAGCACCGGGTGGCCGTAGCCGTGGATCGCCGCCCACCACGAGGACATCCCGTCGACCAGCTCGCCCGAGCCGTCGGCGAGCCGCAGCCGCACCCCGCTCGCCGACTCCACGACGAGCGGTTCCTGACGGCCGGGCATCGGTCCGTACGGGTGCCACACGTGCCGCCGGTCGAGAGCGAGCAGCGCGGAGACGTCCGGTCCGGACAGATCAGGCATTGGGCGCGAGATCCGTACCGGCGCCGCGGTGGCGCAGCGCGACCAGGTCGGTGCGCGGCTCGGCCGGGGCCGCCGACGCCGCCGGGGCGACCGGAGCCGCCGTGCCGCAGCCCCCGCCGCCCTCGTGCGACCCGCACCCCGCTCCCGCGTGCGGCCCGCGGCCGGACTCCTCGGCCGCACCGCACCCGCCGCCCTCGTGGGAGCCGCAGCCCGCGCCCTCGTGCGAGCCGCAGCCGCCCTCGGACCCGCCCGCGCGCCGGTGCTCCGGCAGGGTCACCTGGCCGGTGCCCTCCACCTCGAAGCCCGCGTCCGCGATCATCTCCAGGTCGGCCTTGCCCGCCTGGCCCTCGGTGGTCAGATAGTCACCGAGGAAGATCGAGTTGGCCAGGTGCAGGGCGAGTGGCTGCATGGTCCGCAGATGGACCTCGCGGCCGCCGGCGATGCGCACCTCGATGTCCGGGCAGACGAACCGGACCATCGCGAGGATCCGCAGGCACCGCTGCGGGGTGAGGTTCCACTCCTTGGCCAGCGGGGTGCCCTCGACCGGGATCAGGAAGTTGACCGGCACCGAGTCCGGGTCCAGCGCGCGCAGCGCGTGGACCACGTCGACCAGGTCCTCGTCGCTCTCGCCCATGCCCGCGATGAGCCCCGAGCACGCGGACAGCCCCGCCGCGTGCGCCTTGTTCACCGTGTCCACCCGGTCGGCGTACGTGTGCGTCGTGGTGATCTCGCCGTACGTCGACTCGGAGGTGTTGAGGTTGTGGTTGTACGCGTCGGCGCCGGCCGCGCGCAGCCGCTCGGCCTGGCCGTCGGAGAGCAGCCCGAGGCAGGCGCACACCTCGACGCCCTCGTTCTCGTCCTTGATCGCTCTGATGGTCTCCGAGACCCGGTCCACGTCGCGGTCGGTCGGGCCGCGCCCGCTGGCCACCAGGCAGACCCGCTTGGCCCCGCCGGCCAGCCCGGCCGCCGCGGCCCGGGACGCGTCACCGGGCTTGAGCCAGGTGTACTTGAGGATGTCCGCCTTCGAGCCGAGCCGCTGCGAGCAGTACGAGCAGTCCTCGGGGCACAGGCCGGACTTGAGGTTGACGAGATAGTTGAGTTTCACCCGTCGGCCGAACCAGTGACGCCGCACCTTCCCCGCGGCCGCCACCACATCGAGCAGATCGTCGTCGGAGGTGGCCAGCACGGCCAGAGCTTCCCCGCGGGTCGGCGTCTCGCGCCGAAGCCCCTTGTCCACCAGCGTGTTCAGCAGGTCCATGAGAGCCGATCCTGTCCTACGGGGCCGCCCGGGGCCAAGGAGACTGTGCACAACAGAGGCCGTCGCACGTGTGGGTATCCCCACACCGTGCGTGACGTGTCGTGCGGCTAGTGTCTGTCCACTGCCTACAAAAGTCCCGGAGGAGCCATGGCGTTCGGCTGGATCGACGAGCAGGCGGACGCACGCCGCCGCGCCGGACTCGTCCGGACGCTGCGGCCCCGCCCGGCCGACTCGCCCCTGCTCGACCTGGCGAGCAACGACTACCTGGGCCTGGCCCGCCACCCGGAGGTCACCGAGGGCGCGGCGGCGGCGGCCCGCACCTGGGGCGGAGGAGCCACCGGCTCCCGGCTGGTCACGGGCACCACCGCGCTCCACCGTGAACTGGAGGAGGAACTCGCCCGGTTCTGCGGCTTCGAGGCGGCCCTCGTCCTCTCCTCCGGCTACGCGGCCAACCTCGCCGCGGTCACCGCGCTCGCCCCGCACGGCTCGCTGCTCGTCTCGGACGCGGGCAACCACGCCTCGCTCATCGACGGCTGCCGGCTGGCCCGCGCCGCCACCCAGGTCGTCGCCCACGCGGACCCGGACGCGGTGCGCAAGGCGCTCGGCACGCACGGCGGGCAGGCCGTCCTCGTCTCCGACACGGTCTTCTCCGTCGACGGCGACGCGGCACCGCTCGCCCGGCACGCGGAGGTCTGCCGGGAACACGGCGCGGGGCTCGTCCTCGACGACGCCCACGGTCTGGGCGTCCTCGGGGACGGCGGGCGCGGCGCCCCGCACGCGGCGGGCCTCGCGGGCGCCGACGACGTGGTCGTGACCGTCACCCTGTCCAAGTCGCTGGGCAGCCAGGGCGGAGCGGTGCTCGGGCCCGCCCGGGTCATCGATCACCTGGTCAACACCGCCCGGACGTTCATCTTCGACACCGGGCTCGCCCCCGCGGCGGCGGGGGCGGCCCTGGCCGCGCTGAGACTGCTGCGCCGCGAGCCGGAGCGCGCGGCGCGGGCGCGGGCCGTGGCGGCGGAACTGCACGCCCGCCTGAGCGGGGCGGGACTGCGCGCGGTGCGCCCGGACGCGGCGGTCGTCTCGGTGTGCGCGCCGTCCCCGGAGCAGGCTGTGCGCTGGGCGGCGGACTGCCGTGCGGCGGGCCTGGCCGTGGGGTGTTTCCGGCCTCCTTCCGTGCCCGACGGCATCTCACGGCTCAGGCTGACCGCCCGCGCGGACCTGTCCGGGGCGCAGATCGAACGCGCTGTACGAGTGATCGGCGAGACGCGGCCATGAGCCGGCGGACGCGGCCGTGAGTCGCCGGTGGACGGGAGGGTCCGGGGCCGGCCCGGAGGGTGCCCCGGCGGTGCTCAGATCCGGTGTGCCGCTGCCGTGAACCGCGCCCAGCTCGTGCGGGAGAAGAGCAGCGCGGGCCCGGCCGGAGCCTTGGAGTCGCGCACGGCGAGGAGTCCGGCGTAGGGCTGCGCGGCCGGACGGGCCGTCTCGACGCAGTTGTTCGCCCCCGTGCTGTAGCTGCTGCGCAGCCAGCGCACACCGTGCAGATCGGTCGTGGAAGATAAGTTCCGAGGGGGAGCAGACATGGTGCCTCCTTGATGCGGTCGCCCGCCGTCACCTGTCCTGGTGTATCCCGGCGATCCCGGCGATGAAGTCCAATGAGTCCTCGGTCGAAAGCGCGTGGGACCGAAGCGTGTCGAAGGCCTCGGAGTAGGCCTCCAGGTCTTCTTTCCGTTCGAGGTGGAGGCTACTCGTCAAGTTGTCGAGAACGACCACATCCAGATCAGAAGTGTTCGAAAAAGAGAAGATAACGAAAGGGCCGGTGATGCCGATGTGCGCACCGGCCGTGAACGGCAGGACCTGCAAGGACACCTGGGGCAGCCGCGCCGCCTCGGCCAGCCGCTCCAGCTGCTGCGCCATGACCTCCGGGCCGCCGACCTCCCGGCGCAGAACCGCCTCGTCCAGCACCACCTTCAGGGCCGGTGGCGGCACCGCCCGCAGCACGCCCTGCCGGGCCAGCCGCACCTCCACCAGCGCGTCCAGCCGCTCGTCGTCGAGCCCGTCCACCGCGGCCCGGGTCACCGCGCGGGCGTACGCGGGGGTCTGGAGCAGCCCGGGGACCACCGAGGTCTCCAGGGTGCGCATCGCGCTGGCCTGGGACTCCAGGCTGATGAAGTCGCGGTACGTCGGCGGCAGTACCCCGCGGTAGGCGTGCCACCAGTGCGGCCGGTCCTGGCCGTCGTCGGCGCCCGACAGCATCAGGAGCAGCTCGCGCAGTTGGGCGTCCTGGACCGCGTACGCGTCGAGCAGCGTGCGCACATCGGCCGGTTTCACCCCGCTGGCGCCCGTCTCGATCCGGCTCACCTTCGACTGGTGCCAGCCCACGAGCCGGGCCGCCTCGCCGCTGGTGAGCCCCACGCCGGTGCGCAGCGCGCGCAGTTCCGCACCGAGCTTGCGGCGGCGCACCGCGGGACCGTGCTGCATGGGACGCGCTCCTGACTTCTCCCGGGACCGACGGCGCATACGGTCGCCCGTCGCAGAGTTCACCGCTTCGAGCGACAGATATATGCATATCTTGGTGGATCGCCACCCGTGACCGGTCCGGTGGTGGCAACCTGACGGCGAAGCACCAGTCCGGGACCGTACTCGAAACCCTCCGCTCCTGTCGGACCGCGGCCCCGTGGGAAAGGGACGACGTCGTCATGGCAGACCATCTGGAAGCATCCGTCACGCTGCCGAGCGATCCCGCCTCGGTCGCGGCCGCCCGTGCCTACGCGGTCGGCACGCTGACGGAGTGGGGCCTGCCCGCGGACGCGGACGCCGCCGACACCGTACGGCTCATCGTCTCCGAACTCGCCACCAACGCCGTGGAGCACACCCTCGGCCGGTCGCCCACCTTCACCGTGCACCTCGCCCTCGACCACGACGAGCAGGTGCGCATCGGCGTCACCGACAGCCACCCGCGCTTCCCCAGACGGCTCCCGGCCGCCGTCCAGCAGGACAACGGCCGGGGCATGGTGATCATCCGGTGGCTCAGCGCGGAGTACGGCGGCAGGGTGCGCGTGCGGCCCACCCGGGAAGGCGGCAAGACGGTGAGCGTGGAACTGCCGTGGCCGCTCCGCGCCGCGTCGGCCACGGACCGGGACGAGCCGTAGCCGACGGACCGTCGTCGGTCCGCCGGTCCGCCGGTCCGCCGGTCCGCGGGCGCACCGGTCCGCCGTCCCGTCGCGCCGCGACCCGGGCGGGTCAGCCGATGCGGCCGTACCAGACGTTCCTGGTCCAGATCTTCTCCAGTTTCACCACGTCCCCGGTCTTCGGGGCGTGCCAGATCTTGCCCGAGCCGGCGTAGATCCCGACGTGGTAGACGTACGAACCGGAGTGGAAGAACACCAGGTCACCGGCGCGACGGCTCTTCGAGGAGATGTGGTGCGACTTGTTGTACTGCTGTGCGGCCGTACGCGGCAGGTTCTTGCCGGCCTTCTTGAAGGAGTACAGCGTGAGCCCGGAGCAGTCGAACCTCCTCGGCCCCGTCGCTCCCCACTGGTAGGGGGCGCCCTTCTTGGACGCCGCGATGTTCAGGGCCTTCGTCGCCATGGT
Organism: Streptomyces sp. PsTaAH-124; assembly: GCF_000373685.1. Classification (NCBI taxonomy): domain Bacteria; kingdom Bacillati; phylum Actinomycetota; class Actinomycetes; order Kitasatosporales; family Streptomycetaceae; genus Streptomyces; species Streptomyces sp. PsTaAH-124. Next base: position 298,792 of record NZ_KB892207.1, on the reverse strand, counting down.
GGCGGCCGAGGCGTCGGAGGCGACACCGGGCACCACGATCGAGCCGCCGACGGCGGCGAGCGTCAGGGCCGAGGCGGTTCCGGCCCGGACCATGAGCGACGGGACACGATTGAGCGCAGTCATGCGCAACCCTTCGTCAGCCGCCTGTGAAGGATGACCTGTCGGATTCGGGCTGGCGAAGTTGCCCGGCCGCCTGCTGGCGGCTTCACCCCAAGGGCTGCTCGGCCCGGCCGTGGCGCGGCCGTTCCGGCGACCCGTCTTGCTCGGGTCCTCCACTCCTGCCGATCCACTTCCGTCGACCGGGCATCCGGGCGGTGGCAGGACTCGGCGTCCGCCCGGACCGCCCCGCCGCTGCGGCGGGGGCTTGTCGTCAGACAGGGATCTTCACCTACGGCTGTCCGAAAATCCCAACGGAACCTGTGCTTTGTGTTGTTACTCACCACTCGTCCGTTCGAGTGGATGCCGTTCCGTTCGAACCGCTTTCTCCCGCCCGGCCGAGCCCCGGACCAGGAGCGGAAGAAATCGTTCCGCCATCCGGGCGGACACGCGCCGCAACCCGAACGGCCCTGGAAAAAAGTGGTGTGCCTACGCCGAAAGGCGGTACCCCGTTCGGTCCGTTTCGGTCCGATCCGATCCCGCGCGGGCGCCGTGTCGAAGACGCCGCCCGTCTGCCCGGCCGCCCGCCACGGAGGTCCGTCGCCGCCCGGCTCCGGTCGTGCGCGCGACCCGCAGGGAGCAAGCTGGAGGAGGACTCCGGCCGTTCGACGACCCAGGGGATCTCCATGGCGTTCTTCGCGATGTCCAGGTGGCATCCGCTCCAGCCGCTGTCCGTCACCGACCTGGTGGCGGAGCACGAGCGGCTGCACGAGGAGATCGCCCAGCTCCAGCGCGGCCTGACCTCGCACGCCGTCATCGACCAGGCCATCGGAGCCCTGGTGGCCGTGGGCCGCATCCCTCCGGACAGCGCCTGGCGGGTGCTGCGCGAGGTCTCCCAGCGGACGAACACGAAGGTGCGCACGGTCGCCGAGCACATCCTGAAGTTCGCCCAGGGCGGCGCCCTGTCCGACACCGAGCTGGAGGAGCTGCGGCGGGCGCTCGGCCGGCACGCCGCGCGCCGCGCCCCGGACCGCTGCGACTCCTGAGGCGGCGCCCGCGCCCTGTCCGCGCGGGCGCTCGGGCGCGTCTCCGCTGAGCGGAACATCCGACGCCGGTTATCGGATTGGCAAAGAAGGTCAACGACCCCTGTCCTCAGGCGCCTCACAGCCGGAAGGATCCCCCGTACTCGATTCGCAACGATGTACGGGGAGGTCCCACTTGAGGGTCATCAGACCGAAGAACCGGGCGGTGGCGCTCGGTTCGGCCGGCGCGCTCGTCACGGCGACCCTGATAGCCGGCGCCGTGGCGGCACCCGCGGCCAGCGCGGACAGCCGCCACGGCCAGGACCGCGAGGCCATCGGCGCGGCGATCGCCGCCGACCGTGCCGCCCACGCCGGTATCCAGTGGCAGGACTGCCCCGCCGACTGGGGGCTGGCCAAGCCCATCCAGTGCGGGTACGTCTCGGTGCCGCTCGACTACGCGCACCCGTACGGCAAGCAGATCAAGCTCGCCGTCGACCGCATCGGCAACACCGGCACCCGGCAGGACCGCCAGGGCGCCCTCATCTACAACCCGGGCGGACCGGGCGGTTCCGGCCTGCGCTTCCCGACCCGGGTCACCGCCAAGAACCCCGTCTGGGCGAACGTGGCGAAGGCGTACGACTTCGTCGGCTTCGACCCGCGCGGCGTCGGCCACTCCACGCCGATCTCCTGCGCCGACCCGCAGGAGTACGTCAAGGCTCCCAAGGCCGACCCGGTGCCCGGCTCCGAGGCCGACAAGCGCGCCCAGCGCAAGCTGGCCCGCGAGTACGCCGAGGGCTGCCTCGAGCGCACCGGCCGCGCCATGCTCCAGCAGATGACCACGCCGAACACCGCGCGCGACCTCGACGTCATCCGCGCCGCGCTCGGCGAGAAGAAGATCAACTACCTGGGCGTCTCCTACGGCACCTACCTCGGCGCCGTCTACGGCACGCTGTTCCCGGGCCATGTGCGCCGGATCGTCGTCGACAGCGTCGTCGACCCGTCGCGCGACAACATCTGGTACGAGGCCAACCTCAACCAGGACATCGCCTTCGAGGGCCGCTGGAAGGACTGGCAGGACTGGGTCGCGAAGAACGACGCCAGCTTCCACCTCGGCACCACCCGCGCCGCCGTCCAGGCCAAGTGGCTCCAGCTGCGCGCCACCGCCAAGGAGCACCCCCTCGGCGGCGTCGTCGGCCCGTCCGAGCTGCTCGGCTTCTTCCAGTCCGCGCCGTACTACGACTCCTCCTGGGTGCCGGTGGCGACGGCGTTCAGCAAGTACTTCGCCGGTGACCCCCAGCCGCTGATCGACGCCGCCGCTCCCGACATGTCCGACATCGCGGGCAACATCTCCACGGAGAACGGCAACGCCGTCTACACGGCCGTCGAGTGCACCGACGCCAAGTGGCCGACCAGCTGGCACAAGTGGGACCGGGACAACACCCGGCTCAACGCCCAGTACCCGTTCCTGACCTGGTCCAACGCATGGATGAACCTGCCGTGCGCCACCTGGCCGGTCAAGCAGCAGACCCCGGTGAACGTCAAGACCGGCAAGGGGCTGCCGCCGGTCCTGATCGTCCAGTCCACGCGGGACGCCGCCACGCCGTACCCCGGCGCCGTCGACCTGCACCAGCGCTTCAAGGGCTCCCGTCTGATCACCGAGAAGGACGCGGGCTCCCACGGTGTCACCGGTCTGGTCAACCCGTGCATCAACGAGCGGGTGGACACCTACCTGCTCACCGGCAAGGTGGACCGGGCGGACGTGACCTGCGGTCCGCACGCCACGCCGAAGCCGTAGCACCCGGCCGTACGCGGTGAGGGGCGGCCGGGATCCCCGGCCGCCCCTTCGCCGTGCCCGGGAGCCGGAGGGAGCCCCGCCGCGCTCTCAGGTGAGCGGGGAGCGGGGGAACCTGCGCTCCCCGCGGGCCCGTGACCCGTCCCGCGCGGACGCGGGCGCCGCGGACTGCCCGGCCTTGGCCACGGCCGCGTACTGGTCGACGTACTCCTGCCCGGACAGCGACAGGATGGCGTACATGATCTCGTCGGTGACGGCCCGCAGGACCGCCTTCTCCTCCTCCATCCCGGCATAGCGGGAGAAGTCCAGGGGACGGCCGAAGCGGATCACGACGCGGCGCGGCCGGGGGACCAGCCGGCCCGGGGGCTGGGCCTCGAAGGTGCCGATCATCGCGCAGGGGATCACCGGCACGCCCGCTTCGAGCGCCATCACCGCGACGCCCACCTTGCCCTTGTAGAGGCGGCCGTCGTGCGAGCGGGTGCCCTCCGGATAGATGCCGAGGAGCTCGCCCCTGCCGAGCACCCCGAGGCCCTCGCGGATGGCGGCCCGGCCCGCCTCCTTGCCCGACCGGTCCACCGGGATCTGCCCGGCGCTGCGGAAGAAGGCGGCGGTCAGCCGGCCCCTCAGCCCGGGGCCGGTGAAGTACTCGGCCTTGGCCAGGAAGGTGATGCGCCGCTTGAGGATCGCGGGCATCAGGAAGTGGTCCGAGAACGACAGATGGTTGCCCGCGACGATGGCCGCACCGGTCTCCGGCACCTGATCGAGACCCTCGATGCGCGGCCGGAAGGCCAGTCTCAGCAGCGGGCCCAGCAGGACGTACTTGAGCAGCTGGTAGAACACGGCTCGCCCCTCACTCGCAGGTCCCACGCGCGGCCGCGGGTGCCCCGGACCGCGTCCGGCCGGAGTCGTCCCGGCCTCTCGACTTTACTGACACACGGTCAGTCAGGCGCCCCTCGCGGACGCGCGGATCGGCGTACGGGCCGGACGCGGTGTCTGCCGGGCTCCGCGCGCCGGGCGACGTACGGTGGACGGTATGGCTCCTCCGCTGCCCGGTCCGCTGGAGCATCTGGCCCCGCTGCTCAGCCAGTACGGATATCTGGCCGTGGGCGGTGTCGTCCTCGTGGAGGACTTCGGGGTGCCCGCCCCCGGCGAGACGATCCTGCTCGCGGCCGGTGTGTACGCCGGGGCGGGCGAGCTGAACGTCCTGGCCGTCGGCCTCATCGCGTTCGCCGCCGCGGTGATCGGGGACAACATCGGCTATCTGATCGGACATTTCGGGGGGCGGGCCTTCGTCCACCGGTGGGGCAAGTACATCTTCCTGACGCCCAAGCGGTTCGAGACCGCCGAGCGGTTCTTCACCCGGCACGGCGGCAAGATCGTCACGGTGGCGCGCTTCGTCGAGGGACTGCGCCAGGCCAACGGCATCATCGCCGGCACCACCGGGATGCACTGGCTGCGCTTCCTGGCCTTCAACGCGCTCGGCGCGGCGCTGTGGGTGGGCCTGTGGGTGTCCGTCGCCTACTTCGCGGGCGCGCACATCGACACCGTCTACGCCACGATCAAGCGGTACGAGGTCTGGGTGCTGGTGGCCGTCGCCGTCCTCGTCGCCGCGCTGGTCGTCCGGCATCTGCTGCGCCGCCGCGCGGAACGGGGGAAGCCGGAGGCGGAGTGAGGGGCGCGCGGCGTACCCGGGGCCGGGCGCCCGGTGTCGCTGACGTCCGGCGGCGGGGGCGGCGTACCGCGCGGCCGACCGCTCCGTACGATGTGACCATGACGTCCGGCACCCGCGCCCGCACCCGCTCGGCGGTGCGCCGTGCCCGCCGGGCGCTGCTGGTCCTGGCCGTACTGGGCGGGGTGCTCGCGATGCACGGCTTCGCCTTTGCCGGGACGCCCGCGCCGGGCCACCACGGGACGACGGCGGCGCCCGGGAGACCGGCCGCCCACGAACCCGCCGCGCCCGTGCACCGGGCCGGGGACTCCTGCCGTCATCTCTCCGACCCGGACTCGGACGGCATGCCCATGCAGCACGCGGACGGCACCTGCGCCGCCGCCGGTACGGCGACGGGCTACGCGCCGTCCGCCCCGCCGCCCGCGCCGTTCTCCGCCGTCGCGCCCCCGGTGACGCTCCCCGCGGGGCCGGTCACCCCCTCTGCCGACGGCCGGGCCCCGCCCGATCTCGCCGAACTCCAGCTCCTGCGGATCTAGAGGCACCCGCACGGTATCCGGACCTCACCGCGTCCGGTGCGCCGTGCTCCGGTCCCGACCCGATCCGCCGGTTCCGCGCGCCCGCGCGCGGGCTTTTCCGAGGAGCTGTACCTTCATGACCTTCATGGCGATCCGCCACACCGGCCGACGCGTCCCGCGCACCGGCCGTACCTTCCCTGCCCTCCCTACCTTCCCTGCCCTCCGTACCTTCCGTCTCCGTCACGCCGCCCTGCCGGGCGCGGTCCTCGTCGCCGCGCTGGCGCTCACCGCCTGCGGCGGCGGCAGCGGTGACATCTCGTCGGCGGGTCACTCCGCCCACGGCAACGGGTCCACCGGCCGCCCCTCGGCCACCTCCCCGGCCGGACCGGGGAAGCACAACGCGCAGGACGTCACGTTCGCGCAGGAGATGATCCCGCACCACCGGCAGGCCGTGGAGATGGCCGCCCTGGCACCGAGCCGGGCCCGGTCCCCGCAGGTCAGGGACCTCGCCGCGCAGATCAGGCAGGCCCAGGACCCGGAGATCGAGACCATGACCGGCTGGCTGAAGGCATGGGGCGCCGGTGTCCCGTCCGCCGGTCCTTCCGGCATGCCGGGCATGCCCGGCATGGACCACTCGGCTTCCGGGTCCGCCTCCGGGCACCCCGGTTCCGGGCACTCCGCCTCCCCGATGCCCGGCATGATGACGGACACCGACATGGACGAGCTGACCGAGCTGTCCGGTGACGCCTTCGACCGGGCGTTCCTGCGCATGATGATCGGTCACCACGAGGGCGCCGTCGCCATGGCCCGCACGGAGCAGGCCGAGGGTGCCGACCGGGCCGCCGTCGCCCTGGCGAAGTCGGTCACCACCTCGCAGTCGGCCGAGATCGACCGGATGAGGAAGCTGCTCGGCGGCCGGTAGGCCCGCCTCCGTTCCGGGACGGCGACGCGCGTCCGCCGTCCCGGAACGATTCCGGGAAAGACTCCCGGAACGACTTCCGGACGCGCTTCGGAATACCCCTGGGGGGTATGTGGTTCCCCGGTGTGCACGGCCACCTCACACATCGACAAAGGAGCGACGATGGAACACGTGGACCACGGGCACGCGCACGAGCACCACCACGGCGCCCCCGAAGGCACCTCCTGGCGCACGGCCGCGCAGGCCACGCTGCACTGCCTGACCGGCTGCGCCGTCGGGGAGGTGCTCGGCATGGTCGTCGGCACCGCCGCCGGGCTGCACAACGCCGCCACGGTCCTCGTCTCCGTCGCGCTGGCCTTCGTCTTCGGTTACGCCCTGACGATGCGCGGCATCCTGCGGGCCGGGCTGCCGCTGCGGCGGGCGCTCAAGGTCGCCCTGGCCGCCGACACCCTGTCCATCGCGGTCATGGAGCTGATCGACAACACCGTCATGGTGGGCGTGCCCGGCGCCATGGACGCGGGGCTCGCCGACGCGCTGTTCTGGGTCTCGCTGGTGCTCTCCCTCGCCCTGGCGTTCCTGCTGACCACTCCCGTCAACCGGTGGATGATCGGCCGGGGCAAGGGGCACGCCGTCGTGCACGCCTACCACTGACCGGCCGCGCGGGGCCGGTCCGTCCGCGGGCCGGGGCGGCGGAGGTCAAGGGTAGCGGCGGTCGTCCGGCTGGGTCGTCCCGCCGCCCGTCGGGCGGGTGTCCGTCCCGCCGTACCGCGCCACCCGGTGGTGCCGGTGGTGCGTCGCGGCGCCGGCCAGCATGGACAGGCCGAGGCAGAAGAGCAGGGCGAGCGCGAGCCCCGCGCTGAAGATCGCGAGGGTGTTCAGCGTGACGATGTCGTTGCCGAGGATCGACACCGTGTACTGGGGTCCGCCGGACAGGTTGCCGGCGATGGCCAGACCGGTGAAGGCGCCCGTGGCCGCGAGGAGCAGCAGGCCGATGAGCAGCATGGGAGTCATCTCCTCAGGAAGTCCCTCAGGGAGTGCCGTCATCCGCTCGGGTACCCGTATCCCCCGGGCGCCAACGAAGGGCCGGGGCAGTGGCGCGGCCGGGCGGGCAGGCGCCTCGGAACGCGCGTACCGGGGGCGCCCCCAGCGGGAGCGCCCCCGGCACATGCCGTACTGCGCAGGACCGGGCGGTCCGGCGGGCTCAGCCGGTCAGCACCCGCTCCAGCGAACCCAGCGCGGAGCGCAGTTCGGTCTCGGTGACGGTCAGCGGCGGCGCGAGACGGATCGTCGAGCCGTGGGTGTCCTTGACCAGGATCCCCTCCCGCATCAGCCGCTCGCTGATCTCCCGGCCGGTGCCGATGGCCGGATCCACGTCGACGCCCGCCCACAGCCCGCGCGAGCGGAAGCCGACCACGCCCCTGCCGGTCAGCGCGGTGAGGCCCTCGCGCAGGACGACGCCCAGTCCGGCGGCCCTGCGTTGGAACTCGCCGGTCTCCAGCAGCTCCACCACCGCCGTGCCGACCGCCGCGGCCAGCGGGTTGCCGCCGAACGTCGACCCGTGCTCGCCCGGCCGCAGCACGCCCAGCACCTCGCGGCTGCCGACCACCGCCGACACCGGCACGATGCCGCCGCCCAGCGCCTTGCCGAGCAGCACGAGATCCGGCACCACGCCCTCGTGCTCCACGGCGAGGGTGTGCCCGGTGCGGCCCAGACCCGACTGGATCTCGTCCGCGACGAACAGGCAGCCCGCCCGGCGGGTCAGCTCGCGCACCCCGGCGAGATAGCCGTCGTCGGGCACGATCACGCCCGCCTCGCCCTGGATCGGCTCGATCAGCACGGCGGCCGTGGTGTCGTCGACCGCCGCCTCCAGGGCCGCCAGGTCGTTGTAGGGGACGATGCGGAAGCCGGGCGTGAACGGCCCGAACCCGGCCCGTGCCGTCTCGTCCGTGGAGAAGCCGACGATCGTCGTCGTCCGGCCGTGGAAGTTCTCGGCGGCCACCACGATCGTGGCCCGGTCGGCGGGGACGCCCTTGACCTCGTAGGCCCACTTGCGGGCGACCTTGATGCCGCTCTCCACCGCCTCGGCGCCCGTGTTCATGGGCAGCACCATCTCCTGCCCGGTCAGCGCCGCCAGGCGCGTCGCGAAACCGGCCAGCCGGTCGTTGTGGAAGGCCCGCGAGGTGAGGGTGAGCCGGTCGAGCTGGTCGCGGGCCGCCTCGATCAGCGCGGGGTGGCGGTGGCCGAAGTTCAGGGCGGAGTACCCGGCCAGCATGTCGAGGTAGCGGCGGCCCTCGACGTCCTCGACCCAGGCGCCCTCGGCCCGCGCCACGACCACCGGCAGCGGGTGGTAGTTGTGCGCGAGCACCGGCTCCTCCGCCCGGATCAGCTCGTCGGAGGTGGTACGGGTGTCTGCGGGTGCGGTCATGAGCGGATCTCCTGGGTGCAGCACTTGATCCCGCCGCCGGCCTTGCGGAACTCCGACAGGTCGACGGGGACGGGCAGATAGCCGAGGTCGGTGAGGCGGTCGGCGAGGTCCGTCGCGCCGGGCGACATGAACACGTGCAGGCCGTCCGAGACGGAGTTGAGCCCGAAGGCCTCCGCGTCCTTCCGGGTGGCGGTCACCGCCTCCGGGTACAGCCGGGCGAGCACCTCGCGGCTGCCCGGGGAGAACGCCTCGGGGTAGTACGCGATGTTCTCCTCGTCGAGGACGAACAGCGCCGTGTCCAGATGGTAGAAGTACGGGTCCACCAGGGTCAGCCCGATCACCGGGACGCCCAGGAACTCCTGGGCCTCGCGGTGGGCCTCCCGGGTGGTGCGGAAGCCGGTGCCGGCCAGCAGCCAGCGCCCGGCCGGGACGAGGTCGCCCTCGCCCTCGCACACCGACTCGGGCCGGTACACGTCGAACCCGGCCGACTTGAACCAGGTGTCGTAGGGCAGGGACTCCGGGCGCCGCTCGGGCGCCTTGAACAGGGAGCCGAAGACACGGCCGCCGACGACGACCGCGGCGTTGGCGGCGAAGACCATGTCCGGCAGCGAGGGGACGGGTTCCACGGTCTCGACGGTATGACCGTGGGCGCGGTAGGCGTCGGTCAGCGCCTGCCACTGGGCCTGGGCGCGTCCGGTGTCGACGGGACGGTCCGGATGCATCCAGGGGTTGATCGCGTACTGCACGGCGAAGTGTCTGGGTTCGCAGACGAGAAAGCGCCGCCGGCGCGGCACACGGGATCCGGGCACAGAGGGGTTCCTCCGCTTCCTGGGGTGTCGACTGAGGGTTGACACCACGGTAGGAAGCGGGCGATACGGCCGACAAGGAACGAAACCTGCGCGTTCACGCAGTGATGCTGCGTCTTCAGGGGATTCAGCGCAGGTCTGCTGCGTCCTCGGGAGCGGGCTGGCTGGCGCCCGCCTCCGGGCTGTCCGGCAGCAGATGGGAGAGCACCATCACGCTGATCGTCTTGCGGATGAACGGCTCCACCCGGATCCGCTCCAGCACCTCCTCGAAGTGCTCCACGTCCCGCGCCCGCACGTGCAGCAGCGCGTCCGCGCCCCCGGTCACCGTCATCGCCGCCGTGATCTCCGGATGGTTGCGCACCACCTCGGCCAGCCGCCTCGGCGGCGCCGCGCCCTCGCAGTACACCTCGACGTACGCCTCCGTGCGCCAGCCCAGCGCCGCGGGCTTCACCGTGGCCGTGAACCCGGTGATCACCCCCGAGTCGCGCAGCCGGTCCACCCTCCGTTTGACGGCGGTGGAGGAGAGCCCGACGGCCGCGCCGATCTCCGCGAAACTCGTACGGGCGTTCGCCATGAGAGCGGTGAGGATCTTCCGGTCGAGATCGTCGAACGGCGTGGGCCTGCTGTTCATGCCCGCACTGTATCCAGCGCCCCCGGCCGAGCCCGGCACATGTCCAGCGCCGCCGTTCGCCCCTACACTCCACGTTCATGCTGCGCGCCCTCGCCGTCGACGACGAACGCCCCTCGCTGGAGGAGCTGCTCTACCTGCTGAGCGCCGACCCCCGCGTCGAGGGCGTCGAGGGCGCCTCGGACGCCACCGAGGCGCTGCGCCGCATCAACCGGGCGCTGGAGTCCGGACCGGGCGGGCCCGACGCGATCGACGTCGTCTTCCTCGACATCCACATGCCCGGCCTCGACGGCCTCGACCTGGCCAGGCTGCTGACCGGGTTCGCCGCACCGCCGCTGATCGTGTTCGTCACCGCCCACGAGGACTTCGCCGTGCAGGCGTTCGACCTCAAGGCCGTCGACTACGTCCTCAAACCCGTCCGCCGGGAACGGCTCGCGGAGGCCGTCCGCCGCGCCGCCGCGCTGCGCGGGACGGCCGTACGGATCCCGGTGAGCGAACCCGACCCCGACCAGCTGCCCGTCGAACTCGGCGGCGTCACCCGGTTCGTCGCCGTCGACGACATCACCCACGTCGAGGCCCGGGGCGACTACGCCCGGCTGCACACCGCCCGGGGCAGCCACCTCGTCCGCATCCCGCTGTCCACCCTGGAGGAGCGCTGGCGCGCCCGTGGCTTCGTCCGCATCCACCGCCGCCATCTCGTCGCGCTGCGCCACATCGGTGAACTCCGCCTGGACGCGGGCTCGGTGAGTGTCCTGATCGGCACCGAGGAACTCCAGGTCAGCCGTCGGCACGCCCGCGAACTGCGGGATCTGCTGATGCGCCGGACCGGACGCTAGAGGGGGCGCACACCATGCCGCAGGACCCCGCCGAGCGCCGCGTCGTCGTCACCGGACCGCCCCGGCGCACCCGCCGCGCCACCGGCCACTACCGCCCGCGCACCGAGATCGACGAGCAGACCACGCTCGGCCACACCTACGTCCGCTCCCTGATGCGCACCCAACTGCGCACCGCGCTCACCGTGTCCGGCGTGCTCGTCCTGCTCGTCGGCCCGCTGCCGCTGGTGTTCGCCGCCGCGCCCGACGCCCGCCGCCTGAAGTGGGCCGTCCTCGGCTTCGGCCTCTACCTCCCGCTCGTCCTGCTCGCCCGCTGGTACGTGCGCCGCGCCGAACGCAACGAACGCGACTTCGCCCGTCTCACCGAGGACCGCTAGGACCGCGCCCCGGTGAACTCCGCCTACACCGTCCCCGCCGTCGCCCTCGTCGTCGTCGCCACCGTCCTCGTCGGCGCCTTCGGACTGCGCATATCCCGGACCACCTCCGACTTCTACGTCGCCTCCCGCACCGTGGGCCCGCGCCTGAACGCCGCCGCGATCAGCGGCGAGTACCTCTCCGCCGCCTCCTTCCTCGGCATCGCCGGACTGGTCCTCGTCCAGGGCCCCGACATGCTGTGGTACCCGGTCGGCTACACGGCCGGATACCTCGTCCTGCTGCTGTTCGTCGCCGCCCCGCTGCGCCGCTCCGGCGCCTACACGCTGCCCGACTTCGCCGAGGCCCGGCTCGCCTCCCAGGGCGTGCGGCGGCTGGCGGGCGCCTTCGTCGTCGGCATCGGCTGGCTGTACCTGCTGCCCCAGCTCCAGGGGGCCGGTCTCACGCTCGCGGTGCTCACCGGTGCGCCCGGCACTCTCGGCGGAGTGATCGTCGCCGTCGTCGTGGTGGCCATCGTCGCCGCCGGCGGCATGCGCAGCATCACCTTCGTGCAGGCCTTCCAGTACTGGCTGAAACTGACCGCCCTGCTCGTCCCCGCCCTCTTCCTGCTACTCGCCTGGCAGAGCGACGGCGCCCCCCGCCACGCCTTCGACGAACCCGCGACCTTCCGCGAGCCGCGCACCGTCCGCGTCGGCAGCACCCTCGACCTGCGGCTGGACCGCCCCCTCACCGTCACCGTGCACGGCACCGTCGACGGCCGCCCGCACCCCGGCGAGCCCGTGCGCCTGGCCGCCGGAACCCATCGCCTCGGCGGCGGCACCCGCCTCACCTTCCGGTCCGGCGACCCGGTGCCCGCCGCCGGCCGGGCCCGCACCGGAGGCATGTCGACCTCGCTCGCCGCGGGCCGCGAGGAACGCCCCCTGTACGCCACGTACGGCCTCATCCTCGCCACCTTCCTCGGCACCATGGGACTGCCGCACGTCGTGGTCCGCTACTACACCAGCCCGCACGGGGTCGCGGCCCGCCGCGCGACGGTCGCCGTGCTCGGCCTCATCGGCGCCTTCTACCTGCTGCCGCCCCTCTACGGCGCCCTCGGCCGCCTCTACGCCCCCGAACTGACCCTCACCGGCGACGCGGACGCCGCCGTCCTGCTGCTGCCCGACCGGATGATCGGCGGCCTCGGCGGCGACCTGCTCGGGGCGCTGGTCGCGGGCGGCGCCTTCGCCGCCTTCCTGTCCACCGCCTCCGGACTGACCATGGCGGTCGCCGGGGTGCTCACCCAGGACGTGCTGCCCTCGCGCGGCCCGCTGCCCGCCCGAGGCGTACGGCACTTCCGGCTCGGCACCGTGCTCGCCATGGCCGTACCGCTCGCGGTGAGCGTCCTGGCCGGGGGACTGCCGGTGGCCGACGCCGTCGGACTCGCCTTCGCCGTGTCCGCGTCCTCCTTCTGCCCGCTGCTCGTCCTCGGCATCTGGTGGCGGCGGCTCACCCCGCCCGGCGCGGCGGCCGGGATGCTGGCCGGCGGCGGGGCCGCGTTCGTCGCCGTCGCCGTCACCATGGCCGGGCTCCCGGGCACCGGGCCGCCGCACGCGCTGCTCGCCTGGCCCGCCCTGTGGTCGGTGCCGCTGGGCTTCCTCACCATGGTTCTGGTCTCCCTGGCCACCCCCGGCCGGGTGCCGCCCGGCACCGCGGCCGTGCTCGCCCGCTTCCACCTGCCCGAGCCGCCCGGCACGGAGGCCAAGGCGTGAGCGGCTTCCTCGCCGGGCTGTGCGTCGCCGTCCTGCCGCTGCTGGCCGCCGGGTTCTGGCTGGGCCGGCGCACCGCCAGGACCCCGCGTCCGGGCGGTCTCGGCACGCCCGTCGAGCACGCCACCTTCCGGACCCTGCACACCGCCTCCCTCGCCGCGCCCCCGCTGCGCGCCGGGCTCACCGAGGAGACCGCCCGCAGATCGGCCCGGCGGCTGCGGTCCCTGCTCGGCACCGACGCGCTCTGCCTCACCGACGACACGCGCGTACTGGCCTGGGACGGCGTCGGCGCCCACCACCGCGCCGAGATCATGGAACGGCTCACCGGCCCCCTGGAGACCGGGCGCGGTGAGGCCTTCCGGCTCGGCTGCACGGCACCGGACTGCCCGGTGCGCTGGGCGGTGGTCGCCCCGCTCACCGTGGACGACCGGGTGCACGGCGCCCTGGTCGCCTGCGCGCCCCGCGAGTCGGCCGTCCTGGTCCGCGCCGCCGCCGAGGTGGCCCGCTTCGTCTCTGTCCAGCTCGAACTGGCCGACCTCGACCGCTCCCGCACCCGGATCGTCGAGGCCGAGATCAAGGCCCTGCGCGCCCAGATCTCCCCGCACTTCGTGTTCAACTCGCTGGCGGTGATCGCCTCGTTCGTGCGCACCGACCCCGAGCGCGCCCGCGAGCTGCTGCTGGAGTTCGCCGACTTCACCCGCTACTCGTTCCGCCGCCACGGCGACTTCACCACGCTCGCCGACGAACTCCACGCCATCGAGCACTACCTCTCGCTGGTCCGGGCCCGCTTCGGCGACCGCCTCGCCGTCACCCTCCAGATCGCCCCCGAGGTGCTGCCCGTCGCGCTGCCCTTCCTGTGTCTGCAACCGCTCGTGGAGAACGCCGTCAAACACGGCCTGGAGGGCAAGGCCGGGACCTGCCGCATCCGCCTCACCGCCCGGGACGCGGGCGCGGAGGCGCTGGTCGTCATCGAGGACGACGGCGCCGGGATGGACCCCGGGCTGCTGCGCCGCATCCTCGCCGGGGAGGACAGCCCCTCCGGCGGCATCGGCCTGTCCAACGTCGACGACCGGCTGCGCCAGGTCTACGGCGACGACCACGGCCTGGTGATCGAGACCGCGCCCGGCGCCGGGATGAAGATCACCGTGCGGCTGCCCAAGTACCAGCCGGGCGTGCACTCCTCGGCCCGCCTCGGCGGCGGCCCCGCGAACTGAGCGGCGCGGAACGGAGCCGGGAGGGGCTCAGGTGTGGTGGGTCACCACCACACCCAGGGTCGCCAGACCCAGCACCACCCAGCCGAACCACAGCCAGCCGTTGCCGCCGAGCGCCACCGTGTACGCGGTCACCGCGACCAGGGCGCCCACGGTGAGCACCCCCATCGCTCTCGTGGCACCGTCCGTCGAACCGGGCATCGCGGCACCCTCCTCCTGGTCGGCCTTCCTCCCATGGTGCCCCGGAATCCGCCTCCTGGGAGGCTCCGGTGCACGCACCGTACGGAAGTGACGGGGGACGGGCGGGGCCCGGCGGGGCGAGGAAGTCAGTTGCCGCGGGCGTTGAGCGAGGCCAGATAGGCGTTGTAGGCGGCCAGCTCCTTGTCGCCGTCCCGCTCGGCGGCCCGGTCCTTGCGCTTGGCCTGCCGCTGCTCCGAGCGGTACCACTGGAACAGCAGCGCCAGCAGCACCAGCACCGAGGGCACCTCGCTGAACGCCCAGGCGATGCCGCCGGCCGCCGTCTGGTCGGACAGCGCGTCGATGCCGAGCGAGGCGGGCGGGTCGCGGAAGGTGTCCACCAGGGGCGTGGAGCCCATCATCAGCGCGATGCCGAAGAACGCGTGGAAGGGCATCCCGGCGAACAGCTCCAGCATCCGCATCAGATAGCCCGGCCGGTGCGGGCCCGGGTCGATGCCCATGATCGGCCAGAAGAACGCCACCCCGACCGCGAGGAAGTGCACCATCATCGCGATGTGCCCGGCCCGCGAGCCCATCAGGAAGTCGAAGAGCGGGGTGAAGTACAGCGCGTACAGGCTGGCGACGAACAGCGGGATGGTGAACGCGGGGTGCGTGATGATCTGGACGTAGCGGCTGTGCAGCAGCGCCAGCAGCAGTTCGCGCGGACCCTTGCGGCCCCGGCCCGCCACCGGCAGCGCGCGCAGCGCCAGGGTGATCGGGGCGCCGAGCAGGATCAGGATCGGCGAGAGCATGCTGATCACCATGTGCTGGACCATGTGCACGCTGAACATGACCATGCCGTAGTCGTTCAGCTTGGTGCACATCATCAGCGCCACCGTCAGCACCCCGACGACGTACGCCACCGTGCGGCCCACCGGCCAGGAGTCGCCGCGCCGCCGCAGCCGCACCACGCCCCAGCCGTAGAGCGCGAGACCGAGCAGGCAGGAGACGAGGAAGAACGGGTCCGCGGACCACGCGAGGCCGCGTCCCAGCGTGAACGGCGGCAGATCCATCATCATGCCGTGCCCGCTGTGATCCATCCGCCGGCTCCTGATTCGTGGGGGTGTGCGCTGTCCGACCCCAGCTGTGGGCGTCCGTGACCGTCTGTCCCCAGCTGTCTGTCGGCACCCAGACTAGAACCGCCCCCGGCCGCTCTCGCGACCGGGGGCGGCTGACGCGCGGGCGTGTCCTACAGCACGCACTCCGCCTCGGCGTACCGGTCGGCGGGCACCGTCTTCAGGGTCTCCACGGCCTGCGCGAGCGACACCATCACGATGTCGGTGCCGCGCAGCGCGGTCATCCGGCCGAACTCCCCGCGGTGCACGGCCTCCACGGCGTGCCAGCCGAACCGGGTGGCCAGCACCCGGTCGTACGCCGTCGGCGTGCCGCCGCGCTGGACGTGCCCGAGGATGACCGGCCGCGCCTCCTTGCCCAGGCGCTCCTCCAGTTCCAGGGAGAGCTGCCGGGCGATGCCCGCGAACCGCTCGTGGCCGTAGACGTCCTTGCCGCCCTCGTCGAAGTCCATCGTGCCGGGCAGCGGCTTGGCGCCCTCGGCCGCGACCACGATCGCGAACCGCTTGCCCGCCGCGAACCGCTCGCCGACCTTCTTCGCCAGCTCCTCGATGTCGAAGGGCCGCTCGGGGACGACCACGGCGTGCGCGCCGGCGGCCATGCCGGACTGGAGCGCGATCCAGCCGGTGTGGCGGCCCATGACCTCCACGATCAGCACCCGCTGGTGGGACTCGGCGGTGGTCTTCAGCCGGTCGAGCGCCTCGGTGGCCACCGTCACGGCGGTGTCGAAGCCGAAGGTGACGTCGGTGACCGCGATGTCGTTGTCGATGGTCTTGGGCACGCCGACGATGGGCAGGCCGTTGTCCGAGAGCAGCCGGGCCGCCTTGAGGGTGCCCTCGCCGCCGATCGGGATGATCGCGTCGAGCCCCAGTTCCTGGACATGGCCGCGGGCCCGCTCGACCCCGTCGCGCAGCTGCTCGGGGCGCACCCGGGAGGAGCCGAGGATGGTGCCGCCGAGGGCGAGGATGCCGCCGACCGCGTCCAGGTCGAGCTTGAGGTAGTCACACTCCAGGAGGCCCTTCCAGCCGTCCCGGAATCCGATGACCTCGTCGCCGTGGTCGGCGACGGCACGGTGCACGACGGACCGGATGACGGCGTTCAGGCCGGGGCAGTCGCCGCCGGACGTGAGGACACCAATGCGCATAGCCCGAACAACCTTCTCCACGTGGGCCGGGACCGGACCGCGCTGTCCGGCTCGATCCCGGCCACCCTACCGGCGTGAGGGGGTGGTGCCGTAAGGGCCGTCCGGCTGGTGGACGCGGGTGCACAGGTGAGCGGACGCGCCGTCAGCCGGGCCCGGTGACGAGCGTCCCGCGCGCACCTTGCGGGGAGCTTGCGAGGGGCTTGAGGAGAGCCGACACCCGGCCGAAGCGCCGGAGACGCAGACACCGCCGGAAACGCAGACACCGCCGCCGCGGTCACCGCGGCCGCCGGGAGACACCGCGGGCGCGCCCGGGAGGGTTCCCGGGCGCGCCCGCGGGCCGCCGTGCCGTGCCGTCCGCGCTCAGGCGGGCTGCTCGGCGGCGGCGATGCGCTCGGTGCGCAGGGCCTCGTACCAGCGGTCGTCGACCGGCGGCAGCGCGTTGACGTCGAGGGCGAGCTTCAGCAGCAGGTCCGCGATCTGCGGGTTGCGGGCCAGCACGGGACCGTGCATGTAGGTGCCGAAGACCGTGTCGTTGTACGCGCCCTCCGTGCCGTCGCCGGTGCCGTTGCCCCGGCCGACGCGGACCTGGGCGAGCGGCCGGGCGGCCGGGCCGAGGTGGGTGACGCCCTGGTGGTTCTCGAAACCGGTCAGCGGGGGCAGCCCGAGGCGCGGGTCGACGTCGCCGAGCACGTCGCCGACGCACCGCTCGCCCTCACCGCGCACGGAGACCACGTCGAGCAGGCCGAGACCCGGCTCGCGCTGGCCGAGGTCGTTGACGAACTCGTGGCCGAGGATCTGGTAGCCGGCGCAGACCGAGAAGACGATGGCGCCGTTCTGCACCGCCTGGTAGAGGTGGCCGTCGCGGCGCAGCCGCTCCGCCGCCAGCCGCTGCGGGCGGTCCTCGCCGCCGCCGATCAGGTAGATGTCGCCGGAGGTCGGGATCGGCTGGTCGCTGCGTACGTCCAGGCGGGCCACGTCCAGGCCGCGCTGCCGGGCCCGGCGCTCCACGACGAGCGCGTTGCCCTGGTCGCCGTAGGTGCTCAGCAGGTCCGGGTAGATCCACACCAGCCGCAGTTGGTTGTCGCTCATGAAGTGCTCGTCCTTCGTGATCAGTTGCCGACGCGGCGGCGCAGGTCCTGGAACGCGGTGTAGTTGGCGATGACCTCGATCCGGCCGGGCGGCGCCTGCTGCACGGCCTGGTCGAGGTTCTCGCAGACCTGGAAGTGCTGGTTGGCCACCTCCAGACGCACCGCGAGGTCCAGCTTCCGGTCGCCGATCACGAGGAGCGGGTGGCCGGTGAGACGGGTGTAGTCGACGTCCCACAGCCAGGAGGTGTCGGTGCCGTCGGCGCCGCGCGCGTTCACCGAGAGGATGACCGGGGTCGGCGGCGGGTCGATCAGCGAGAAGGTCTCCAGCCAGCCGGCCGGGTTCTTGGCCAGCAGCAGGCGCAGGTCGCGGCCCTGGAACTGCACGACGTCGTAGCGTCCCGCGACCGCCTGCACCTGGTACATCCGCTCCAGCGCGACCTGCGGCGGCACCCCGAAGACGGCGGCGACGGCCGCCGAGGAGGCGGCGTTGGCCTTGTTGGCGCGGCCCGGGAGCTGGAGGTGGATCGGCCAGGCCGAGCCGTGCGGGTCCAGGACGTGGTCGCCGGACAGGGCCCAGCTGGGCGTGGGGCGGCGGAAACCGCACTCGGCGCAGAACCAGTCGTCGCCCGGACGCTGCATCACACCGCCGCAGGACGGGCAGGACCAGGCGTCGTCCTTCCACATCTGCCCGGCGGCCACCCAGATCACATTGGGCGAGGAGGAGGCGGCCCACACCACCAGCGGGTCGTCGCAGTTGGCGACGACCACGGCCTTGGAACCGGCGAGCCCCTCGCGCCAGTTCTCGGCGAGCATCCGGGTCTCGGCGGCCCGGTCCAGCTGGTCGCGGGAGAGGTTGAGCAGCGCGATGCACTTGGGGTCGGTGTCCCGGGCGACGCCCGCGAGGTACTTCTCGTCGACCTCGATCACACCGAACTTGGCCTCCGAGCCGCCCGCCAGCGCCGAGGTGATGCCCGCCGGCATGTTGGCGCCGAGCGCGTTGGAGACCACGGGGCCCGCGGCCCGCAGCGCCTCGGCGATGAGCCGGGTGGTGGTGGTCTTGCCGTTGGTCGCCGACACCAGGATGACGTCCAGGTTCTGGGCGAGCCGGGCCAGCAGGTCGGGGTCGAGTTTGAGCGCCACCCGGCCGCCGATCACCGAACCGCTGCCGCGCCCCGCGGCGCGCGATGCCGCCGCGACCGCCTTGCCCGCGGTCACGGCCAGCTTGGCCCGCGGCGTGAGCGGGTCCGAGTTGCCTGCCATCAGTTCTCGATCCTCCTTGCGTACGCGCCGCGCCTGAGCCATCCGGCAACGTGGTGTGGACCTCAGCCTATCGAGATCCGTTCACGCACCCGAATTCCGGCACCCGTGCGGCGCTCGCGCGCCGTTCGCGCGTGCAGAAGGACCGTACCCTTGCCGCCATGCGACACGGCTCGATCCCCGGCGCCCGCGGGCGCGTACGGCCCCTCACCCTCCTCGGCGACGAGGCGCTGCGCACACCCTGCCGGGAGGTCACCGCCTTCGGTCCCGAACTGGCCTCGCTCGTGGAGGACTTGTTCGCCACGATGTACGCCGCACGGGGGGTCGGACTGGCCGCGAACCAGGTGGGCGAGGAGCTGCGGGTGTTCGTCTACGACTGCCCCGACGACGAGGACGTGCGGCATCTGGGGCATGTGGTGAATCCCCGTCTGGTGGCGGCGGACGGCATCGTGCTGCGCGGTCCGGAGGGCTGTCTCTCGCTGCCGGGCCTGGAGGCGGGGACCGAGCGCCACGACCACGCGGTCGTGGCGGGATTCACAGTGACGGGGGAGCCGGTGACCGTCGAGGGGACGGGATTCTTCGCCCGCTGCCTCCAGCACGAGTGCGACCATCTGGACGGCCGTCTGTATGTGGATCATGTCACGGGCCTGCGCCGGCGCAGAGTGCTGCGGCAGGCGGCCAGGGCACCCTGGGCCCGCCGGGGGTGACGGTCGCGGATCCGGGTGGCTGTCCGCGGCCGGGTGGGTGCTAGGGCCTGCCGTCAAATTCCCGTCGTCCGCCCGGAGGGCGGGCCTCGCGGCGTCAGGTGCGTGCTCTCGGCGTGCCGGGCCCTGGCCCGCGTACTGGACGTACTCGGGTCTGGGCCCGGTGCGGCGAGAGTGCGTGCATGGCGTCGCGAGGCAGGCGGGAATTTGACGGCAGGCCCTAGAAGCCGGGGCCTCCGGCCTTGTCCCCGGCGCCCGCGAGCCGGCCCCACAGCAGGTCGGCGAGGCTGCGCACCAGTTCCGCGCGCGAGCAGGGGCGCTCGCCCAGCCACCAGTCGCCGGCCGCGTGCATCATGCCGACGATGCCGTGTCCCCACACCCGGGCCAGCTGCTGGCCGCCCGGTCCGAGGTCGAGGCGCTCCCCGATGACCTGGGCCAGCTCCTCGCCCATCCGGCGCAGCAGCGGCGCGGAGTGCTTGCCGACGTCGAAGCCCTGGTCGCCGCCCTGGCCGCCCTCCGCCGGGTGCATCAGGAAGCGGTACACCTGGGGCCTGGCCTCTATGGCGGCGAGATAGGTGTCGAGCGTGGCCTCGACGCGGGCGCGCCGTTCGGCGGGGGCGTCGAGGGCGGCCCGCAGCGAGTCGAGCAGGGCGTCGGTGTGCCGCTTGGCGAGGGCGGCGTACAGGCCGCCCTTGTCGCCGAAGTGGCGGTAGAGGATCGGCTTGGTGATGCCCGCCTCGGCGGCGATGGCGTTCATCGACGCGTGCGGACCGTCGCGCAGCACCACCCGGTCGGCGGCCTCCAGCAGCTCGCGCCGTCGGCGGTCGGCGGACCGCTGCTGATCGGTCCGCTGCGTGGTGTCCATGATCTCTCCCCACCCGTGCTGATTCGGTGACGCCTGCGCAAACTAACACTGACCGGGCTCCCGGCATCGAACGGGCTGCCGAGGCGACAGCGGCACTTGACTTCTCCTACTGGTCGGTAACACAGTACGGTTACCGCAAGTAACACCACAGTGTGCCGCTGGAGGGGACATGGCCGAGTTCACCATGGAGCTCAACGACGAACAGAAGGAGGTGCGGGACTGGCTGCACGGCTTCGCCGCCGATGTGATCCGCCCCGCCGCCGCCGAATGGGACGAGCGTGAGGAGACTCCCTGGCCGGTCATCCAGGAGGCCGCCAAGGTCGGCATCTACTCCCTGGACTTCTACGCCCAGCAGTACTTCGACGCCACCGGCCTCGGCATCCCGATGGCCATGGAGGAGCTGTTCTGGGGCGACGCGGGCATCGCCCTGTCGATCGTCGGCACCGGCCTCGCCGCCGTCGGCGTCCTCGCCAACGGCACCGAGGAGCAGATCGGCACCTGGATCCCGCAGATGTACGGCGACCCCAGCGACGTCAAGGTGGCCGCCTTCTGCTCCTCCGAGCCCGACGCCGGCTCCGACGTCGCCTCCCTGCGCACCCGCGCCGTCTACGACGAGGCCAAGGACGAGTGGGTGCTCAACGGCACCAAGACCTGGGCGACCAACGGCGGCATAGCCAACGTCCATGTCGTCGTGGCCTCCGTCGACCCCGGACTCGGCTCCAAGGGGCACGCCTCCTTCATCGTCCCGCCCGGCACCCCGGGCCTGTCCCAGGGCCAGAAGTTCAAGAAGCACGGCATCCGCGCCTCGCACACCGCCGAGGTCGTCCTCGACGACGTGCGCGTCCCCGGCTCCTGTCTGCTCGGCGGCAAGGAGAAGCTGGACGAGCGCCTCGCCCGCGCCCGCGAGAAGGCCAGGGCGGGCGGCGAGCGGGTGAAGAACGCGGCGATGGCCACCTTCGAGGCGTCCCGCCCCGCCGTCGGCGCCATGGCGGTCGGCACCGCGCGCGCCGCCTACGAGGTCGCCCTCGACTACGCGAAGACCCGCGAGCAGTTCGGCCGGCCGATCATCGACAACCAGGGCGTGGCCTTCCAGCTCGCCGACATGGCCACCTCCGTCGACGCGGCCCGCCTGATGGTGTGGCGCGCCTCCTGGATGGCGATCAACGGCAAGCCGTTCACCGCCGCCGAGGGCTCGATGTCCAAGCTGTTCGCCAGCGAGACCGCGAAGAAGGTCACCGGCCAGGCCATCCAGATCCTGGGCGGCAACGGCTACACCCGCGAGTACCCGGTGGAGCGGATGCACCGGGACGCGGCGATCTACACGATCTTCGAGGGCACCAGCGAGATCCAGCGGCTGGTCATCTCCCGTACGGTCTCCGGCCTGCCGATCCGCTGATCCGCCCACCGGCCGGGACGCTCCGGTGACGGCGGCCCGCCGGCGGACGACGGGTCCGCCGGCGGTCACCGGGGCGCGGCCGAGGCGCCGGGGCGGGGCCGTCAGCGGTGCCTGAGCGGGGTCAGCTGCTCGATGTCGTAGCGCCGCCGCAGCGCCTCGATCGCCGCGTGGTCGGGCGGCCCGCCGCTCCTGAGGATCTCCAGCAGCTCCTCGAAGTACCGCTCATGGTCCGGCGGCGGGGACGCCTGGAAGAACATCTTCGCCGGGCTGTCCGTGGGGTTGGCGAACGCGTGCGGGCAGCCCGGGGGCACGGCGATGACCGTGCCCGGGGTGGCCCGCACCACGCGGTTGCCGGACCGGGACTCCCACTTCTGCCAGCGGTCGGGCGTCCGCACCCGCGGCTCGAACGCGAGCACGTCCAGCTCGCCCTCCAGCACGTAGAACAACTCTTCGCTGCGCGTGTGCACATGGGCGCCCACGTCGAAGCCCGGCGGGACCTCCACCTCGAAGGTGGAGGAGGTGCGCGAGTGCGAACCGGTCACCTTGAACGTCACCCGCTGGGCGGCCGTCTCGACCACCCGGCCGTGGCCCGGTGGCACGAGCAGCCCGTCCACCGCGGCGAGTTCGGGATCCTCGATCGCGGGAAGCGGCGGCTCGATCGTCGTCATCGGCGCTCACCACGCCACGGGCAGGGCCTCGGGACCGCGGATCAACGCGCCCTTGCGGAACGGCACCTGCTCCGGTGCCACCGCGAGCCGCAGCCCCGGCAGCCGGTCGAGGAGGGCGTCCACCAGCAGTTCGGACTCCATCCGGGCCAGCTGGCCGCCCGGACAGTAGTGCGGGCCGAACCCGAACGCCACATGCGGGTTGGGACTGCGCGTGAAGTCGATCCGCTCCGGGTCGGGGAAGACCTCCGGGTCGCGGTTGGCCGACAGGTAGGACACGTAGATCGCGTCGCCCGCCCGGATCCGCACCCCCTTGATCTCCACGTCCTCCAGGGCGATCCGGGACAGACCGACCGCGTTGCGGTGCGGGATGTAGCGCAGCAGCTCGTCGATGGCCTGCGGCCGGACCGAGGGGTCGGCGCGCAGCCGGTCCGCCAGTTCGGGCCGGGTCAGCAGCAGGTAGAACATCTGCCCGCTGTTGTTGGTGACCGCCTCGCCGCCGATCTGGAGGAGCACCGCGAGACCCACGGCCTCCTCCAGGGTGATCTCGCGCCGTCCCACGGCGGCACCGAGCAGCGAGGCGACGTCCTCGTCGGTGCTGTCCGCGCGCGCGTCGATCAGTTCCGTGAAGTACGCGCCCATCTCCTCCTTGGCCTGCTCGCTGACGTCGGCGCCGTGCGAGGAGGACAGGATGTACTGGGTCCAGGTGTGCATCGCGTGCCGGTCGGCGGCCGGGACACCCATCAGCTCGCAGATCACCGCGATCGGGAAGGGGCTGAGCACCGCCGCCGTCAGGTCGGCGGGCGGCCCGGCGGCCACGAGCTCGTCGACCAGCTCGGCCAGCATCCGCCGGGCGCTGTCGCGCACCCGCTCCACGCCGCGCGCCGTGAACGCGGGCGCCACCGACCGGCGCAGCCGGTTGTGGTCGGGCGGGTCCAGGAAGCCGACCGCGCCCCGGGACGGGATGAAGTGCGGGGCCAGCCTGGTGACCTGCCGGTCCATGACGGCCTCCCGGCTGAACCGGGGGTCGTTGGCGACCAGCCGCACATCGTCCATGCGGGTCACCAGCCAGGCCCAGCCCTCGCCGTTGGGCAGTTGGATCCGGGTGACCGGACCCTCCTCCATCAGGTCGGCCAGGACCGGGTCGAAGTCGACCCCGGTCAGGTCGAGCGCCGGCCAGTGCCGCACCGGGCACTGCTCACCCGCGGCCGGATCCGGTTCGGTGAGCGTCTTCTCGCTCATGACTGGTCCCCGATCTGCCAGTTGCCGAGCGACATCTCGGCGGTGATGCCGGGACCGAACCCGGCGAGCAGCCCGCGCGCACCGTCCTGGACGCCGCCCTCGTCGAACAGCCGCCGCAGCGCGTCCAGCACGACGGCGCTGGCGATGTTGCCGTACTCGGTGAGCGTGGACCGGCTGAAGCGGAACGCGTGCGGCTCCACCTTCAGGAACTTGGTGAGGTCGTCGAGGATGCGCGGGCCGCCCGCGTGGATGACGTAGAAGTCGAGGTCGGAGGCGTCCCAGCCGTGCAGCCCGGCCAGGTCCTGGAGCGCCGGGGCGAGCGGCTCCATGGTGGTGGGCACCCGCTTGTCCAGCAGGAAGTGGAAGCCGGTCTCCCGGACGTCGTACGCGATCCAGTCCTCGGTCTTGGGGATCAGGTACGAGCCGTTGCGCGCCAGGCGCACGCCGGTGCCGCCGGTGCCGCGGACCACGGCGGCGGCGATGCCGTCGCCGAACAGCCCGTTGGACAGCAGCGAGCCGACGCCGATGTCGGTGGGCTGGTAGCACAGCGAGCAGAACTCGCAGGCCACGATGAGCGCGTTGGCGTCCGGGTAGGCCGTGCAGAAGTCGTGCGCGCGGTTGATCGCGGCGCCGCCCGCCGCGCAGCCGAGCTGCGCTATGGGTATCTGACGGGTCGTGGAGTCGAAGGCCATCTCGTTGATCAGCCACGCCGTGAGCGAGGGCATCATGAAGCCCGTGCACGAGACGTAGATGATCACGTCGATGTCGGTGGTCAGGAGTTCCGCGTCGTCGAGCGCCCGCTGGATGACCGCGGGGACCCGGGCCTTGGCCTCGTGCTCGTAGAGCTTGTTGCGCTCCTGGAAGCCCGGGTGCTTCAGGGTCTCCTCGATGGGCTGCACGATGTGCCGGGTACGCACGCCGGTGTTCTCGATCAGCCGGAGGGCCAGCGCGAGTTGCGGGTGGTCCGCGTGCCGGGAGCGCGCGAGGTCCAGCGTTTCCTCCATGGTGATCACGTGCTCTGGAACGGACACCGAGGGCCTGCACAAAGTCGCCATGATCCGTGCCTGCTTTCGCCTTCCGGAAGGCCGGTAGCCCCCCGGTCAGAGGGTGGTGCACCCAGAAGGGTGGTCCACCCACGATCACCCGGGAGAGCGACGATCTCGCGCCGGACTACTCCAATCCGGGGACGGAGGGCCGGGGCCGCCCGGCCCCCGCGGGGGCGCCGAAGGGTCGGCCGCTGCGCTCCGTACGACGGCAAAGGTGCTGGTCAGAGGCGTCGTCCGCCGGGCCGGGGCGGTGCGCGCGGAGTCGGCCCGCGCGGCGCGCGGTGACGGCACGGCGGGCGGGGTCCCGCGCGCGGTGCGCGGGCGGCGGGCGCGGGCCGTACGGCGGGAGGGGTGAACGCGGTGCGTGCGGACGGCGCACCGGCGGCCCGCCCGGGAACCCGGGAACCCGGGAAAGGGAGCGCGCCCGGGAACCCGGGACGGGGAGCGCGGGGGAGGGGCGGACGCCCGGCCGCGGCGCGGGGCGGCGAGGGCACACGGGCCGGGCGGGCGCGCGGCGCTCAGCCGGAAGCGGCTCCGCTGCTGTGCGCGATGCACGCGACGTCGATCCGGTCGGCCAGCTTGGCCAGTTCGATGGTCAGCGCGGCCACGGTGTCCTCGTCGAGCCTCTCCTGCCCGGTCTCCACCAGCCGCAGCCACCGGCCGCCCACCGTCCGCAGCAGCTTGCTCACATCGGCGGCGGACACCTGCAAGGTACCGCGGTCGTCGACGATCAGAGGGAGTGTCACTTCGCGGTTCACACCAGCGATCGTAGCCGCGGAAGCCTCACGCTCCGTGCCACACCGTGGTGATGTTGCAGAACTCGCGGATTCCGTGCCCGGACAGCTCACGCCCGTACCCCGACCGCTTGATCCCGCCGAACGGGAACGCCGGGTGCGAGGCGGTCATGCCGTTCACATACACCCCGCCGGCCTCCAGGTCCCGTACGAACCGGTCCACCTCGGCCTCGTCCCGGGTCCACACGTTCGAACTGAGCCCGAACGGTGAGTCGTTGGCGATCAGCACGGCCTCGTCCAGGTCGGCGGCGCGGTACAGCGTGGCGACCGGCCCGAAGGTCTCCTCGCGGTGCACGCGCATCTCCCGGGTGACACCGGCCAGCACGGTCGGCGGGTAGTACCAGCCGGGCCACGCGGGGCGTTCGCCACCGCACAGCACCTCGGCGCCGCTGCGCCGGGCGTCGTCGACCAGCTCCTCCAGATCGGCCCGGCCCCGCTCGCTGGCCAGCGGCCCCACCTCGGTGTCCTCCTGCGTCGGATCGCCCATCTTCAGGGCCCGCATCCCGGCCACGAACCGCTCCGTGAAGGCGTCGTAGACGTCCCGGTGCACGATGAACCGCTTCGCGGCGATGCACGACTGCCCGTTGTTCTGCACCCGCGCCGTCACCGCGACCTCGGCGGCCCGCCGCACGTCGGCCGACGGCATCACCACGAACGGATCGCTGCCGCCCAGCTCCAGCACCGTCTTCTTGATCATCTCTCCGGCGGTGGACGCCACCGCCCGCCCTGCCGGTTCGCTGCCGGTGAGCGTGGCCGCCTTCACCCGGTCGTCGCGCAGGATGTCGTCGACCGCGCCGGAGCCGATCAGCAGGGTCTGGAAGCAGCCCTCGGTGAAGCCCGCCCGGTGGAACAGGTCCTCCAGGTACAGGGCGGTCCCCGGCACGTTGGAGGCGTGCTTGAGCAGGCCGACGTTCCCGGCCATCAGCGCGGGCGCGGCGAAGCGCACCACCTGCCACAGCGGGAAGTTCCACGGCATCACCGCGAGCACCGGACCCAGCGGCCGGTAGCGCACCAGGGCCCGCGAGCCGCCGGAGTCCTTCACGTCGGCTGCGGCCGGTTCCTCGTCGGCGAGCAGTTCCTCGGCGTGCTCGGCGTACCAGCGCATCGCCCTGGCGCACTTGGCGGCTTCCGCGCGCGCCTGCGTGACCGGCTTGCCCATCTCCGTCGTCATGGTCAGGGCGAGCTCGTCCCGGTCCCCGTCCAGCAGATCGGCGGCCCGCTCCAGCAGGCGGGCCCGCTCGGCGAAGGACGTCGTCCGGTACGTGCGGAAGGTGGCCTCGGCCAGCTGGAGCCGGCGCTCGATCTCCTCCTCGCCCATGGCCTGGTACGTCTTGAGCGTCTCGCCGGTGGCCGGGTTCACCGTGGCGATGGACATGGCTGACCTCCCTCGGGAGCGGGCTGTGCTTCGACCTTCGCCCGCCGCGCCGCCCGCCGCAACGCGTGGGCCCCTCGTCAGAGCGAGTGCTCGGCCAGCCGGTCGAGAAACGCGGCCTGGGCGGTGACGATCACCGCACGGGCCGCGTCGAGCCCGAACCAGGCCACCCGGTCCAGCTCCGGGAACTCCTGGGTCCGCCCGGAGCGCGGCGGCCACTCGGTCACGAAGGTGCCCGGGACGATCGCCGCCGGGTCGAGGTCGCCCTCGACGGCCCACACGGTCACCGTCTTGCCGCCCGCCTGGCGCACCTCGCCGAGCGGCAGCGCCTCGCCGTCCGGCGGCGCGAGCCCCAGTTCCTCGCGGAACTCACGGCGGGCGGCCCGCCAGGCGGGTTCGTCCTCCTGGTACTCGCCCTTGGGCACGGTCCAGGCGCCCTTCTCGCGCCGCGACCAGAACGGGCCGCCCATGTGGCCGAGCAGCACTTCGAGGCCGCCGGACCCGGGGCGCCGGAACAGCAGAAGCCCGGCACTGCGCCTGGAGCGCCGCTGCGGGCCGCCGCTCACGGCCGCACCTGCGGGTGCGCGGCCAGCAGCGTCCCGACGGTGTCGGCCTCCTCGGGGCGCTTGTCCTCGCGGTAGCGCACCACCCGGGCGAAGCGCAGGGTGACGCCCGCCGGATAGCGCGTGGACCGCTGGAGCCCGTCGTAGGCGATCTCCACGACCAGTTCCGGGCGGACCAGCACGCCCCAGCTCTTCTCCTCCACGGCCAGCTCGCGCAGCCGCTCGGTCTGCCAGGCCAGCAGCGCGTCGGTCAGGCCCTTGAAGGTCTTGCCCAGCATCACGAAGCCGCCGTCGTCGCCCCGCGCGCCCAGATGCAGGTTGGACAGCCGCCCGGTGCGGCGGCCGTGGCCCCACTCGGCGCCCAGCACCACCAGGTCCAGCGTGTGCACCGGCTTCACCTTCAGCCAGGACGCGCCGCGCCGGCCCGCGCTGTAGGGCGCGTCGAGCCCCTTGACGACCACGCCCTCGTGACCGCGCTCCAGGGTCCGCGCCAGGAACTCCTCGGCCCGCGGCACGTCCTCCTCGCCCGCGACGAGGGTGCGCCTGACCCGCATCGGCTCCGGTACCAGCCGGGCCAGCTCGGCGTGCCGCTCGGCGAACGGCAGGTCGAGCAGGTCGCGGTCGCCGACCGACAGCGCGTCGAAGAAGACCGGTGCGACGGGGACCGTGGCGGCGGCGGTGGCCACGTCCAGCCGGGAGCCGACACGTCCGGCCGTCTCCTGGAAGGAGCGCGGCCGGCCCTCGGCGGTGAAGGAGATCACCTCGCCGTCCAGCACGAACCGCTCGCCCGGCAGCGCCAGCGCCGCCGCGTGCACCTCGGGCAGCCGGTCGGTGATGTCGTCCAGGGTGCGGGTGT
Organism: Streptomyces sp. PsTaAH-124; assembly: GCF_000373685.1. Lineage (NCBI taxonomy): Bacteria > Bacillati > Actinomycetota > Actinomycetes > Kitasatosporales > Streptomycetaceae > Streptomyces > Streptomyces sp. PsTaAH-124. The sequence goes on along the minus strand of NZ_KB892207.1, from coordinate 270,459 downwards.
GGATCCGTACGGTCCGGCCGTCCCGGTGCACCTGGACCCGGATGCCGTCCAGCTTCTCCTCCACGGCGCACGCGCCCAGCTTCGCCACCGCCTCCGCCACCGAGGAGGCGCTGTGCGCCAGCATCGGCAGCACCGGACGGCCCACGGTGAGCCGGAAGCGCTCCAGCGCGGGCGGGCCGTCGGCGAGCAGGGCGGCGGCCACCGTCCGGAGGGAACCGGCCAGCATCACCGCGCGCCGCACGTCCGCCGCCGGGGCGCCGGTCGCCGCGGCGAGCCCCTCGACCGCGACCGCGTCCAGCGCGCCCTGACGGACCTCGCCGGTCAGCAGCCCCAGCAGGAAGCGCTGCTCGTCCTCGGTCGCCGCGGCCAGCAGCGCGCCGACGATCCGGGCCCGCTCGGCCTGCGCACCCGGGCCGGAGACCTCGCCCAGTCCGGTCAGCCGGGCGTCCACCTCGCGCACGGTCAGGGAGGGCTCGGCGGCCGGGGGCACCGGACGGCCGAGCACCTTCCAGCCGACGCCCAGCCGCCCCTGCGGCAGTCTGCCCGCCAGATACGGGATGACGACCGGCACGTCCTCGGCCGCCGCCTCCCGGAACAGCTCCGCGAGCAGAGCGGTCTTGCGCGACCGCGCCGAGGCGGCGGCCACCTCCCGCGACACCTGAGCCAGCCGGGCGAGCAACATGCAGTCATGGTGCACCGGAGGGGGCCGCTCCACACCTGCGCGCCCGGACGGCCGGGGTCGCGCGGGCTACGCCGGTTCCGACTCCCGCTCCGGCTGGGCCGCGAGCGCCGCGTCCAGGTCGGCGAAGAGCAGGTCGCCGTTGATGGCCGCACCGGCGCGGTAGCCCCGGCTCGCCGCGTTGACCACCTGCTCGGCGAAGCCGCTCGCGTTGCCCGCGGCCCACAGGCCCGGGACGGTCGTCAGCCCCCGCTCGTCGGTCACGGGGTAGGCGCCGAACGGTGTGTCGCCCAGCTCGGCGCCCAGTTGGCGCAGGAGATCGTTGCCGGGCACCGCGCGCGGGGCGACGAAGAGGACCTCACGGGCGTGGACGCTCCCGTCGGCGAGCCGGACACCGCTCAGCCGGCCGCCCTCGGTGACGAGCCCCGCCACCTCGCCCGGCACGACGCGCACCCCGGCCGCCGCCAGTCGGCGCAGGTCGGTGTCGGACAGCTCGTCCTCGCCGACCCGGTGCAGGAACAGCGTCACGTCCCCGGACCACTGGCCGACCATGAGCGCCTGGTGCACGCTCAGCGGGGTCGTCGCGAGCACGCCGAAGGCCCGGTCGCGCACCTCCCAGCCGTGGCAGTACGGGCAGTGCAGCACGTCGTCGCCGAACCGCTCGGCGAGCCCGGGGACCTCGGGCAGCACGTCCTTCAGCCCGGTGGCGACGACCAGGTGCCGGGCGTGGACGGTGCGTCCGCCCGCCAGGGTCACGTCGAACTCGCCTGCGGTGTCCCGTACGGCGCGCACCGCCCGGTCCCGGACCAGCCCGACCCCGTACCGCGCGATCTCCTCGCGGCCGGCGGCCAGGAACTCGGCGGGCGGCATGCCGTCCCGTGACAGGTAGCCCTGCATATGGGCGGCGGGCGCGTTGCGCGGCTCGCCCGCGTCGACGACGAGCGTACGGCGCCGGGCCCGGCCGAGGACCAGCGCGGCGGAGAGCCCGGCCGCGCCGCCGCCGACGACGACCACCTCGTACCGGTCGGGTCCCTCGTGCCCCTCGTGCCCCTCGCGCTCGTCCCGCCCGTCGGGTCCGTCGTGCCCGCCGCGCGGCTCGGCTCCGGTCGTCTGCTCCGGCTCGGTCATGGTGACCATCTCCCTCTCGTCGCGCCTTTCCTCGCGACAGTCGCTCCAAGCGTGCGGGATTGACAAATGGCTTTGCTGATTCTGCAATGGCGGGTATGGCGAGGGACACGACGGACGCGACAGGCGGTACGGGCGCGACGGACGACGTACTGGCGGGTGTGGGACCGAGGCTGCGGCGGATCCGCAAGGAGCGGGAGGTGACCCTCGCGGGCCTGTCGGAGACCACCGGCATCTCCGTCAGCACCCTCTCGCGGCTGGAGTCAGGGCTGCGCAAGCCCAGCCTGGAGCTGCTGCTGCCGATCGCGCAGGCCCATCAGGTGCCGCTCGACGAGTTGGTCGGCGCCCCGCCGGTCGGCGATCCCCGGGTGCGGGCCAGACCCATCGTGCGCGGCGGCCGCACCCACTGGCCGCTCACCCGGCAGACCGGCGGGCTCCAGGCGTACAAGGTGCTCGAACCGCGGCGCAAGCAGGACCCGGACCCGCGCACCCACGAGGGCTACGAGTGGCTGTACGTGCTCTCCGGGAAGCTGCGGATCGTGCTGGGCGAGCACGACGTGGTGCTCTCGGCGGGCGAGGCCGCGGAGTTCGACACGCGCGTGCCGCACTGGTTCGGATCGACGGGGGAGGGGCCGGTGGAGTTCCTGAGCCTGTTCGGACCGCAGGGCGAGCGGATGCACGTACGGGCGCGGCCCACGCGGGCCACGCGGCGCGGCGGGGGCGAGGAGGGCGACTGAGGCTGCCTGTGCTGCGGGAACTCCGGGTACTCCGGAGTTCCCCTCGGAGCGAGTGCTCCCTGGAGTTCCCCTCGCGGCAAGCGACCGCTTAGTATGCCGTCACCGATCGGACGACGCAGTTTCGCGGAGGCGGGCGCATGCAGGCATGGCGAGTGCACGAGAACGGCGAACCGAGCAAGGTGATGCGTCTGGAGGAGACCGAACGGCCCGTGCCCGGCGCCGGTCAGGTCCTCCTCGCGGTGCGCGCCGCCAACGTCAACTTCCCGGACGCCCTGCTGTGCCGCGGCCAGTACCAGGTGCGGCCGCCGCTGCCCTTCACTCCCGGAGTGGAGATCTGCGGCGAGACCGAGGACGGCCGCAGGGTCATCGCCAACCCGGCCCTGCCCCACGGCGGTTTCGCCGAGTACGCCGTCGCGGACGCCGCCGCCCTGCTGCCCGCGCCCGAGGCGCTGGACGACGCCGAGGCCGCCGCCCTGCACATCGGCTACCAGACGGGCTGGTTCGGCCTGCACCGCCGGGCACGCCTCGAAGCGGGGGAGACCCTGCTCGTGCACGCCGCGGCCGGCGGCGTCGGCAGCGCCGCCGTACAGCTCGGCAAGGCGGCCGGTGCGACCGTCATCGGCGTCGTCGGCGGCCCCGACAAGGCGGCCGTGGCCCGGGAACTGGGCTGCGACGTCGTCGTCGACCGGCACGCCGAGGACGTCGTGGCCGCCGTCAAGGAGGCCACCGGCGGCCGGGGCGCCGACGTGGTCTACGACCCGGTCGGCGGCGAGGCGTACACCCAGTCCGCCAAGACCGTCGCCTTCGAGGGCCGGATCGTGGTCGTCGGCTTCGCCGGCGGGACCGTCCCCGCCCCGGCGCTCAACCACGCCCTCGTCAAGAACTACTCGATCCTCGGCCTGCACTGGGGCCTGTACAACACGAAGAACCCGCAGCTCGTGCGGCACTGCCACGAGCAGCTCACCGAACTGGCCGCCCGCGGCGCGGTCAAGCCGCTGGTGAGCGAGCGGGTGCCGCTGGGCGGCGCGGCGGACGCGGTGCAGCGGGTCGCCGACGGTGTCACCACCGGCCGCGTCTCCGTGCTGCCCGCGCGGGGCGAGGGGGCCGCCGTATGACCGCCGTCGCCCTGGACGCGGCCGGACTGCGCCGCCGCGCCCGCGAACTGCTCGCCGCCCACCCGCCCGCCACGACGGACCGGCTCGCCTTCCTCCAGGCACGCTTCGACGCCGGACTGGCCTGGGTGCACTTCCCCGAAGGACTCGGCGGACTCGGCGCCCCCCGCACCCTCCAGGCCGTCGTCGACGCCGAACTGGAGGTCGCGGCCGCCCCCGACAACGACCCGCGCCGCATCGGCATCGGCCTCGGCATGGCCGCCCCGACCCTCCTGCGCCACGGCACCGACGAGCAGAAACGGCGCTTCCTGCGGCCCCTGTGGACCGGACAGGAGGTCTGGTGCCAGCTGTTCAGCGAGCCGGGCGCCGGGTCCGACCTCGCCGCCCTCGGCACCCGCGCCGTCCGGGACGGCGAGGACTGGATCGTCGACGGCCAGAAGGTGTGGACCTCCAGCGCCCACCTCGCCCGCTGGGCCATCCTCATCGCCCGCACCGACCCCGCGCTGCCCAAGCACCAGGGCATCACCTACTTCCTGTGCGACATGACCGACCCCGGGGTCGAGGTCAGGCCGCTGCGCCAGCTCACCGGCGAGGCCGAGTTCAACGAGGTCTTCCTGACCGGCGTCCGCATCCCCGACACCCACCGGCTCGGCGCGGTCGGCGACGGCTGGCGGGTCGCGCGGACCACCCTGATGAACGAGCGCGTCTCCATCGGCGGCATGCGGCTGCCCCGCGAGGGCGGCATGATCGGCCCGGTCGCCAGGACCTGGCGCGAACGCCCCGGGCTGCGCACCCACGACCTGCACCAGCGGCTGCTGACCCTGTGGGTGGAGGCCGAGGTCGCCCGGCTCACCGGCGAGCGGCTGCGCCAGCAGCTCGCCGCCGGACAGCCCGGTCCCGAGGGCTCCGGCATGAAGCTCGCCTTCGCCGGCCTCAACCAGCGCATCAGCGGCCTGGAGGTCGAACTGCGCGGCGAGGAAGGGCTCCTGTACGACGACTGGACCATGCGCCGCCCCGAACTCGTCGACTTCACCGGCCGGGACGCCGGATACCGCTATCTGCGCGCCAAGGGCAACAGCATCGAGGGCGGGACCAGCGAGATCCTGCTGAACATCGTCGCCGAGCGCGTCCTCGGCCTGCCCGCCGAACCGCGTACCGACAAGGACGTCGCCTGGAAGGACCTGGCCCGATGAGCACCCAGCCGGACCCCCTGTCCGCCGGAGCGGCCCGCCCGCACGCCGGGCCGGACCTCCTGTACTCCGAGGAGGAAGAGGCGCTGCGGGCCGCCGTCCGTGACCTGCTCACCGACCACTGCGCCGCGCCGGACGTGCTCGCGCGCACGGAGTCGGACACCCCGCACGACGTACCGCTGTGGCAGACCCTGGCCGCAGGCATGGGCCTGGCCGGGCTGCTGGTGCCCGAGGAACTCGGCGGCCAGGGCGCCACGCACCGCGAGGCCGCCGTCGTCCTGGAGGAACTGGGCCGCGCGGTCGCGCCCGTGCCCTACCTGACCAGCGCGGTGGTCGCCACCGAGGCGCTGCTGGCCTGCGGGGCGGACGACCTCGTCACCGCGCTGGCCACGGCCGCCTCGACCGGAGTGCTGGCCGTCGCCCTGCACACCGCCCCCGGCGCACCCCACGCCGTCGTACGCCACGAGAACGGCACCCTGCACGGCGAGCTGACCGCCGTCGCCGACGCGGCGGTCGCCGACGTCCTGCTCGTACCCGCCGACGACGGCGGCCTGTACGCGGTCGACGCCGCCGCCGCGGTCGTCGTCCCGCAGGTGCCCCTGGACCTGACCCGGCCGCTCGCCCGCGTGCGCCTGGACGGCGCCGCAGGCCGTCGCCTCGGTGACGCGGAACCCGCCGTGCGCCGCGCCCTGCGTGCCGGGGCGGGACTGCTCGCCTCCGAGCAACTGGGCCTGGCCGAGTGGACGTTGAGGCAGACCGTGGCCCACCTGAAGGAGCGCAAGCAGTTCAACCGGCCGGTCGGCGGCTTCCAGGCGCTCAAGCACCGGCTCGCCCAGCTGTGGCTGGAGACCGTCCACCTTCGCGCCGCCGCACGCAACGCCGCCGACGCGCTCGCCCGCGACGAGGACGCCGACGTGGCGGTCGCCGTCGCCCAGGCCTACGCGGCCGCCGTCGCCGTGCACGCCGCCGAGGAGGCGGTGCAGTTGCACGGCGGCATCGGCATGACCTGGGAGCACCCGGTGCACCTGTACCTGAAACGGGCCAAGTCCGACGCGCTCGCGTACGGCACCGCGGGTGCCCACCGGGAGGCGCTGGCCGCGCTGGCCGACCTCCCGGCACCACCGCCCGCGCCCGTGCCCGCAGTCCGCACCGGCGTCTGATCCCCCGTCCGACTCGTCGTCCGAGCCGGGTCCGTCCCGTCCACCGGTCCCGCCGCCGGTGAACAGGGGCGGACCATCCGGCCAACACCCCTCGCCGCGAAGCCCGTCGAGCCCGCGCGCCACGCATACTCCCCTGAGGTCCCGTACGCCCCTCCAGGGAGGCAGAGCATGGCCCTCACCACCCGTCGCAGAGCCCTCACCACCCTCGGCGCCGCCCTCGCGGGCACCGTCGCCCTGCCCGCCGCGCGCGCCGCCGCCGGTGACCGGCGGCCCGGCCCGCGCCCGCTGTGGCACGCCCACGCGCACAACGACTACGAGCACCCGCGCCCCCTCCTGGACGCCCTCGACCACCGCTTCGGCAGCGTCGAGGCCGACATCTACCTCGTCGGCGGACAGCTCCTGGTCGCCCACGACCCGGCCGGCCTCGACCCCCGGCGCACCCTCGAAGCCCTCTACCTCGACCCGCTGGACGCCCGCGTCCGCGCCCACCACGGCTCCGTCTACCCGGGCGCACCCGCCCGGTCGCTCCAGCTCCTCGTCGACATCAAGACGGAGGGCGCCGCCACCTACCGGGAACTCGACCGCCGCCTGACCCGCTACCGGCACCTGTTCACCAGCTGCGCCCACGGACACATCCGCCCCGGCCCGGTCACCGCCGTGATCTCCGGCGACCGCGCGGCCCGCGGCCCGATGGAGGCCCAGAGCATGCGCCGGGCCTTCTACGACGGCCGGCTCACCGATCTCGGCGGTCCCGCACCCGCCTCCTTCGCCCCGCTGATCAGCGAGGACTGGACGTCGCTCTTCACCTGGCAGGGCACCGGCCCCTTCCCGGCCGCCGAGCGCCGCACGCTGCGCGGCATCGTCGCCCGTGCCCACGCCCACGGGCAGCGGGTGCGGTTCTGGGCCACCCCGGACGCCCCCGGACCGGCCCGCGACGCCCTGTGGAGCGAGCTGCTCGCCGCGGGCGTCGACCATCTCAACACCGACGACCTCGCCGGTCTCGAAGCCTTCCTCGACGCCCACGAGGGCCGCGGCGGCCGCCCGGCCAGGCCGTAGGACCGCTCGCGCGGCCACCGGCAGAACCACACGTTCGGCGGACACGTCAGCCGCCCGGACGAACCCTCCGCTACGCCACACTTGCGGCCGAAAGCCGCGAAGTGGGCGTGGCGGAGGAGGTTGACGATGGCCATTTCCATCTCGGTGGTGCTGCTGCTCGCGATCCTGGCGATCATCTTCGTGCGCAACGGCGCCCTGAAGTGCTCCCATGCCCTGGTCTGCGGCATGCTCGGCTTCTTCCTGGCCGGCTCCAGCATGGCGCCCACCATCCACGAGGGGCTGGCGGCCACCGCCGAGATCGTCAGCAGCCTGCGGCCCTGACACGGTGGGGGCCCGCGCCCCGCGCGGCCTGCCCGGAGGACGGGTCACGCGCCGGAGAACACCCCGACCCCGTTGGCGACCGCCCGTTCGGCGCCGTCGCTCGGATGGTTGCGCACCATCACCTTCGTGCCGCCGGGCTCCCGGGCGACCAGCGTGCTGGAGCCGCCGCCGTCCAGATTGAAGCCGTCGCTCGCCCCCAGGTCACGCAGCGCGGCGGCCACCTCGGCGAGGGTCAGCCCGCTCCGGTACGCGGACGCCCCGTCCAGGGCCACGAGCAGCAGCCGGTGCCCGCCGTCCGCGATGCCCACGGCGGTGCGCACGGCCGCCGTCGCCCCGTCGAGCCCGGCCACTGCCGCGCCGCCGCGCAGCACCGGGAAACCGCCCACCGCGAAGGCGTACGGCACCCCGGAGGCCGCCGCCACCCGGTGCTCGACCCGTACCGCCTCGCCCACGGAGAGCGCGCGCAGTCGCTGCGCGCCCGCCTCCCGGCCCACCAGCACCGTCGTGCCGTCCGGGACGGCGCCGCTGCCGGGCGCGCCGGCCGTCCGGGTCACCCTGCCGTCCCGGACCGTCACCTCGTAGGTGTCCTTGCTGCACGGCGCGCCGCGTTCGGTGTCCGTGCCGCACACCGTCCGGGCCCGGGAGACGGAGCCCCAGTCGGAGGTGTAGGCACCGACCGAACCGACCGGCAGCGCGTACTGGTTGAAGCCGCCGAGCTTCACCTGCCCCTCGGGCGTGGTCACCGTCCCGGACAGGGTCAGCCGGTCGAGGCGCGCCCTGCGATCGGTGCCCACGCCGAGCACGTCCTCGGTGGTCGTGCCGGGCGGCAGAGCCGGGCCGAAGCGCTGGCCGCGCGGTACGGCGGCCTTGAGCGCGCGCCCGTCCGCGATCTCCGGACCGACCGAGGCACCGGTCGCCGCGACGCCGGGGTGCTGGGTCTCGGTGATGTCGAAGAAGTCCCCGTTGACCCCGGCGAGCGCCCCCTGTGCGGTGGCCAGCCGGGACACGGTGCCCCTGGCCGCCACGGCGTCCGGGTGCAACAGGCCGACACGCACGTCCTTGTCGTCCAGATCGACGCCGATCACATGCACCCGGACCGTGCCGTGCGCCGCGGCGAGGTCGAACTCGCGGTACTCCACTCCCGGTGCGATCCGCTCGGCGCCGGGCGCTCCGCTGGCCGGCGCCGCCGCTCCCACCAGGGCCGTGCCCGCCAGCGCGCCCCCGGCGAGGAGAACGGCCAGTGCCGTGGTGAACCGGCCTGTGCGACGCGCCGCCACTGATCCCGCTGTGCCCACCGTGCCCCCTGATGTCTCGTCAACTCGGTGCGGACACAGGGCAGTGCAGCAGAATCCGGTGTCCCAGGAGCTGCCCGGACGCCGACGACGCGGGAACAGAGGGGAAAACGCACTCCTTCGGGTGTCTTCGGCCGTACGTCTCCGGCCCTACGTCTTCAGCCTTGCGTCTCCGGCCGGTTGTGCGCGGGCGGGTGCGCGGGGAGCTGCCGCCCTCAGCGGTGCCCGAGGACGTTGACGACCCGGCCGTTGGGATCGCGGACGAAGAAGCGGCGCACGCCCCACTCCTCGTCGGTGAGCGGATGCACGATCTCCGCGCCGCGTTCGCGCAGCACGGCGTAGGCGGCGTCGACGTCGTCGACCTCCACGCTCAGATCGGGAACGACCGGCGCCGTCCGGTCCTCGCCCATGAAGCTGATCTGCGCGGCCGGGTTCACGGTGGAGGCCAGGGTCCGGATCCACCCGTGGTCCATGACCTGCTCGAAGCCGAGGAGGCCGTAGAAGTCCGCGCTCTCCTCCAGGGCTTCGGAACGGACGTTGGGGACGACACGGCGGACCTGCATCGGGCGGCTCCGGTGATCGCTGGTCTCCGCGGACGCGGGAGGCGCCGTACGCGGACGGGTGACAGGTACGGCCAGCCTAGCGAAGCGGCCCGGGGGAAAACCGAGTTGGACCGGCCTCGGTCCGTACCTAGTCCGTACCTGGTCCGTTCCCTGACCTTTCCCGGGCCGGGCTCGGTCAGGGTTGGGCCGGGCGTCGGTTGGGCTTCGGCCGGGTCCGGGGGGGGAAAGGAGGGGGCAAGTCGGCGTCAGGGAGCGTCCGTCACGGACTGCTCGGTCCACACCGTCTTGCCCGTCGCCGTATAGCGGACGCCCCATGCCTGGGCGAGCCGGGCGGCGATGAACAGCCCGCGCCCGCCCTCGTCGGCGGAGCGCGCGTGCCGCAGATGCGGGGCGGCCCGGCCGGCGTCGCTCACCTCGCAGGTGAGCGTACGGTCGTGGATCAGGCGGAGTTCGAGGGGCGGCTCTCCGTACAGCACGGCGTTGGTGACGAGTTCGCTCACGATGAGCTGGGTGTTGTGGGCGGTCTCGTCGTCCACGCCCCACGCGCCGAGCTGCTCACCCGCGAGGGCGCGGGCCGTTCCCACCGCCGCGCTGTCGTCGTCGAGCCGCCAGCAGGCGAAGGCGTCGGGCGGCAGGGACCGGGTGCGTGCCACGATCACCGCCGCGTCGCCCGCCGCCAGGTCTTTCGGCAGCGCGTAGACGACGGCGTCGCACAGCTCCTGGAGCGGCCGGTCCGCGTAGTCCGGCGCCGAGCGCAGCGCCCGGGAGGAGTCCGCGAGGTAGGCGGTGACCCGCGGATCGCTGGTGAACACCAGCACGCTTCCGGCGGGCACCTCGAACTCGACGGTCGCGAACGGCGCGTCCTCGGCCATGCCCAGCGGTGGCCCGGCGGGTACATCGGGGACGTCCACGGTGTGGTCGGGACGGATCACCACCGGGGCCAGATCACCGGCCGCCGCCGCCACGCAGGTCCCGGTCAGCGGGTCGTGGACGGCGTACACGCAGTCGGCGGTCAGCGCCTCCCGGCGCAGCGGATCGCCCAGCGGCAGGCTCGCCCGCTCGAACGCGAGCTGCGCCGCCGTGTCGTGCAGGCGGGCCAGCAGCTCGTCGGCGGACAGGTCGAATGCCGACAAGGACCTGAGGACCGTGCGCAGCTGGCCCATGGTGGCCGCCGCGTTCAGACCCCACCCGGACACGTCCCCGACGACCAGCGCGGTCCGCCCGCCGGACAGGGCGATCGTGTCGTACCAGGCGCCGGGGTCGGCGCCGGTGAGCGACAGATAGGCGGTCTCCAGTGACGCGTGGGACTCGGGGCGGCGGGGGAGCAACTGGCGGTGCACCGTCGCGGCGACGGTGTGCTCCCGGATGAAGCGCCGCGCGTTGTCGATGCACAGGGCCGCGTGCGCCGCCAGTTCGACCGCGAGCCGCCGGTCGCCCGCGTCGAACGGCGGCGACTCGTCCGTGCGGTACAGACTGACCAGCCCGAGCGCCGCGTCGCGCAGCGCCAGCGGCACCACCAGCAGCGTGTGGGAGTCCGAGGAGTGCATGGCGTCCGCACGCGGCGGGTCTGCGGGCATCCACGGCGCCCGCGGACGCAGCGGCACCACCCGGGGACGCAGATCGGTCAGCGCCTGGGTGAACGGCGTGGGCCCCGGCAGCCGCCGCACGTCACCGACCGGGTGTGCCTGCGGCGGATGCGTGCGGCCGCTGCGGAACGCGGTGCGCATCAAGGGTGTGCCCGGCGGCAGCGGAGCCGGCGGTGGCTCGTCGCCGCGGACCACCGAGTCCACCACCTCCACCACCGCGATGTCCGCGAACTCCGGAACCAGGGCTTCCACCAGTTCCTCACCGGTCACCACCGGGTCGAGGGTGCGCCCCACCCGTCGCCGTACCGCGTCGAGGACCCTGGCGCGGGCGCGCCCCCGCTCCCGCTCGGTGACGTCCAGCGCGGTCACCGCGAGGCCCAGCACCTGCCCGTCGCCGCCCTCCAGCCGCATGGCGGTGGCCTCGAAACAGCGCTCCTCGGGCGGCTCCGCGCGGACGCACGCCCGTACGAGCCGCTGCCACAGGGGCTCACCGGTCTCCACCACCTCGCGCAGCGCGGTCTCCAGGTCGTTGTCCTCGACCATGCGGTAGACGTCGCGGACCGGCCTGCCCACCAGGTCGTCCGGAGAGGTCTCCCGCATCCCGGTCGCCGCGGTGCTCAGCCGCACCACGCGCAGATCCGGGTCCAGCAGATGCAGTGCGACCGGTGAGCGGGTGAAGAGCGCCTCCAGCATGGCGGCCGAGATCTCGTCCGCGGGCCGTCCGGGATCGCCGTACGCCACTGGGACCTCCTTCGGCCGGCCGGTCCGTCCGCTCCCGCCGCGCACCGGCCCCGTGCCCGCGGTGCGGGCTTCCAGCGTGCTCCGCCCGGGAGCCCGCCGCACGCGCAGCGCGCGCTGCGCGGCGTGAGACCGGCGGGTGGGCGGTTTGCCGGTTGGGCGGGTGGTGGCGGTGCACGGCGTGAGGCGGGTGTGGCACGGGCGATGCGTGGCGGGCGCCCGATGGGGCGCCCCACCGCCGTCACATGAAGTTGACCATTCTCAGATAGCGGACCCAGTCCCAGTGCGGTCCCGGATCGGTGTGGTCCGTGCCCGGCACCTCGTAGTGCCCGATGATGTGCGAGCGGTCCTTGGGGATCTGGTGCCGGTCGCAGATGGCCGCGGTGAGCCGGGCCGACTGTTCGTACAGTGCGTCGGTGAAGTACGCGGGCTGGTCCACCCACCCTTCGTGCTCGATGCCGATGCTGTGCGTGTTGTAGTCCCAGTTGCCCGCGTGCCAGGCGATGTCCGCCTCGCGGACGCACTGCGCCACATGCCCGTCGGAGGAGCGGACGAGATAGTGCGCGGACACCTTCTTCTGCGGGTTCTGGAAGATGGCGAGGGTGTTGGCGTACGTCTCCTGTGTGACGTGGATGATCACCCGGTCGAGGGAGTAGCTGGTGGGCCGGTCGGACGCCGTGTAGTTGGAGGAGGAGGCCGGCAGCCACTCGGTGGGCGGATACCCGGCGCTCAGCGGACGGGGGCGCGCGGCCGCGGGGGAGGCGGGGAGCAGTAAGGCGGTGGGGACGGCGGCGAGCGCTGCGGCGCCCCGCAGGATGCGCCGTCGGCTGGGCTGGGATCCGGCCCGGTCCATGGGCGACGACCTTTCTCGTGTGTGTGGCTCGTGTGGGGGGATCTCGCTTCTCGTGGGGGATGCGAGGTGGGGCGGCGTGTCGGTGGCGGGGGTGCGTGCCGGTGGCGCGAGTGTCTGTCGGCGGGATGCGCGTGGATGTCGGCGGTGTGGATGCGCGTAGATGTGGGGCCGGGGGTGAGGGCGGGGACGGGTGTCGGTGGCGGTGAGTCTCGCGCACGGCCGGTCGCTGGGTGCGGAGCCGGGCGGCGTGTCCGGTCGGTGTCGCCCGCCCCGGCGGTGCGGGGATCGACCGGGTGGGCGCGGGCCGCCGTCGTGGGCCGCAGGGTCCGCGGACGGCGTCTCGCGTGAATTACGGTACGGCGCGGCCGGGTTGGACAGAAGGGCGCGGCAGGGATCCGTGGACGCGCGGCACGTTGTGGAGAACTCGACCACCCGGACGAGTGAAGTACGGCGGGTTTCAGACGTGTTCGGCCACGGCTGACGGGTCGTCGAGGACGGCACGCACCACCGAGTGCGCGGCCCCCAGCAGCGGCCCCTCGGGTCCGAGGGACGAGACGGACACCGGACAGGCGGGCCCCGCGGTGCGCCGGTCCAGCTCGGCCTCCAGCGAGGGCAGCAGCCAGGGCGCGAGCCCGGACAGCGCGCCGCCGAGCACGACGGTCTCGGGGTCGAGCAGATTGACCGCGCCGGTCAGCGCGACGCCCAGCGCCCGGCCGGCGTCCCGCAGCGCCCCCCGCACCCGCGCGTCCCCGGCGGCGGCACGGGTCGCGAGCAGTCCGACCCGGCCCTCGCCCCCCTCCAGCCCGGCGGCCCGCAGCACGGCCTCCTCACCGGCGTACTGCTCCAGGCAGCCGCGTCCGCCGCACGGGCAGGCGGGACCCTCCGGCTCGACCGGGACATGCCCCAGCTCGCCCGCGAAACCGCGGGTGCCGCGCAGCAGGCGGCCGTCGACCACCACGGCGGCGCCGATGCCGATCTCCGCGGACACGTGCAGGAAGTCCGGCGGTGTGTCCTGGCCGAGCCAGAGCTCGGCCAGGGCACCGAAGTTCGCCTCGTTGTCCACGGTCAGGGGGTACGTGCCGGGCAGCAGGGCGCCCAGGTCGGTGTCGTGCCAGTCGAGGTTGGGGGCTCGGACGACCGTACGGCCGTCGCGGGCGACCAGGCCGGGCACGGCGACGGCGAGCCCGGCCGGCCAGAGCCCCTGGTCCCGCGCCCCGGCGACGACCTCGGATATCAGCGCGCCGAGCTCCGCCGCCACCGGTTCCGGGGCCCGGCCGCGGTTCGTGCCGTGCCGCACCGCCCGCGCCCGGACCGTGCCGCGCAGGTCGACCGCGCAGGCAGCGAGGTGGTCGACGCCCACCTCGGCGCCGATCCCGGCCGGGCCCCGGCCGCTGACCGCGAGTGCCGACCCCGGCCGGCCCACCCGGCCCGGCCGCTCGGGCCCCAGTTCCTCCAGGAGTCCGGAGCGGACGAGTTCGTCGACCAGCGTCGACACCGCTGCCCGGGTGAGTCCGATGCGCGAGGCGACCGCCGCCCGCGACAGTGGGCCCTCGGCGCTGACGGTGTGCAGGACGCGGGCGAGGTTGCGGCGGCGCATGCCCTGCTGGGTGTCGGGCTGCGGGCGGCCCGGACCGGTCGGGCGGGGCTCGTTCAGCGGTGCGGTCATGCCTGCGTCGTCCTCGGTCGGTGTCCTGCGGTGGTGGGCCGCCGGTCGGTGTCCGGTGGGCCGCGCCGGTCTCGTCAGTGCTCCCGCGCGCCCCGCTCCAGCAGCGGGGCCGCGTCGGAGAGTACCCCGGAGATCCTGGTCAGCGTCGTCTCGTCCCGCTCCACCGGATCGAGCACGGGCCCGTCGGCCGTCCGCCAGCGGCGGGCGACCGCGGCCGGGTCCTCGCCGGTCAGCAGCCCCGCGGCCTGCGCGGCGGCGCCCAGCGCGACCAGTTCCCCGGCCTCGGGGATCCGCACCGGCCGCCCCGACAGCCGCCGCACGGTCTGCTGCCAGGCAGTGCCGCGGGCCCCGCCGCCGATCAGCACCAGGGGAGCGGTACGGTCGGCGTCCTGGTCGAGGACCAGGTCGAGCGCGCCGAGCAGGGCGTGCACGGCGCCGTCGTACGCGGCCTGGAGGAGTTGTCCCGCGGTCGTGTCGTGACGCAGTCCGTGCAGCAGCCCGGAGGCGTTCGGCAGGTCCGGAGTGCGCTCGCCGTCGAGGTAGGGGAGCAGCGTGACGCCGGTGCCCGGTTCGACGGCCTCCCGGTCGACACCGAGGAGTGCGGCGATCCGGTCGACGGCGAGCGTGCAGTTGAGGGTGCAGGCCAGCGGCAGCCAGTCGCCGCGCGCGTCGGCGAAGCCCGCCACCGTGCCGGACGGGTCGGCCGGGCGGTGCTCGGAGACCGCGTACACCGTGCCCGACGTGCCGAGGCTGAGCACCGGGGTGCCCGGAAGCAGCCCGAGGCCGAGCGCCGCGGCGGCGTTGTCGCCGGTGCCGGGCGCCACCAGGGTGCCTTTGGAGAACGGCAGGTCGTGGATGTCGCGGACCGTCCCGGCCACCTCGCCGGGCCGCACCACCCGGGGCAGCAGCGCCGGGTCGAGACCGATCCGGCCGAGGACCTCCTCGTCGTACGCCTCGGTGGCGGACGCCCACCAGCCGGTGCCCGAGGCGTCGCCCCGGTCGGTGGTGCCCTCGCCGGTCAGACGTTCGGTCAGATAGTCGTGCGGCAGGCGCACCGACGCCACCGAACGGGCCGCCTCCGGCTCGTGCTCGGCGAGCCAGGCCCACTTGGTGACCGTGAAGGACGCGCCCGGCACGCTGCCCGTGCGCCGCGCCCACGCCTCGGGCCCGCCCAGCTCCGCCACGAGACGGCGGGCCTGCGGCGCCGAGCGCACGTCGTTCCACAGCAGGGCCGGCCGTACGGGATCGCCGTGCGCGTCCAGCGTGACGAGCCCGTGCTGCTGGCCGCCCACCGACACGGCGGACGCCTCGCGCGCCGCGTCCCCGCACCGGTGCAGTGCCGTGCGCAGCGCGTCCCACCACTGGCGGGGGTCGCTCTCCCGGCCCTCGCCGGTGGAGACGGTGTGCGGGGCCTGCCCGTCCGCCACGACCCGGCCGGTGGCCGCGTCGACGACGAGCACCTTGGTGGACTGGGTGGACGAGTCCACACCGACGACGAGCGGACCCTCGGCTGCTGACATCGGCTCTCCTCTTCCTCGCGGTTCACGGGGCTGTGACGTGCGGTTCTCCTGGAGCGCCGGGGTGCGTGACCCGGGCTTCGCACCGGTCGGCGCCCCCTCGTCCCTTCCCAGGGACGCGTCGGCATACTAATTTGTAAATCGCCATGACGAAATAGTCGCAAGCGAGCAAGGAGCCGCGGCATGAACTACCAGCCCACCCCCGAGGACCGGTTCACGTTCGGGCTGTGGACCGTCGGCTGGCAGGGACGGGACCCGTTCGGCGACGCCACCCGCCGCGCCCTCGACCCCGCCGAGACGGTCCGGCGCCTGGCCGGACTCGGCGCCCACGGCGTGACCTTCCACGACGACGACCTGATCCCCTTCGGCTCCTCCGACGCCGAGCGCGACACCCACGTCAAGCGGTTCCGCCAGGCACTGGACGCGACCGGCATGACGGTCCCGATGGCCACCACCAACCTCTTCACGCACCCCGTCTTCAAGGACGGCGCCTTCACCGCCAACGACCGCGACGTGCGCCGCTACGCGCTGCGCAAGACCATCCGCAACATCGACCTCGCGGCGGAACTGGGCGCACGCACCTACGTCGCCTGGGGCGGCCGGGAAGGCGCCGAGTCGGGCGCCGCGAAGGACGTACGGGCCGCCCTGGACCGCATGAAGGAGGCATTCGACCTGCTCGGCGAGTACGTCACCGACCAGGGCTACGACCTGCGCTTCGCGATCGAGCCCAAGCCGAACGAGCCGCGCGGCGACATCCTGCTGCCCACCGTCGGCCACGCCCTCGCCTTCATCGAGCGCCTGGAGCGCCCCGAGCTGTACGGCGTGAACCCCGAGGTCGGCCACGAGCAGATGGCCGGACTGAACTTCCCGCACGGCATCGCGCAGGCCCTGTGGGCGGGCAAGCTCTTCCACATCGACCTCAACGGCCAGTCCGGCATCAAGTACGACCAGGACCTGCGCTTCGGCGCCGGTGATCTGCGCGCCGCGTTCTGGCTCGTCGACCTGCTGGAGAGCGCCGGGTACGACGGTCCGCGCCACTTCGACTTCAAGCCGCCGCGCACCGAGGACCTGGACGGCGTGTGGGCCTCCGCGGCCGGCTGTATGCGCAACTACCTCATCCTCAAGGAGCGCGCCGCCGCCTTCCGCGCCGATCCCGACGTCCAGGAGGCCCTGCGCGCCGCGCGCCTCGACCAGCTCACGCGGCCCACCGCGGCCGACGGCCTCCAGGCGCTGCTGGCCGACCGCTCGGCCTACGAGGAGTTCGACACCGACGCCGCCGCGGCCCGCGGCATGGCCTTCGAACACCTCGACCAGCTCGCCATGGACCACCTGCTCGGCGCCCGAGGCTGAGCCGGGGGCGCGGGAAAGGGGCGGCACGCGCGCGTGCCGCCCCTTTCGATGACGCCGTGTCAGATGCGGTGCGGCAGCCGCACGTAGGTCACCGTGGTCTTGATGCCGCTGTCCACCAGCCGCCCCTGCGCGTCGAACGCGTCCGGGCCGTCCGTCATCCCGAAGTCGTTGTCGTTGATCAGGGCGAGCGTCCGGTCGTCCACGCGCGCGACGCCCTCGATCTTCCCCGGCACCCCGGCGACCTTGCCCAGGTCGACCACGAGCCGCTTGGCGAGCACCGGCACACCGGCCGCCGCGGGATCGTCGAGCTGCTCCAGCGACGGCGAGGTGGTGTCGTCGTCCCACCGGCCGCCGAGGATGTCCGCCCGGCGGTCCAGCCGCACCAGGTGCAGCCGTGCCGCCCTGTCGGTGCGCTCCTCCACCAGCAGCCGGTCACGGCCCACCGCGACCACCGAGGAGATCTTCAGCTCGGAGGTGTCGTCCTCGCCGGGGTCGACGACGCCCACCGGGTCGAAGCGGTACGCGTACTCGGCGGTGACCGCCTGCTTGCGGGGCGAGAAGCGCAGCAGCCGGGTGGTGCGCGAGGCGTCCCCGGAGGCGGCGTCGGGCAGCGACAGCGGGCTCTGCACCGCCATCACCAGGTCACCGCCCGGCAGCAGCGCGAGCCCCTCGAACCCGCGGTTGCCCTTCCGGTGCAGCAGCACGGACGGCAGCGCCTCCACCACACGGTAGTCGGCGCCGCTGAGCCGCAGCCCCTTGGGCACGTACCGGGTGAGCACCTTCCCGCGCGCGGAGACATGGACCAGCGAAGGACCGTACTCGTCGACGAGCCAGAAGGAGCCGTCCGCCGCCCGGACGATGCCCTCGGTGTCCAGCCCGTTCGGGTTGTACGGCAGCGGGGTCCGCGCGTCGTAGGAGTACGGGGCCTCGTCGCGTCCCTCCTGGTTGGACAGGCCGGTGACGGGCTTGCCGGAGGAGGTGGTCAGAGGGATGGCGTCCAGCACCCGCACCGCGCCGCCCGACACCTTGATCTTCACGATCGCCGGGTCGAAGCCGGGCACCGGGAACGTACGGCGCTTCTTGCCGGACACCTTGATCTGGCCGTTCGGCCCGCGGTCGGTGACCGTCCAGAACTCGCCCTTGCGGCCCGCCGGGTAGATGTCGCTGCCGATGCCGCCCAGGTTCACGCCCCGGTCGTCGTCCACGGTGCCCGGCAGCAGCCGGTTGCTGAACGCGCCGAGCGGTATGTCCCCGAGCGTGGCCGTGCCGACGACGCGCGCGTCACGGGAAGGGGCCCGCCCGCCCCGGTCGTGGCCGTCGGCGGCCGTGGCCGAACCGGCTGCCGCCAGCCCGGCGAGCAGGGCGAGCGGAAGCCCCGCTGCGAGAGTGCGCCGGACACGGCGCCGACCGGGGACGTGCGAGGACATCGGGCCTCCTGAGAGCCAAGTGTGCTGACAGCGGTCAGGGTTGGACGCCCCGCGCAACGGAGGGCTAAGGAGGCGTGAACGGGAGGCGTCGGCAGGCCGTCGACCTGGGACTTTCTTGGTGTGGTCGGCGTGTCGGATGCGCGGGTGGCGCCTTGCGGCTGACCGACCGGGAGCGGCCGCTCCGGCAGACGCTCCGCCGCCTGGTCCGGGCACGCGCCTGCCCCGGCGTTCCCAGGCGCGCCCCAGCAGGCCGAGGCATGTCCGGGAGCCTCAGACGCCCTCGTGCCCCGGGCAGGTCCCCGCGGCGCCCACTGCGGCGCCCTCCGCGCCGTCCGGGCCCTCCGCCGTGGCGAGCGCGGTCGCGGGATCCTGGGCGGGACCGCCCGCCGGTGTCCAGTGACCGTGCTCCTTGCGGAAGGGCCACCAACGGCCGTCCCGCCCCAGCCGGATCTGGTGGCCCGTGCCGACGACGGTCCAGCGGTTTCCCGTGGCCCGCAGGGACGGCCGGTCCTCCTCCCAGGCCGCCGCCAGGGCGGCACGCGCGCGTGCCTGTGCCTCGCCGTCCACGGCCCACTCCTCCTCCAGCACGGCCACACCGGCGGCGCCGCCCGTCCGCCACGCCCGCACGGCACGCGCGAGTTGTGCTCTGCTGCGCCCCGAGCCCTTGGCCAGCCGGTCCAGCAGGGCGCGATCACCGGGACCGCCCGCGTCGGCGGTGCCTTCGGAGGCGCCCGCGGCGAGGCGTACGGCGTCCTGCCCGACGGTCGGGCCGAACTCGTCCGCCCATCCCCGGGAGATGCCGTCGCCCGCCCCGGTGAGCCACCTGTGGGCCCTGGCGGCGGTGCGCGCGGCCAGGAACTCCAGTGCCGCCGGATCGACCCCGGGCGCCGGAACCGTCTCGGTGCCGAGCGACGGCGGCAGACCCGGCCCCGCCGGCGGTCCGGGCGGCGGCGGCAGCGGCGGCAGGGCGGACCCGCGGGCGTACGCCTCCGCCGCGTCCACACCGTCCGGCGGTGCCTGTCCGTCGGCCGCCGCCGCGTCCCGGGCGTGCAGTTCACCGAACAGGGTCCGCTCGTCCCGGCCGCGCATCAGCAGCAGCACGAGGGGGTCCTCGTCCAGCAGCCGCGCCACCAGGTGGCACAGTGCCGCCGTGTGCCCGCAGTGGTCCCACGCCCCGCAGTCGCACCGGGGCTCCAGGTCACCGATGCCCGGCAGGAGTTCGATGCCGGCGGCCGCGGCGTCCTCGACCAGTTCGGGCGGCAGATCGCGGTCGAGCAGGGCCGCCAGGTGCCCCGAGCGCTCCACGGCCACATCGAGGAAGCGAGCCCATCCGTCGTCGGACAGCGGCTCCAGCAGGACGTCCGCCCGGTGAGCCGTGCGGTCCCGGTCGTGCACCACCGCCGTGATCCGGCCCGGACGCACCGACACGGCGCCCACCGCTCCCGCGCGGGCCAGACGCCGACCCGCACGCACCTGCTGGGCTTCCAGCGCGGTGTCCTCCAGCGCCTTCAGCCAGGCGTGGCCCCACCACGTCCGGGCGAAACCCCGCCCCTGGGCCGGGGGCAGCGCCGCGAAGATCCGCTCCGTGTCGCTCGCGTGCTCGTTCATCGGACCTCTCCTCGCAGCTCGACCAGCGCGGCCAGTTCGGCGTCGGTCAGTTCGGTGAACGCGGCCTCGCCCGACCCGAGGACCGCGTCGGCGAGATCACGCTTGCGGTGCAGCAGCGCGGCGATACGGTCCTCGACCGTGCCCTCGGCGATCAGCCGGTGCACCTGCACGGGCCGGCTCTGGCCGATGCGGTACGCCCGGTCGGTGGCCTGCGCCTCCACCGCGGGGTTCCACCAGCGGTCGTAGTGCACGACGTGCTCCGCGCGCGTGAGGTTCAGTCCGGTGCCCGCGGCCTTCAACGACAGCAGGAACACCGGCACCTCACCGTCCTGGAAGCGGCGGACCTGCGCCTCACGCTCCGCGACAGGGGTGCCGCCGTGCAGGAACTGCGACCGCACCCCGCGGGCCGCGAGATGCCGCTCGATCAGCCGTCCCATCCGCACGTACTGGGTGAAGACCAGCACCGCCGCGTCCTCCGCGAGGACGGTGTCGAGCAGTTCGTCCAGCAGTTCGAGCTTCCCGGACCGTCCGGGGATCCTCGGCCGGTCCTCCTTGAGGAACTGTGCCGGATGGTTGCAGATCTGCTTCAGGCCGGTCAGCAGCTTCACGACCAGCCCGCGCCGCGCCATGCCGTCCGCGGCGGAGATCCCGGCGAGCGTCTCGCGCACCAGGGCCTCGTAGAGCCCGGTCTGCTCCGCGGTGAGGGAGACGGCGTGATCGGTCTCCGTCTTGGGCGGCAGCTCGGGCGCGATCCCCGGGTCGGACTTGCGGCGCCGCAGCAGGAACGGCCCGACGAGCCGCGCGAGACGCTCGGCGGCGGCCGGGTCCCGGCCGCTCTCTACAGCCTGCGCGTAGCGCGTGCGGAAGGCGCCGAGGCCGCCCAGCAGGCCCGGGGTCGCCCAGTCGAGGATCGCCCACAGCTCGGAAAGGTTGTTCTCCACGGGAGTGCCGGTGAGCGCCACGCGCGCGCGTGCCCCGATGGTCCGCAACTGCCGGGCCGTGGCCGAGTACGGGTTCTTCACATGCTGCGCCTCGTCCGCCACGACCATGTCCCAGGCCACCTCGGACAGCCGCGGCGCGTCCAGGCGCATCGTGCCGTACGTGGTCAGCACGATCTCGCCGTCGGCGAGGCCGGTCAGGTCGCGCCGCGCACCGTGGAAGCGGCGCACCGGCGTACCGGGCGCGAACCTCTCGATCTCCCGCTGCCAGTTGCCCATGAGCGACGTCGGGCAGATCACCAGGGTGGGACCGCCGGTGGCCGGATCCTGCTGCCGGTGCAGGTGCAGCGCGATCAGGGTGATCGTCTTGCCGAGTCCCATGTCGTCGGCCAGACAGCAGCCGAGCCCCGACGACGTCATCCGCACCAGCCAGCCCAGACCGCGCGCCTGGTACTCGCGCAGCCGGGCGGCGAGCGCGGCCGGCTGCTCCACCGGGTCCTGCGCCTGCGGGCCCGTGAGCCGGTCCCGCAGGGCCGCCAGCCATCCCGTGGGCCGCACCTCGACCCGGTGGCCGTCGACCTCGGCGGAGCCCGTCAG
This sequence comes from Streptomyces sp. PsTaAH-124, assembly GCF_000373685.1. Taxonomy (NCBI): domain Bacteria; kingdom Bacillati; phylum Actinomycetota; class Actinomycetes; order Kitasatosporales; family Streptomycetaceae; genus Streptomyces; species Streptomyces sp. PsTaAH-124. The sequence continues at coordinate 248,944 of NZ_KB892207.1, read as the reverse complement.
GGCGGCGCCCAGCGCCTGCACGGCGGTGACCTTCCGGTCCTGCCGTCCCCGGGCGCGGCGCACCTCGTCGGGGTTGACCAGCACCCACTGGCCGCGCAACCGCACCAGGGGCCGGTTCGCCTCCGCCAGACGGTCCAGCTCCGCGCGGGTGAGCCGCTGACCGCCCAGCGCGAACCACCAGTCGAAGGCGAGCAGTGCGTCGGCGGACAGCGCCGCGCCGGGGCCCGGCACGGGACCCGGCGTGCCGCCCGCGCCGTCCGGTGGTCCGAGGGTCGCCCCGGAGGTCAGCCCGCGGGCCGTCGCCGCCGGCCAGTGCACCTCGACCCCGGCGACGGCGAGCGCACGGGTGCCCTCCCCGAGCAGTTCGGCGATCTCCTCGTCGGCGAGTTCGACGGCGTCCGGCACGGCCGCCGACAGCAGTGGTGTCAGCGCGGGCCAGGACCGGGCCGCCCGGCGCAGCGCGAGCAGGACGTCCGTCCGCGCGCGGGGTCCGAACGTCTCGGCGGGGCCGCCCGGTCCGGCCCAGACCTCCGCGGCGTCGGACACCCGGTCGGGACCGCTCACACTGTGCACCTGTAGCACCGCGCGGAACCGGGGGGCCGGGCCGTCGTCGTCGGCGGCCTCCAGCCCCCTCACCTCGACCCGCAAGGAGATCCGCAGGCCCGCGTCGTGGCCCGCGGCGACCTCGGCGGCCCATGCCCGCTGCTCCGGGAGGTGCTGCGGTTCCTGTGCCGCGTAGGCCGGTCCGCCCGTGGCCAGGGACGCGGCGGGCGAGCGGGGCAGCGTGTCGGCGACCGCGTCCAGGAAGGCGCGCAGCAGACGCCGGGGATCGGGCAGCCGCGGCGGTCCGGGCACGTCGAGCGGTACGGCGTGCGCCTCGGGCGGCATCGCGGCGGCCAGTGCGCCGACCCGCTCCGCGTCCTCGCCCAGGAGGGGCGCCGCGCGCCAGGCATCGTGGTCGGCCTCCGACAGTCCCGGCAGCAGCAGGCCGCGCGCCGTGAAGTGCAGGCCCAGTACGGCCGCCGCGCCCCAGAAGGCGGCGGCGCGGTGCCCCGGGCCACCGGCACGCGCGTGCGTGAGCACCGGCAGCGCCGAGCGCAGGGGAAGGACGACGGCGGGTACGGTCACCGGAGCGACCCCGCCCTCGCGGGGGACGACGACCGTCAGCTCGGTCACGGATGTCTGGGCGGGAGCCGGGGGAGTCGAGCCGTCGGGACGCCAGAAGGCGACCCGGCCGGAGCGCGCGGGGTCCGCGGGCAGGAACACGGCGCAGCAACGGGCGAGTTCGGAGAGGTCGGACGGTGTCGCCGGGGAAGTCCGCTGCACGGTGATGGCGATTCCTCAAATTTGACTACTGGGGGTCGGCCGCCGAGGGTACAGCACGTCGGCGGCCGACCGGGACCAAGGCGTCGGTGACGTGGACATGGCCTGCCGTGGTGTCGCTGGCCCCCCGGCACCTGCGGGGGTGTTCCCCCGGGCCGCGGGGAGGCGGCCCCCCTGCGGGCCGGGGTGTTGGCGCCATGGTCGGGACAGCGCTTCGATCCCTACGTTTTCTCAGGTCAGGCTGTTGCCGAGAGACCGGAGACCCCGCCATGCCCCAGCCCGCCGCAGCCGTCGTGGACGGCATCGAGGAGAGGGCCGGCGGGTCCGCCGCCGGCAGCGAGTTCGCCCCCCTGCTGCGCACCGTCAAGGACCGGGGACTGCTGGGGCGGCGGCACGGGTGGTACGCGCGCGTCGTCGCCGGCAACGCGCTGGCCCTCGCGGCGGTCGTCGCGGGACTCTTCCTCGTGGGCGACTCCTGGTGGGCGCTGCTCCTGGCGGTGCCGTTCGCCGTGCTCTTCGCCCGCACCGCGTTCATCGGCCACGACGCCGGACACGCGCAGATCAGCGGCGACAAGGCGGTCAGCCGGGTGATCGGCCTGGTGCACGGCAACCTGCTGCTCGGCCTGAGCTACTCGTGGTGGAACGCCAAGCACAACCGCCACCACGCCAACCCCAACCACCGTGACAAGGACCCGGACGTCGCCGCCGACGTACTGGTCTTCACCGGCGAACAGGCCGGTGTCCGGCAGGGCTTCCGCCGCTGGCTCACCCGGAACCAGGCCTGGCTGTTCTTCCCGCTCACCCTCCTCGAAGGCGTGGCCCTCAAGGTGCACGGCTTCAAGGACCTGCGCCGCCAGTCGCCCCGGGAACGCCTCGTGGAGGGCGCGCTCCTCGTGGCCCATGTCGTGGGGTACGCGGCGCTGCTGCTCACCGTGCTGTCCCCGGGGAAGGCCCTGGCGTTCGCCGCCGTGCACCAGGCGCTGTTCGGCCTGCACCTGGGACTGTCCTTCGCGCCCAACCACAAGGGCATGGAGATGCCGGATTCGGACGGCGACCGCTGGGGGCACTTGCGCCGCCAGGTGCTCACCTCGCGCAACATCCGGGGCGGTGTCCTGACGGACTGGTTCCTCGGCGGCCTCAACTACCAGATCGAGCACCATCTGTTCCCCAGCATGCCGCGCCCGCACCTGCGGCTCGCCCAGCCCCTGGTCCGCGCCCACTGCCAGGACCTCGGCATCCCCTACACGGAGACCGGCCTCGTCGACTCCTACCGCCAGGCCCTGCGTCATCTGTACGAGGTGGGGGAGCCTCTGAGGGTGGAGTAGGCGGGGCCGGTACACAGGCTCTCGGGGCGCCACCGGCCGGACCGCACGGGCGCACGGACTGCGCAGGCAGCATCGCACGGACCGCGCAGGCAGTATGGGGTGACGACGGGGAACCCAGGGCCGGCCCGAGGCGACCCGTAGGGGCGCGGCTCAGGGATGACTCAGGGACTTCTCGGGGTCGCGGACCGGAACCGCCGGAGCGGCGGAGCCGTTTTCACGACAGAGAGCGGCAGTGGCCGCGAAGGAGGCGACAGATGTCGAAGAAAGCGAAGATCGCCGCGGGTAGCGTGGCGGTCGGCCTGATCCTGTGGATCTGGCTGCCCTTCTGGGCCGTGCTCCTGATCGTCCTGGGTGTCCCGGCCGCCGCCTACCTCGCGCTGGACCCCTCCCAGCGTCGTCGGCTGCGCCGCGTCACCCGCAAGGAACTCGACCGCTGATCCGCCGGCCGAGGTCCTAATGTCCGGGCGCCCTTCCGTCCAGGGTGCAGGAGTCGACCACATCACCGCTCGCGGGCCTGCCGACGGTCCGGTCCGCGGGCGGCCGCACACCGTGCTCCACCCACGCCGCCAGAGCGTCGAAAGCGGACCGGTAACAGGGCAGGACCGGCCGCAGCCGGTCCGGATAGGTGTCGTACAGCCCGTCGACGTGTGTGCCGCCCTCGATCGTGTAGTACCGGTGCAGAGCGCCCCGGCCGCTGGCGTCGACCATGCGCGCGTACACGTCGGAGTCCGCGGCCCGGGGAAGCAGCGAGTCCAGGTCACCGTGCAGGGTGATCAGCGGCCTGCCGATCCGTCCGGTGAGTGCGACCCGGGCCACCGCCCGGTGCACCGAGGCGGGACGTGCGGCGTAGTCGTAGGCGGCGTCGGAGGGGCACGGCGCCAGGATCTGCTCCGGCGTGCTCCCGGCCGACGTTCCTGGGCAGGCCGGGTCGTAGCCGGGGTCGAACTCGGCCCGGTAGATCTTCTGCGTCACCCCCCAGTACGCCTGCTCGTGGTAGGGCCACAGGAACTCCGACCCGCGCGCGAATCCCACGGCGTACAGCGCCGAGTCACCGGCCGACCCCAGGGACCGGGCCACGGTGGCGGGCAGCGAGGTGAGCAGGTTCGGACCGCCCGCCGTCCACAGGGCGCCCTCCCAGTCCACCCCGCCGTCGTACAGCTCCGGATGGTGCTCCAGTTGCCAGCGCGTGAGGTATCCGCCGTTGGACATGCCGGTCATGTACGTCCGGCGCGGTGCGCGGCCGTACCGTTCGGTGAGCACACCGCGTGCCGCGCGCGTGAGCTGGGTGGTGCGCGTGTTCCACTCGGCGACCGCGTCGCCGGGCCGGACTCCGTCGCGGTAGAAGTCGGCCGAGCTGTTGCCCTTGTCCGTGGCCGCGTAGGCGTAGCCCTGAGCCAGCACCTGGTCCGAGATGGCCTTGTCCGTGGCGTACTGCTTGCGTGTGCCCGGCGCTCCGGTGACCACCAGACCGCCGTTCCAGTGGTCCGGCAGCCGGATCACGAACTGCGCGTCGTGCCGCCACCCGTGCGTGGTGTTGAAGTGCGAGGAGTCCGGGAAATAGCCGTCGATCTGCACACCGGGCACCCCGGAAGGTACACGCGTGTCCCGGGCGGTCAGCCCGGCCTGGTCGGCCATGTCCGTGAAGGAGGTTCCGGCGAGTCCCGTGGTGGTCAGATCGGGCAGACACGCCGTCTGCGCGAAGGCCGCGCCCGGCACCCGCAGCCGGTTCCCGTGCCCGCAGTGGCCGTCGGGACCGGTCGCGGCGGCCACCGGGGCGGGCCAGGCGGCGATGCCGGTCAGCAGCGCGGCGGCGGCGAGCGGGACTCCACGGGACAGACGCACGACGACCTCCGAAGGGGACGGGAACAAAGGCGGTGCTCGGGCCGGCGCACGAGGAGGTGCGGGCCCGGAGCCGCCCCATCGTGCGGGGTCCGCTCCCGCCAACTCCATGGGTCGGCGCCATATGCCAGAGCGGGTTCGCTGTGGTGATTCAAGACATACGTCGGTGGACGAGCCACCACGGAATGCTCGCGATACGCGCGTCCGGGGAGGTCTGCGGGGGGGGGGGCGTCATGGGTGATGGCGCCCCCGGGGTGCGAGCCTGGTCTCGCGAGCGGGTCAGCTGGGGCGTACCGCCAGCCGGTCGAGGGCCTCCAGCAGACGGGGCAACTCCGTTCCCCGGCCCACCGGCAGCACCTCGCCGGGCTCCTCGTCGAGGAGTACGAAGGCGATGTCGTCGGTCCGGGCCACCATCGACCAGCCCGGTCCGTCCGCACGCAGGGTCCGCGCCTCACCCGGAGCGAAGGACGACCTGACCCGGCCCAGCGGCGGCGGAGAGTCCACGTACGCGTGGGCCTCCGCCAGGGCACGCCGGACACCGCGATGCCCCGTGGGGGCGTCCTGCCCGGTCCCGTCCGCCACGCTTTCGCCGCCCCCGCCCCCGCCCCCGTCCTCGGCCCCTTGGCCCGTCTCCGGGTCCCGCTCGGACGCCAATCCGTCCCCGGGGTCGCGGCCCAGACCGGAGCCCCGCCCCTGGGCGGTCTCCTCGGGTTCGCCCCCCTTTGGTCGGCTTCCCCCGGCCGGGGCGAAGTACGTGGCGTCGTCGATCTGCTCCCGCCACGCCGTCCAGCGCAGGGCGATCTCATCGGCGCCCAGACGGCGCTGGGCGGGCCCCCAGACGCTGGTGTCCGGCGGCGTCAGCAAGGGGCCGTCCCCCGCGTCGCGGGCGGGATCGTGCGGCGCGGGCACGCCGGGTGCCGCGACGGCCACGTCGAGCGGCCAGCCCGGCAGGGCGGCGACCACCGTGCGCTCCCCGGGCGACAGGTCGTACTCCATGCCGCAGTCCCAGGACGCGATGGCCACCGCCACCAGTGACACGTCGTCGACGACCACGGTCCACCGCGCCCCGGCGCCGTCCTGACCGAGCACCAGCCCGTACCCGTCCACCAGCGGGGCCAGGCCGAGCGCCGCACAGGCTTCCGGATAGTCGTCGCCCAGCACGCTCGGGAACTGCGCGGGCGTCAGCAGCACCGCCGTCAGCACATAGAGCGCGTCGTCCGCGGCGGCGACGGCTTCCTCGTCCGTCCCGGCCATCCCAGCCTCCCCATCGGTTCGTCCAACGGCGCGCACCCTAGTGGGCGGGCCAGGAGGTTGTCACGAGTCCAGTCACCGCACGGACCTGCGGTTTTCCACCCCGTAAGGGACGAAACGGCCGCCCCGGTGCCCCTCGGGTGCCGCACCGGGCGCATGGTGCCGACACGGATGGTCCATCTGTGGCTACGCACAGTAGAGTTGGGGTACGGACGGCAGGAGGGGTGCGCAGTGGCGAAGCGGTTCGACCGGCTCGAGCAGATCCGTCGGATGGATCCGGTGACCGAGGCGACGGAGATCCACCGGCTGACCGCGGTGTACGAGTTCCCCTGGGACTTCACCCGTGCCCTGGAACTGGCCCTCTACCGGACGTACGCCGTCCCGAGCATCGGCCGGCTGCTCGCCGAGACGGCCGAACTCACGGAGCGCTCCCAGAAGCGGTACGATGACACGGCGCTGCTCCTCGACACCGTCATCGAGCACGGATTCGCCGGTGAACCGGGCCGCACCGCCATCCGGCGCATCAACCAGATGCACCGCAGTTACGACATCGGCAACGACGACATGCGCTATGTGCTGTGCACGTTCGTCGTGATGCCCAAGCGGTGGATCGACGCCTACGGCTGGCGCAGACTGTCCCGGCACGAGACCGTGGCCGCCGCCGTCCACTACCGCACGCTCGGCCGGCACATGGGCATCAAGGACATCCCCGAGTCGTACGATGAGTTCGAGGCGCACCTCGACGCCTACGAGAAGGCCCATTTCGGCTGGGACGAGCGGGCGCGGACGGTCTCCGACGCCACACTCGGTCTGATGGCCTCCTGGTACCCGCGCCCCCTCGCTCCGCTGCTGCGCCGTGCCACCCTGGCCCTGCTCGACGAGCCGCTGCTGGAGGCGTTCCGCTACGACCCGCCGACCGCCATGACCCGCCGCCTCGTACGTGGCGCGGTGCGCGCCCGGGGCCGGGCCGTCAGACTGCTGCCGCCGCGCAGCGCGCCGCACTTCGCGCGGCAGAACCGGGAGATCAAGAGCTACCCGGACGGCTACCGGGTGGCCGACCTCGGCACCCGTCCCGTCCCCGGCCTGCGGGGCTGTCCGGTGCGGCACGCCGGCGACTCAGCCGACGGAGTCGTCCAGTGAGCCGATCGTGGTGCGCAGCCAGGCCAGTTCCGCCTGGCTGGTGGCCCGTGCGACGGTGAGGATGCCACGCCGGAAGGGGTCGCCGAGTTCTTCGGCCCGCAGCGGCCGGTCGCCCTCGTAGAAGAAGCTCGAAGGGGTCTCCAGGAAGCTCAGTCTGCGCCGCAGGACGGCCGCCTGGTCGCCCGGATCGTCCAGGTGCCTGAGGAAGGCCAGGACGGTGAACCAGCGGTTCTCGTCCGTGATGTCCTGCTGGACCGGTTCGGCGAGGCGGCGGCGCAGTTCGCGCCTGCCCTCGTCGGTGAGCGTGAGGACGTGGCGCGGTGCCGCCACGGCCCCCGGCTCGGTGGCCCGTTCGAGCAGGCCGGCCTTCTCCAGCCGCTTGATCGCGGGATAGAGCGTGCTCTCGGCGACGGGCCGTACGTGACCCGTCAGCGCGGTGATGCGTTTGCGCAGCTCATAGCCGTGCAGGGGGGCGTCGTGAAGAAATCCGAGGATGGCCAGCTCCAGCATCCCCGCATTGTCGCGCACATCCGTGGTACATCGCACTCCTGGTACGGCACATCGGCTGTACAACGCTCCCTATATACATCGCCCATATAATACCTCGTTCCCGATGTATGCTCCTTGAGGGGTGCCGGACGTGCCGGTGTCGCGATGCGCGGAGGGTGACATGAGACAGGCCGAGTTCGACGGTGCGGGCAGCATGATCCGCTGGACCGAGGCACCGGGCGCCGAGCCCGCGCGCGTGTACGTGCACGGACTCGGCTCGGTCTCGTCCGTCTACCACGCGCACATCGCGGCCCGCCCCGGAGTCGGCGGGCGGCGCAGCCTCTTCGTCGACCTGCCCGGACACGGCATCAGCGACCGGCCCGCCGATTTCGGCTACACCCTGGAGGAGCACGCGGACGCCGTGGCCCGCGCACTGGACGAGGCGGAACTGACCGGCGCCGAAATGGTGGCGCACAGTATGGGCGGGGCCGTCGCGATCGTGCTCGCCCACCGCAGGCCCGACCTCGTCTCCCGGCTGGTCCTCGCCGAGCCCAATCTGGATCCGCTCCCACCGGCGAGCGCGGGCAGCAGCATCATCGGCTCCTTCGACGAGGAGGCGTTCGTCGACGGCGGCCACGCGCGCGTGCTGCTCCAGGCGGGTCCCGTGTGGCTGGCGACCCTGCGGCTCACCGACCCGCGCGCACTGCACCGCAGTGCGGTGGCGCTCCGCCGCGGCACCCGGCCCACGATGCGCGACATGCTTGTGCGCCTCCCCGTGGACCGCCTCTGCCTCCAGGGGGAGCTGAGCGGCGAACTGCCGGGCAGGAGCGGTCTGGAGAAGGCGGGCGTACGCGTGGTGACCGTGCCGGACGCGGGCCACAACATCATGTTCGACAACCCCGGCGTGTTCGCCGCAGCCGTCGCCGGAACGCTGTGAGCGGGGCCCGGCCGGTGGCCGGTACGGCGCACACCGCCCGGGGCGCAGGACGGCGGGTCAGCCCTCCCGGACGGCCAGCGCCAGGAAGCGGGCGTCCTCGTCGACGTACGACGTCATGCGCCACCCCGATCCGGCCAGCAGCGGGCGGAGACGGTCTTCCGCGCGCAGGTCGTCCGGTGTGATCCGGCGCCCCTGACGCGCCGCGAGCGCCGCCCGGCCGATCGGATGGAACAACGCCAGCGTGCCACCGGGCCGCACCACGCGCCGCAACTCCCGCAGGTTCTCGGCGGGACGCGGCAGATGCGCGACGAGACCGGCCGCGAAGACGGCGTCGAACGACTCCGTCCTGAACGGCAGCGCGCCGACATCGGCCAGCAGCAGCCGCCCCTCACGGTCACGGTCGGCCCGTACCGCGGCCTCCAGCATCGCCGGTGTGACATCGGCGCCCACGACCACACCCGACACTCCCACGGCGGCGCGCAGCGGCGGCAGCGCGCGCCCGGTCCCGCACCCCGCGTCGAGCACGCGGTCGCCGTCGCCGAGTCCCAGCTCGGCGACGGCGGCGGCATAGGCGGGGCCGTCGTCGGGAAACCTGCTGTCCCAGTCCGCGGCGCGGGCGGTGAAGAACTCCTGGACGTGCGTGATGTCGTCACTCATGCACGGCATGATCCCGCACCACCCCGCAGGCGTGCCGGGAACGGCCGACGCGGCCGACGGGCGGAGGTGCCCCGGTCCGAGCCGGGGTCCGCGCGGATCAGCCGGAATCACGGCCTCAGCCGGAATCAGGACCACCTGGTATCGGCCGGAATCGGGGGATCACCGGGCACCGGCCGGTATCGGGGATCGCCCGGCACCGGCCGGAATCAGTCGGCGAGGTCCCGCACCGCCACGACCTTGTCGATCGCGGCCCGGACCAGAAGCTCTCCTGGTACGCCGTTGCGTTCCCCGAACTCCTCGGCGCGCTCCTCGCCCATGTAGCGGGCGCCGATCCGGGCCGCCCAGTGCCGGACCTCGTCCAGGTCCTCGGACAGCCGGGCCCGGCCCTGCACCACCACGAAGGTGAACGGCGGCCGGTCGTCGTCCACACAGAGCGCGAACCGGCCGTCCCGCACCAGATTGCGCCCCTTCACCGTCTCCTTCCCGGTGTTGAAGACCACGTCGTCCCCGTCGAGCAGGAACCAGATCGGCGCAACATGCGGGCTTCCGTCGGCCCGGACGGTCGACAGCTTGCCGGTGCGGGTGCCGTGCGAGACGAACGCCCGCCATTCCTCGTCGGTCATCTTCTGTGCCATGCCCCCATCCTGCTTGCCGGGGCAGGAACAGTGGGGAAGGCTGGCGGGAGATCCTCCGATCTGGAGGAGACGATGCGTGGGGGGCGAACAGATCATGGAGCACAACCGCACACTCGGTTGGCTGCTGGACGACCTGACCGAGCGGGTGGGGGACGTCCGGCATGCCCTGGTCCTGTCCACCGACGGACTGGTCACCGGAGCCAGCACGGGCCTGCGCCGCGAGGACGCGGAGCACCTGGCCGCCGTCGCGTCCGGCCTGCACAGCCTCGCCAAAGGGTCCGGACGCCATTTCGGCGCGGGGACGGTACGGCAGACGATGGTCGAGTTCGACGACGCGGTGCTGTTCGTGACCGCCGCCGGCGCGGGCAGCTGCCTGTGCGTCCTCAGCAGCGCCGAGGCCGACATCGGCCTGATCGCCTACGAGATGACCCGGCTGGTGAACAGGGTCGGCGAGCATCTCGACGTCGCCACTCGCCAACCCGAGCGTCCCCCCACCACCGACCTCTGACCAGCGTGTCCGCAGGTCACCCGTGAGTTATCCACAGGCTTGCGCCGAAATGCGCGGTTCCGGCTACGGTTTTTGGTGTGCGAGCGCGGCAGGCGCGAGCAACTCACTCACGGGGGACACATGTCCGGCACCACCATCACGCACGAGTCCGCATCCGCCCTCCAGCCGGCCTCCGGGAATCCCGGCGCGTCCGTCGGCCGGAGCCGAGCCGCCAGTGAACTGGGACTGAAGCGCCGCGAGTTCGAACTCGCCGTGGGCCTCGGCCACATCCGGACGCTCGCCGACGACGGCGGAGGCGGCTGCCGCGTGGAGCGAGCCGAGATCGAGCGGCTCCGGGCACGGGAGGGCTTTCCGCAGGCGCTGCGCGATCGGGTGGAGGCGGTGGGCACCAGGCAGGCCGCGGAGATCATGCGGATGACCACGGTCCGGTTCACCCGCCTGGCCCGGCTGGGCCTGCTCGTGCCCGTCGCTTTCTACCTCAATCGGTACCGGGCCGTCGTCTGGCTGTATCTTGCCGACGAACTGCGGCAGTTCGCGGCCGACGAGAAGAACACCTCGCTGCTGACCCGGCCGCTGGCCGAGACGCTGCGGGACCAGTTGGACGCGGGCGTGGACCTGCGCCCGCGCAACTGGCGCGGACGGCATCTGGGCTTCCTGCTCCGGCAGGCCGCCGACGACCCCTGGGCGCAGGCGGCGGCCCCGGCGTCACTGCTCGACCCGCTCCAGATCTCGGAGATCGTCCCCGATCCCTATGAACGCGCCCATCTGAACCGCCACCGGACCAGGCCGCAGCCGCACGGCGCGCCTGGTTCGCCCGCCGCCGACCTGGTCGAGCACCTCTCCACGGCGCAGGACGCCGACGAGATCGCGTGGCTCCGGGCCGATTTGGCGCAATCGATGCGGGAAGCCCGCGCCCAGCGGCCCGCACCGCGCCCGGCGCCGCACCACGCCGATCCGGCATCCCGTCACCTTGTCCCGGGGCCGGGCTCCGGGCGACGTCCGCTCGGAGACCGGCGGCGAGCCGCCGACCGGCGTCCCGCCCTCGACAGCCGACGGCACGCTCCGGAGCGACGCCGTCCGCCCGAGCCCGCCGGGAAGCGGTCCGGACACCACCCTGGGCAGCGGCCCGCACGACGCTCGCCCGGACTGCTCGGACGGCTGTTCCGCAGAGGGGCCTGACCCGCGAGCCGTGACGCGTCCGCGGCCCGCGCCACACCGGAGGCCCGGCGGCCCGTCGGCGCGCGAGGGTCACACCGGGCGGAACAGACCCTCCTGGACGACGGACACCAGCAGACGCCCCTCGGTGTCGTAGATGCGCCCGCGGGCCAGCCCCCGCCCGCCCGTCGCGATCGGTGACTCCTGGTCGTACAGGAACCACTCGTCCGCCCGGAATGGCCGGTGGAACCACATGGCGTGGTCCAGCGACGCCATGTCGAAACCGCGCGGACCCCAGAGCGGCTCGATCGGCAGGCGCACGGCGTCCAGCAGCGTCATGTCACTGGCGTACGTCAGCGCACAGGTGTGCACGAGCGGATCGTCGCCGAGCGGACCGACCGCGCGCATCCACACCGCGCTCCGCGGTTCGGCGTCCTCGACCTCCTCGGCGGTCCAGCGCAACCGGTCCACATACCGGATGTCGAAGGGCTGGCGGCGTGCCATGCGCTCGAACTGCTCCGGCAGCGCGCCCAGGTGCTCGCGGACCTCGTCGGCGACCGTCGGCAGGGACTCCGGCGACGGCACCTTGCGGGCCGGCGGCAACTGATGATCGAAACTGCCCTGTTCGGGCTGGTGGAAGGAGGCGGTCAGATTGAAGATCGTGCGGCCCTGCTGCACCGCGGTGACCCGGCGCGTCGTGAAGGACCGCCCGTCCCGCACCCGCTCCACCTGGTACACGATCGGCACCCCCGGGCGGCCGGGCCGCAGGAAGTACGCGTGCAGGGAGTGCACCGGGCGGTCGCTGTCCGTGGTGCGCCCGGCGGCCACCAGAGCCTGCCCGGCCACCTGCCCGCCGAAGACCCGTTGCAGGGACTCCTGCGGGCTGCGGCCGCGGAAGATGTTGACCTCGATCTGCTCCAGGTCGAGCAGATCGACAAGCCTCTCGGCCGGGTTCGTCATGGGCTCGATTCTCCTGTGTTCACGGCTGCGGGGCGGGTGCTTCCCGGGGACCGGAGCCGGTTCACAGCTGTCCGACGGCGGTCACCCGCACGATCGCACGGCCCTCGGCGTCCGAAGCGGCCAGGTCGATCTCCGCGCTGATGCCCCAGTCGTGATCGCCGTTCGGGTCGTCGAAGATCTGCCGCACCCGCCACAGCCCGTGCTCCGGCTCCTCCTTGATCACCAGCAGCTTCGGGCCGCGGGCGTCCGGACCGGTACCCAGGTCCTCGTACTCGTCCCAGTAGCGGTCCATGGCCTCGCCCCACGCCTCCTCGTCCCACCCGGACTCGGCGTCCATCTCGCCCAGTTCCGCGACCTGGTCGAGGGCGGCGAGTTCCACCCGGCGGAACAGCGCGTTGCGGACCAGGACGCGGAAGGCGCGCGCGTTGGAGGTGACCGGCTTGACCTGGTCGGCCTTCTCCTGCGCCTCCTCCGCGGTCATCTCCGCCGGGTTGGCCAGCTGCTCCCACTCGTCCAGCAGGCTGGAGTCGACCTGGCGCACCATCTCGCCCAGCCAGGCGATCAGGTCCTGGAGGTCCTCGGACTTCAGGTCGTCCGGGACGGTGTGCTCCAGGGCCTTGTAGGCGCTGGCCAGGTAGCGGAGCACGATGCCCTCGGTCCGCGCCAGCTCGTAGAGGGAGACCAGCTCGGTGAAGGACAGTGCCCGCTCGTACATGTCCCGGACCACGGACTTGGGCGACAGCGGATGGTCACCGACCCACGGGTGGCTCTTGCGGTAGGTGTCGTAGGCGTGGAAGAGCAGTTCCTCCAGCGGCTTGGGGTAGCTGACGTCCTGGAGGCGCTCCATCCGCTCCTCGTACTCGACGCCGTCCGCCTTCATCGCGGCCACGGCCTCGCCGCGCGCCTTGTTCTGCTGGGCGGCCAGGATCTGCCGCGGGTCGTCCAGCGTGGACTCCACGACGGACACCATGTCCAGCGCGTAGGACGGCGACTCGGGGTCCAGCAGTTCGAAGGCGGCCAGGGCGAAGGTGGACAGCGGCTGGTTCAGCGCGAAGTCCTGCTGGAGGTCGACCGTGAGGCGGACGATCCGGCCCTCGGCGTCCGGCCGGTCGAGCTTCTCGACGATGCCGCCGTCCAGCAGCGAGCGGTAGATGGCGATGGCCCGCCGGATGTGCCGCAACTGCTGCTTGCGCGGCTCGTGGTTGTCCTCCAGCAGATGCCGCATCGCCTCGAAGGCGTTGCCGGGCCGCGCGATCACCGACAGCAGCATGGTGTGCGTCACCCGGAAACGGGACGTCAGGGGCTCCGGCTCGGAGGCGATGAGCTTGTCGAAGGTGGTGTCCGACCAGGCGACGAACCCCTCCGGGGCCTTCTTGCGGACGACCTTGCGGCGCTTCTTCGGGTCGTCGCCCGCCTTGGAGAGGGCCTTCTCGTTCTCGATGACGTGCTCGGGGGCCTGTGCGACGACGAAGCCCTCCGTGTCGAAGCCCGCGCGTCCGGCACGGCCCGCGATCTGGTGGAACTCACGGGCCCGCAGGGTCCGCACCCGGCTGCCGTCGTACTTGGTGAGCGCCGTGAACAGCACGGTGCGGATCGGGACGTTGACCCCCACACCGAGGGTGTCCGTACCGCAGATCACCTTCAGCAGACCGGCCTGGGCCAGCTTCTCCACCAGCCGCCGGTACTTGGGCAGCATGCCGGCGTGGTGGACCCCGATGCCGTGCCGGACGTACCGGGAGAGGTTGCGGCCGAACTTGGTGGTGAAACGGAAGTTGCCGATCAGCTCGGCGATCTGCTCCTTCTCCTCGCGCGAGCACATGTTGATGCTCATCAGCGCCTGGGCCCGCTCCACCGCCTGGGCCTGGGTGAAATGCACGATGTACACGGGCGCCTGCCGCGCCTGCAACAGCTCCGTGAGTGTCTCGGTGAGCGGAGTGCGCCGGTACTCGTACGACAGGGGCACCGGGCGGGTCGCCGAGCGGACCACGGCCGTGGGGCGGCCGGTGCGGCGGGCGAGGTCCTTCTCGAAGAAGGAGACGTCGCCGAGTGTCGCCGACATCAGGACGAACTGGGCCTGCGGCAGTTCCAGCAGCGGGATCTGCCAGGCCCAGCCGCGGTCCGGTTCCGCGTAGAAGTGGAACTCGTCCATGACGACCTGGCCGACGTCGGCGTCCTTGCCGTCGCGCAGCGCGATGGACGCCAGCACCTCGGCGGTGCAGCAGATGACGGGCGCGTCCGCGTTCACGGAGGCGTCGCCGGTGAGCATGCCGACGTTCTCGGTGCCGAACAGCTTGCACAGCTCGAAGAACTTCTCCGACACCAGCGCCTTGATCGGAGCGGTGTAGAAGGTGACCTCGTCCCGGGCCAGGGCGGCGAAGTGTGCACCGGCGGCGATCATGCTCTTGCCGGACCCGGTGGGCGTGGAAACGATCACGTTCGCCCCGGAGACCGCCTCGATCAGCGCCTCCTCCTGGTGCGGGTAGAGCGTGAGACCCCGCTCCTGGGCCCACGACTCGAAGGCTTCGTAGAGGGCGTCGGGGTCGGCGGTCGGCGGCAGCTGATCGATGAGGGTCACGCACCCATCTTGCCTGGCCGCCCGGCCCCAACGGGAATCGGCTGCCCGAGCGAAGATCACGACCGCTACGCTGTGTCGCCGACGCGGTGTCAGCACACCGGTCCGACTGGACGACGGCACACGACGAACGGGGCGGGGAACGGCCATGATGGGACCAGCACACTCACTGTCGGGCGCCGCAGCCTGGCTGGGCGTCGGGGCGGCGGCCGCGGCGATGGACCACCCGATGCCCTGGCCGGTCGTGCTGGTCGGCGCGCTGATCTGTGCCGGGGCGGCTCTCGCCCCCGACCTGGACCACAAGGCCGCCACCATCTCGCACGCCTTCGGTCCGCTGTCGCGCTGGCTCTGCGAGATCGTGGACAAGCTCTCCTACGCCGCCTACAAGGCGACGCGCAAGAAGGGCGACCCGCGCCGTTCCGGCGGTCACCGCACGCTCACGCACACCTGGCTCTGGGCGGTGCTGATCGGTGGCGGTGCCTCCGTCGCGGCGATCACCGGCGGGCGCTGGGCGGTCCTCGCGATCCTCTTCGCCCACATGGTCCTGGCCATCGAGGGGCTGCTGTGGCGGGCGGCCCGCGGCTCCAGCAGCGACGTCCTGGTGTGGCTGCTGGCCGGGACGAGCGCCTGGATCCTCGCCGGGATCCTGGACAAGCCGGGCAACGGCTCCGACTGGCTGTTCACGGCGCCGGGCCAGGAGTACCTGTGGCTGGGGCTGCCGATCGTGCTGGGCGCGCTGGTGCACGACATCGGGGACGCGCTGACCGTCTCCGGATGCCCGATCCTGTGGCCGATACCGGTGGGCCGCAGGCGCTGGTACCCGATCGGGCCGCCCAAGGCGATGCGGTTCCGGGCGGGCAGCTGGGTCGAGCTCAAGGTGCTGATGCCGGTGTTCATGGTGCTCGGCGGAGTGGGCTGCGCGGCGGCGCTGAACGTCATCTGAGCTGTTTGCCGGGCCCGGCCTCCCGTGCCCGGCCCCCGCGCGGACGGCGGGTCGGCCCGTCACGAGTCCTGTCGGCCGCGTTCTCCGCCCAGTCCCCGGCTCCGCTCTCCTCCGGGGCCTCAGCCCTGGCCGGAACCGCCGCCGTAGCGGCGTTCGAACCGGGCGACCCGGCCCTCGGAGTCGACCGTGCGGGCCTTGCCGGTGTAGAAGGGGTGGCTCTCCGAGGAGATCTCCACGTCCACCACCGGGTACGTCTCCCCGTCGTCCCAGTCGATGGTCTCGTCACTGGACGCGGTCGACCGGGTGAGGAAGGCGTAGCCGGCGGCCCGGTCGCGGAAGACCACGGAGTGGTAGTCGGGGTGCTTGTCCTGCTGCATGGATGCTCCTCGTCGTGCGGCGGTGGCCCGGAGAGCGGCGGCGACGGGGTGCGAGCGGCGGGTCCTGTCCTACAGGGAGTCCTCGTCGACGACGTGCATCGCGGCCTCCTCGGCGGAGGCGGCCGCCCCGTCGATACCCACGTCCGTGGCGACCAGCGCGCTCTCCTCGTCCTCGTGCACACCCTCGTCGGGCGCGACGAGCCGGCCGGAGCGGCCGGCACCGACCTCGTTGTCCAGGAGTTCCCCGTCGGAGCCGTCGCAGTCACCGATGCCGTCGCCGTCCGGCGCGGCGAGATCGGGCAGCTCCTCCGAGAGCCGCTGGTCCAGGGTCTCGCCCTGGACGCGCTCGGCCGCGGTCACACCGGTGTGCTCCACGGCCCACGGCCGCTCGGGAGGGGACCAACCGCGGTCCAGGGGGTCCTCGACACCGTCGTTCACCAGCGTGTCCTCCGAGTCGAGGACTCCCGTGTCCTCCCGGACCTCGGAGCTGTCATCGGGCTGGTAGACGTCGTCTCCCCATCCGTCGGCGCTGTCCACGGGTACCTCCAGGTGCTGGGGACGGGCCCGTTCTCGCTCCGCCCGGCTCGAACCGGACGGTCCCCGGGCGCTCCCCGAGCCGCTTCCACCTCCCAGACTTCCACCCCTGTTCGGCACCGCGCAACGGCACGGCCGCCCCGCCCCGGCCGTGCGCCCGCCGGGACCGTCCAGGTCTCCCCGGCGCTCCCGGACCACGCGCCCGTCGCCACCGCCGATGCCGACGCGCACACCGCCGACACCGCGCCCCGCGCCGCACATGCCGCACGCGGTGGCCGCCGTCACGACGGCGGGACCGCGCGCGGCACCCCGGAGGCCTCAGCCGTGCCAGGAGCGCCACAGCGCCGCGTAGGCGCCGTCCGCCGCGACCAGCTCGTCGTGACTTCCCAGCTCACTGACCCGGCCGTCCTCGACCACGGCGATCACGTCCGCATCATGGGCGGTGTGGAGCCGGTGGGCGATGGCCACGACGGTGCGCCCGTCCAGGACACGGGCCAGGGACCGTTCCAGATGCCGGGCCGCGCGCGGGTCGAGGAGCGAGGTCGCCTCGTCCAGGACCAGGGTGTGCGGATCGGCCAGGACCAGGCGGGCCAGCGCGACCTGCTGAGCCTGGGCCGGTGTCAGCGCGAATCCGCCGGAGCCGACCTCGGTGTCCAGGCCGTCGCCGAGCGCGCGGGCCCAGCCGTCCGCGTCGACGGCGCCCAGCGCCGCCCACAGCTCGGCGTCCGCGGCGTCGGTGCGCGCCAGCAGCAGGTTGTCGCGCAGCGAGCCCACGAAGACGTGGTGCTCCTGGTTGACCAGGGCGACGTGGGAGCGGACGTCCTCGGCGGGCATCCGGGACAGTTCGGCGCCACCGAGGGTGATCCGGCCGTCCCGGGGGGCGTAGATACCGGCGAGGAGCCTGCCCAGCGTGGACTTGCCGGCGCCCGAGGGCCCGACCAGGGCCAGCCGGGTGCCCGGTTCGACCTCCAGGGAGACCTTGCGCAGCACGTCGACGCCCTCGCGGTAGCCGAAGTGCACCCGGTCCGCGTGCACCCTCCGTCCGTCGGGAGCCAGCGAGGCGTCCCCGGCGTCCGGCTCGATGTCGCGGACGCCGACCAGCCGGGCGATCGACACCTGGGCCACCTGCAACTCGTCGTACCAGCGCAGGATCAGCCCCACCGGATCGACGAGCATCTGCGCGATGAGGGCGCCCGTCGTGAGCTGTCCGACCCCCATCCAGCCCTGGAGCACGAAGACGCCGCCGACCATCAGTACGGAGGCGAGCACCGTCACATGGGTGATGTTGACGACCGGGAACAGCACCGACCGGAGCCAGAGCGTGTAGCGCTCCCAGGCCGTCCACTCCTTGATGCGCCGCTCCGACAGGGCGATGCGGCGTTCGCCCAGCCGGTGCGCCTCCACGGTGCGGCCGGCGTCGACCGTCTCGGCGAGCGCGGCGGCCACCGCGGCGTATCCCGCGGCCTCCGAGCGGTAGGCGGACGGCGCCCGCCGGAAGTACCAGCGGCAGCCGACCACCAGCAGCGGCAGGGCCAGCAGCACGGCCGCCCCCAGCGGCGGAGCGGTGACGACCAGTCCGCCCAGCAGCAGCACCACCCACACCACACCGATGGCGAGCTGGGGCACCGCCTCGCGCATCGCGTTGGCGAGGCGGTCGATGTCCGTGGTGATCCGGGACAGCAGGTCGCCGGTGCCCGCCCGTTCCAGCACGCCGGGCGGCAGGCCCACCGACCGGACGAGGAAGTCCTCGCGCAGGTCGGCCAGCATCCGTTCGCCGAGCATCGCGCCGCGCAGCCGCACCTCGCGCACGAACACCGCCTGGACGGCCAGCGCGAGCACGAACAGGGTGACGGTCGTCCCGAGACGCAGTTCCCGCGTTTCGTCCGAGACCCGTTCGACCAGATCGCCCAGCAGCCACGGGCCCGCCATGGAGGCGAGGACCGAGACGGTGTTGACGGTGACGAGCAGCACGAAGGCCCGCCGGTGACGGCGCAGCAGCTCGCTCACGTAGGCGCGGACGGTCGACGGGGCGCCGACGGGCAGGGTGTCGGCCGTCGTCGGGGCCGCCGGGTCGTACGCCGGAGGGGCCAGGCCGATCATGCGGTCTCCTCGATCTCTAGTTGTCCGAGCGCGTCCCGCAGAGAGCCCTCGCCGTTCTCCACGGGCGTCCCGGCCGCCGTGGCCCGCTCCTGGTCCGTCTCGCGGGTCACCACCGACCGGTACCGGGGCTCGGCGCGCACCAGCTCGCGGTGGGTGCCGACGGCGGCGACCGCGCCCTCGTGGACGAGGACCACGCGGTCGGCGCGGTCCAGGAGCAGCGGTGAGGAGGTGAGGACCACGGTGGTGCGCCCGGACCGCAGGCCCTTGAGCCCCTCCGCGATCCGGGCCTCCGTGTGGGAGTCGACGGCGGAGGTCGGCTCGTCCAGGACCAGCACCTCCGGGTCGGTGACGAGGGAGCGGGCCAGGGCCAGGCGCTGGCGCTGGCCGCCGGAGAGGGACCGGCCGCGTTCCGTGATGCGGACGTCCATCGGGTCCTCGGCGGCCGACGACGCCTGGGCCAGAGCCGTCAGGACGTCACCGCACCGGGCCGCCGCGAGCGCCGCGTCGGCGGTGACGTCGCCCGAGGCGGGCACGTCGAGCAGTTCGCGCAGCGAACCGGAGAGCAGCACCGGGTCCTTGTCCTGCACCAGGACGACCGTGCGGGCCCGGCCGAGCGGCAGCTCGTCCAGCGGCGCGCCGCCCAGGAGCACCGAGGGGCCGGGCTCTTCGGGGTGGCCGCCCAGGCGCTCCGCGAGGCGGCCCGCCGCGTCGGGGTCCCCGCACACCACGGCGGTCAGGACCCCGGCGGGCACCAGGAGCCCGGTGGCCGGGTCGTACAGGTCCCCGGAGGGAAGGGACGCGGCGGCCCGCCGGTCCACGGGACCGGGGAGGTCCGGCGCCGGAGCGTCGTCCTCCGCCCGCCGCGGCTCGCCCCGGGGCGCGGTCCGCTCCAGTGAGAGCACCCGTGCCGCGCGTTTGGCGGACGGGCGGGAGAAGGAGTACGCCATGGCGATCTCCTCGAAGTGGCGCAGGGGGTAGGTGAGGACCATGACGGAGCTGTAGACGGTGACGAGTTCGCCCACGGTGATGCGGCCCTCGCGGGCCAGGTGGACCCCGTACCAGACGACGGCGATCAGCAGCAGACCCGGCAGCAGGACCTGGACGGCCGAGATCAGCGACCACATGCGGGCACTGTGCACGGCCGCCTGCCGGACCTCCTGGGAGGCGCGGCGGTAGCGGTCGAGGAACAGTTCCTCGCCGCCGATGCCGCGCAGCACCCGCAGACCGGCCACGGTGTCGGAGGCCAGCTCGGTGGCGCGGCCCGCCTTCTCGCGCTGCACGTCGGCCCGCCGGGTCGCGCGCGGCAGCAGCGGCAGCACCGCGAGTGCCAGCGCGGGCAGGCCCACCGCGACCACCACGCCGAGCGCCGGTTGGTAGACCAGAAGGGCGACGCAGACCAGCACGACGGTGACCGCCGCCGCGGTGAACCGGGAGACGGCCTCCACGAACCAGCCGATCTTCTCGACGTCGCCGGTGGAGACGGCCACCACCTCTCCGGCGGCGACGCGCCGGGTCAGCGCCGAGCCCAACTGGGCGGTCTTGCGTGCCAGGAGCTGCTGGACCCGGGCCGCGGCGGTGATCCAGTTGGTCACCGCGGCGCGGTGCAGGAAGGTGTCGCCGAGCGCGTTGCCCGCGCAGACCAGGACCAGGAGGCCGCCGCTGAGGGCCAGCCGGGTGCCGGAGCGGTCGACGACGGCCTGCACGGCGACACCGACGCAGAACGGCAGCGCGGAGACGGAGCAGAAGTGCAGCAGTCCCCAGGCGAGTGCCCTCAGCTGCCCGCCGAGCTGGTTGCGTCCCAGCCACCACAGGAATCGAGGACCCGAGCGTGCGTCCGGCACACCCGGGTCGGGATACGGAAGGTCTTGAATCTGCATGATGTCCCAGTGGTTCGGGTCAAGGGCACAGCGCCGCGGTGGCGGCGGCGGGAGTCGTGACAGGTTCGCCGCGCGGAGCAGCCGACGGCAACCGGTTTTCCGCCGCCGTACCGGCCGGGCAACGGGATTGACGACGTGAGAGGTGACGGGAAGCCAGTGGGACGACGGGGCGGCCCGCTCGCGCGCGGTCTCGGCGTCCGGGTCTCGCGCGGGGCCGCATCCAGTACCTTCTCGACCCCCTCTCCGGGCCCGTCCCACGCGCCCGACACGCTCCAAAGAGAAGCGAATAAGGCTATTTGGACCAATGTCGAGTGGATCGTCAGGTCCGGCGTGTCCAGCATGGGTTCATGCGAAGAGGCGGTGTAAGACGTGCGATGGTCGCTATGACGGCCTGTGGATTCTTTCTGACGACTCTGGCCGCGTGCGGCGGCGAGCGGACCGAGGTCCGCCACGGAGACGTCCCGAGGCCGGGTGGCCCTTCGGGGTCCGCCCGGCCCACTCCGACCGTGAAACCGGCCCGGGTCCCCGGCGTCGGTGAGCGGATGTGGCAGCGGGTCCCGGCAGGCACCCGCCAGATCCTGACGGTGTACGGGGACGGCAAGAACTCCCCGGACGGCACCGCCGTGCTGTACGAGAAGCACGGGAACGCGTGGCGACGGGTCGACAGCTGGCCGACGCACAACGGCAAGCAGGGGTGGAGCACGGACCACCGCGAGGGCGACGAGCGCAGCCCGGTGGGCGTGTTCACGCTCTCCGACGCCGGTGGCCTCCTCGACGACCCGGGCACCAGGTTCCCGTACACCCAGGACGAGGACGCGTTCGCGTCCCCCTACTACTGGGACGAGGCCCACTGGCACGACTTCGACTACGTGATCGCCATCGACTACAACCGCCGGACGGGCACCCGGCCCGACGACCCGACCCGTCCGCTCGGCCAGCGCAAGGGCGGCGGCATCTGGCTGCACCTGGACCACGGCGACGGCACGCTGGGATGCGTCAGCCTCCCGGAGTCCGCCATGGAGTACCTGCTGCGCACGCTGGACCCGAAGGACAGGCCCGTCGTGGTGATGGGGGACAAGGACGACCTGAAGGCGTAGCCGCCCGCGGCGGGGGCGGCCGGCGGACTCAGCAGCGGTGCCCGCGTGCGGGCACCGGGCCCACGAGGGTGTCCAGCAGGTCGCCGAGGACCGCGCGCTGCTCCGCGGTGAGGGGGGCCAGGATCTCCTCGGCGGCGGACCGGCGCGCACCGCGCAGCTCGCGCAGGGCGGTGCGCCCGTCGTCGGTCAGCTCGATACGGGTCACCCTGCGGTTGGCCGGGTCGGGGACCCGGCGCACCTTCCCGTTCGCCTCCAGCCCGTCCACCAGGGTGGTCACCGCGCGCGGCACGACCTCCAGGGACTGGGCGAGATCCGCCATCCGGGGCGGCTCGCCGAAGTGCGCCAGCGTGCGCAGCAGCCGGGACTGCGCCGGTGTGATGCCGAGGGCGTGGTCCTCCAGGTGGCGTTTCTGGATGCGGTGCACCCGGCGGGTGAGCCGGAGCAACTGCTCGGCGAGGAGGCCGTCGGGGTCGGGCATGGTCATGCGGGAACAATATCAGGATGCCGCTCATTATGAGCATAGGTAACAATGAGCTAGCATCCGAAAGGCCCGCAGCCGGCCGTGGACCGCCATCCATGACCGCAGTCCGCGCGAACTGCCGACCGTCGTGACCGCAGACCGCGCAGCCAGCCGACCGCGCGGACCGCAAACCGCGCGGACCGCAAACCGCGCGGACCGCAGACCGCGGGTCCGGCCGAGCCGTACGTCGCACCCATCCCGTAGGAGCCCATGCACCCCGACCGTCATCCCTCCTGGACCCCGTCCACCGACGCGCAGGAACAGCCCCGGCAGGTCCGCCGCATCCTCGGACTGTTCCGCCCCTATCGCGGCCGCCTCGCGGTCGTCGGCCTGCTGGTCGGCGCCGCGTCCCTGGTCTCCGTCGCCACGCCCTTCCTGCTGAAGGAGATCCTGGACGTCGCGATCCCGCAGGGCCGCACCGGTCTGCTCAGCCTGCTCGCCGCGGGCATGATCGTCAGCGCCGTGCTCACCAGCGTCTTCGGCGTGTTGCAGACCCTGATCTCCACGACCGTCGGCCAGCGGGTGATGCATGATCTGCGCACCGCCGTCTACGGACGTCTCCAGCGCATGTCCCTGGCCTTCTTCACCCGCACCCGCACCGGCGAGGTGCAGTCGCGCATCGCCAACGACATCGGCGGCATGCAGGCCACCGTCACCTCCACCGCCACCTCGCTGGTCTCCAACCTCACCAGCGTGGTCGCCACGATCGTCGCGATGGCCGCCCTGGACTGGCGGCTGACCGTGGTCTCGCTGCTGCTGCTCCCGGTGTTCGTGTGGATCAGCCGCCGTGTGGGCAACGAGCGCAAGAAGATCACCACCAAGCGGCAGAAGCAGATGGCCGCGATGGCCGCCACCGTCACCGAGTCGCTGTCCGTCAGCGGGATCCTGCTCGGCCGCACCATGGGCCGTTCCGACTCGCTGACCAGGTCCTTCGCCGAGGAGTCCGAGGGCCTGGTCGACCTTGAGGTCAGGTCCAACATGGCCGGACGGTGGCGCATGGCCGTCATCACCATCGTCATGGCCGCCATGCCGGCCATCATCTACTGGACCGCGGGCATGGCCCTCAGGTTCGACGGCCCCGAGGTCTCCATCGGCACGATCGTCGCCTTCGTCTCGCTGCAACAGGGCCTGTTCCGGCCGACCGTGAGTCTGCTGTCGACCGGAGTGCAGATACAGACCTCGCTCGCCCTGTTCCAGCGCATCTTCGAGTATCTCGACCTGCCGATCGACATCACCGAGCGCGAGCGCCCGGTCCGCCTCGGCCAGGTCAAGGGCGAGGTCCGTTTCGAGGACGTGACCTTCCGCTACGACGGCCAGGGCACCCCGATCCTCGACGGCATCGACGTCACGGTCCCGGCGGGCAGCAGCCTCGCGGTCGTCGGCCCCACGGGCGCGGGCAAGTCCACGCTGGGCTACCTGGTTCCCCGGCTGTACGACGTGAGCGCGGGGCGCGTCACCCTGGACGGCGTCGACGTACGCGACCTGGACTTCGACACGCTCGCCCGCGCGGTGGGCGTGGTCTCCCAGGAGACGTACCTCTTCCACGCCTCCGTCGCGGACAACCTGCGCTTCGCCAAACCCGACGCCACCGACGAGGAGCTGCGCGCGGCGGCGGAGGCGGCCCAGATCCACGACCACATCGCGGCCCTGCCCGACGGCTACGACACCGTCGTCGGCGAGCGCGGCCACCGCTTCTCCGGCGGCGAGAAACAGCGCCTGGCCATCGCCCGGACCATCCTGCGCGACCCTCCGGTGCTCATCCTCGACGAGGCCACCAGCGCGCTGGACACCCGTACCGAGGCGGCCGTCCAGGAAGCCATCGACGCGCTGTCGGCCGACCGGACCACGCTCACCATCGCCCACCGCCTCTCCACCGTCCGTGACGCGGACCAGATCCTCGTCCTCGACTCCGGCCGCGTGGCCGAACGCGGTACGCACGAGGAACTGCTGGAACAGGACGGGCGTTATGCGGCACTGGTCCGCCGTGACGCCCGCCTGCAACCCACGACGTGACACCCGACCTGAGTCGACGCTGTGACACCCCGACCTGAGCCGACAAACTGAAGATATGCCGGGTTTGTGAACTCCGGAGCGTTACCGTTCCCGCATGCAGACGAACACTCCGTCACGGAAGACCGTCACGCTGACGCGCCGGGGACGGCTGGCCCTCGTCGTGTCCGGGGCCGTCCTGGCGGGCACCGCCGTGGCGGTGCCGCTGCTGACCCTGCGCGAGGACGGACCGGTGCGCCCGCACGCGCTGGTGATCCCGGAGGGCTGGCGGGCCGCCCAGGTGTACGCCGCCGTCGACCGGGCGCTCGCCCTGCCGTCCGGCAGCACCCGGCAGACGGCCGCCCAGGGCGGCCTCGCGCTTCCGGAGGTGGCCGAGGGCAACCCCGAGGGCTATCTGTTCCCGGCGACCTACCGGATCGACGACCGCTCGACCCCGCGGTCGCTGCTCTCCGCGATGATCGGCGCCGCGGCCAAGAAGTTCACCGCGGCGCCGCCGGGCGCGGGCCCGCAGCGCACCACGATGAACCTCCACCAGGCGGTCACCATCGCGAGCATCGTCCAGGCGGAGTCCGCCACCAAGGCCGACATGGGCAAGGTGGCCCGGGTGATCTTCAACCGGCTGGAACAGGGCATGCCCCTCCAGATGGACTCCACCCTCACCTACGGCCTGGGCCGCACCACCGTGCGCACCACCGCCGAGGACACGCGGATCGACAGCCCGTACAACTCCTACCAGCGGATGGGGCTGCCGCCGACCCCCATCGACAGCCCGGGCGAGGACGCGCTGCGCGCGGTGTACAACCCGACACCGGGCGACTGGCTGTACTTCGTCACCGTCAAGCCGGGCGACACCCGTTTCACCGCGGACTACACCCAGCACCAGCGCAACGTGGACGAGTTCAACGCCCGTCGACAGAGCCTCGCGCGGCAGCGCACCGGGCAGCGGCAGCAGCAGGGGCAGCCGGAGCAGGGCACCCACAGCCCGCAGCCGGCGCCGAAGTGACCGGGGACGGCGTCCGGAGACCTCAGGCGGCGACGGCCGGATCCCCGGCCAGCAGTCGCCGGATGTCGCGGACGGCGGCGCGTCCGGCCCGGTTGGCGCCCACGGTGCTCGCCGAGGGACCGTAGCCGACGAGATGGACGCGGGGATCGGCGGCGACCCGCGTCCCGTCGAGGCGGATGCCGCCGCCCGCCCCGCGCAGCCGCAGCGGCGCCAGATGGTCGAGCGCGGCCCGGAAGCCCGTCGCCCACAGGATGACGTCCGCCGCCAGCCGCTGCCCGTCCGGCCACTCCACTCCCTCGGGGGTGATCCGGGCGAACATGGGCCGGCGGTCCAGGACGCCGTCGCGCAGTCCCTGCCGTACGGCGTCGTTCAGCGGGAGACCCGTCACCGAGACGACGCTCCTGGGCGGCAGGCCCTGCCGGACCCGTTCCTCGACGAGCGCGACCGCGGCGCGGCCCGCGTCCTCGTCGAAGGGCCCCTCGCGGAAGACCGGCGGACGGCGTGTCACCCAGGTGGTGGCTGCCGCGTACGGCGCCAGTTCCAGCAGGTGCTGGGTCCCGGACGCGCCGCCGCCGACCACGATCACCCGCTGTCCGGCGAACTCCTCGGGCCCGGCGTACTGCGCGGTGTGCAACTGCCGTCCGCGGAAGGTCTCCTGCCCCGGGTAGCGCGGCCAGAAGGGCCGGTCCCAGGTGCCGGTCGCGTTGATCAGCGCCCGTGCCGACCAGTCGCCCCGCGAGGTCTCCACCAGCAGCCGCCCGCCCTCGCCCTCGCGCACGGCGCGGACGTCCACCGGTCGCCGTACCCGCAGGTCGAACACGTGCTCGTACTCGGCGAAGTACGCGCCGATGACCTCCGAGGAGGGGCGGGCGGGGTCGGCGCCGGTCAGTTCCATGCCCGGCAGCGCGTGCATGCCGTGCACCTTGCCGTACGTCAGCGACGGCCAGCGGAACTGCCAGGCGCCGCCGGGGCCGGGGGAGTGGTCGAGCACCACGAATCCGCTGTCCGGCGCGAAGCCGCCGCGCCGCAGATGATGGGCGGCGGCCAGGCCCGCCTGACCGGCCCCGACGACGACCACGTCGGCCTCACGAGTGCTGTCCACGCCAGGAGCAACCGCGCCGCGGGCACGGATCTTCCCCGGGATCGAGGAGGATGGGCGCATGTCACATGCCTTCACCACCCGAGTGCTGAACGTCGCCTCCGGCTCGCGGGAGCGGGTCGTGGACCTCACCCGTGACTGCGAGGAGTTCCTGCGGGAGACCTCCGACGGCCGTGACGGTCTGCTCAACCTGTTCGTGCCGCACGCCACCGCCGGTATCGCCGTCATCGAGACCGGCGCGGGCAGCGACGACGACCTGCTGGCGGCCCTGCACACCCTGCTGCCCGCCGACAACCGCTGGCAGCACCGCCACGGCAGCCCCGGCCACGGCCGCGACCACGTCCTGCCCGCCCTCGTCCCGCCGCACGCCACCCTGCCGGTCGTCGGCGGCCGCCTGGAACTGGGCACCTGGCAGTCGGTCTGCCTGGTCGACACCAACGTCGACAACCCGAACCGCCAGGTCCGGTTGAGCTTCCTGGCCTGAGACCTCCGGCCAGAGACGTCCGGCCTGAGACGTCCTGGCCCGGGGCTGCCTGGCGCGCTCTCAGTGTGCCGGGTCCTTCTCCTGCCGTACGGTCACCACCGGGCAGGCCGCGTGCTGGGCGCAGCGCTGGCTGACCGAGCCCAGCATCGCGCGCGCGAAGCCGCCGCGGCCGCGGCTGCCCACGACCAGGATCTCCGCGCCCTGCGAGGCGCGGACGAGGACCTCCGACGGGTTGCCCTCGACGAGGTACTCGCGCATCCCGTCCGGCCGTCCGTCGGCGAAGACGGCGCGGAGCGCCTCGGCGAAGCGGTCCTTGGCCTGCTCCAGGTCGAACGTCGGGTCGATCGCGGGTCCGGTCCAGCCCGCGTCCGACGGGGTGTCCCAGGCGTGGATGGCCTCCACGACGCCGTCCACCAGTTCCGCGTACCGCACGGCCCAGCACAGCGCCGCGTAGGACGACGGCGAACCGTCGACACCGACGACCACCCGAGGTCGCGGTCCAGAGGGCTGCATGGCCACCTCACTCGAACGTCGCTGTCCTGCTGCGGGCGGCCCCGGAGTCCGCGGGCCTCACCTCAACGCTGCCCGGCGCGGCGCGAGCGCGCCAGCCGAGCGCGCGCGGGCGGCGCGGGCGCGGGGCCGGGGCGGGCGCGGGACACAGGGGGCGCGGGCCGCCGCAAAGCCGCCCCGGGATTCCGTCAGGCTTTCCCCAGCGCTGATACGTTTCCGCGCCCAGCGATACGTTTTTTCTGAGTTGATTCACCGTTTGATTAACTTTTTGGAAAACGGCCCCCCGTCTTCTTTCCCCGCCGCAGGCTAGCACGAAGCGGAACCCGGGGTACCGCGCGTCTTGCGACCTTCACGCAGATGAGTGGACGTCCAGATCGCCCGTTTGCTGATGTTCCGGGAAGGACACTTTCCGGGGTGACGGGCGGAGGGATTTCGTGGACTGTTCTGAAGAGTTAAATCGCGCAAAAGAGTTCCAGCGGGAATTCTTCTGGGATGTCATCGCCGGCCACCGCGAACGGCTGATGCGCCTGGTGCGCCGTCGGCTGCCGAATGCCCAGGACGCCGAGGACTGTGTGCAGGAGGCGATGCTCCGGGCCGCCGCGCACGGCAACCTGGACCGCGAGCGGATCGGGCCGTTCCTGACTTCGGTCGCCCTGCGTCTGTGTGTTGATCACTATCGTGAGCAGGAAAGACGTCGTCGGCTGCTGCGGCGCGCGGCCGATGCGCGCACCCCCGAACTGCCGGACGAAGGCGTGTGCGACCAGGACTTCGGACGCTGGCTCCTGCGCCAGGCGGATCTGCTGCGCGGCCGGGAGCGCCAGGTGGTGCTCGCCCGCGCCCAGGGCATCTCCACGCTGGAATTCGCGCGTATGCACCAGATCTCCGTCAAGGCGGCGGAGGGTGCTTTCACCCGTGGGCGGGCCCGGTTGCGTCTGGTGTGCGCTCGCGCGTTGGACGGTGCGGCGGCCTGAATCGGGAAATCGGCGTGCGCCGGGCGTACCGGACCATGAAAGGCGAGACGGCCATGTTCATGAATTCCTTGTGAACAATTCGCGGAATGTGCGCGAAGCGTCCGTTCGGATTCCAGGAGAGAAATCCTGGATGTCGGAAAGAAGCACCCCCGGATCGTGAGAGGTAGATCTTCCGGTCCGGGAGGCGAGTGAAAGGGAAGTGACCGTGGGGAAGAACAACACGCAGGACACCATCAAGGATCTGATCGGCGACATCGCCGACAGCACGAAGAAGGCCTTCGACGAGATCCTCGACCGGAAGGACGACGACCGGGACTGCCGCGACTGGTTCGGCCCGGTCAACCCGTACCAGGCGCTGAGCGGGCTGCCCGGCGACGTGCTCCGGACGGTCAGCGCGCTGTCCGCGCTCGGCGGTGTCGCCAATCCCGTCGCGGCGCTGGCCCAGGCCGCCAACGCCGCGACCGGCGGCACCCCCCATCCGCTGGCCGCGCTGACCGGCGCCGCGGGCAACCCGCTGGCGGCGCTCGGCCCGGCGGCGGCCGCGAACCCGCTGGCGGCCCTGACCGGCGCGGCGGGCGCGGTCAACCCCCTCGGCGCCCTCACCGGCGCCGGCAATCCGCTCAGCGCGCTCGGCCAGGTCGCGGGCGGTGCGGCCTCCGCCGTGTCCGGTGCCGCGGGCATGGCGGAGGGGCTGGCCGCGCTGCCCGGCCAGCTCTCCCAGCTCACCGAGCTCGTCGCCAATCTGGCAAGCGTCCTGGAGAGTGTGCAGAAGGTGGCCGGCCCCCTCGCCGGAGCGACCACGCCCGTCGCCCGCAAGGCCACCTGAGCCCGCACCGCACCCGCGGCCACCGGCGCCCACCCGCGCCACCGGCACCAAACGGCGTCCACCACCGGGCGGGGCGGCTCTTCCGCCGCTCCGCGAGGCCCCGCCCGGTGGCCGTTCCCCGGGCCCGCCGGTCCGCTCGGAGCCCCCGGGCGGACCGGTCAGGACACCGAAGGACGGACCAGCCGGGACACCGTAAGGCGGACCGGCCGGGACATCGCGGGACGGTGGCACGCGGACATGCGGCGCCGTGCGCAGCATGCGGCGCAAACGGCACAACCGTGCACAACCGTGCACGTGGCACAACCGTGCATGTGACACATGCGGCGCACGTGACACATGCGGCACATGCGATCCGGCGTGCCCTGCGGACTCACCCCGTCACGCGGACACGCAGACACGCGACATCAGGAGGAAGTGGCACATGAGTGCCCCGCTCGGCAGCCGGCTCCGGCTGGTGGTGAAGGTGCTGGGAAGCCTGGTCACCGACGAGGTCGGCCAACTGGCCCGGACCAGGAAGCAGTTCGGCCGGGGCTCCCCGTCGCAGGACGCCCCCTCGGCGGGAGAGGGCGCCCGCCGCGCACGAGCGGTCCGCCGGGCGCTGGAGAGCCTCGGCCCGTTCTACGTCAAACTCGGGCAGATCCTGTCCACCCGGCCCGACATGGTGCCGCCCGCCATGATCGCGGAACTTCAGAACCTCCACGACCAGGTCGACGTCCAGCCGTTCTCCGTCTTCGAACCCGTCCTCCGGGAGGAACTGGGGCCGGACTGGAAGCTCTGCTTCGACGACGTCGACACCACCCGTCCGCTCGGCGCCGCCTCACTGGCCCAGGTGTACCGCGTGCAACTGCCCGGCGGACGGCCCGCCGTGGTCAAGGTCCAGCGTCCCGGGATCCGCGACACCGTCCGCGCCGACATGGCCCTGATGCGCAAGGCGTCCCGCATCCTGGCCCGCACCGCACCCCGCTTCAACGAGGTCATCGACGTCGAGGCGATGCTCGACTCCATCTTCGACGCCATGGAGCCCGAGCTGGACTTCACCGGCGAGGCCCGCAACATGGACGAGGCCCGGGAGCACATCCGCCGCTACCCCAATCTCGCCGTACCCCGCGTGGTGCACGCCACCCCCAAGGTGCTGGTGCAGTCGCTCGCTCCCGGCACCTCCGTACGCCACGCGGACCGGGGCGCCTTCAGCGACCGGGAACGCATGGACATCGGCAAGGACCTGCTCCGCTTCATGTACCGGGGCTACTTCGTCGACCGGATGTTCCACGCCGACCCGCACGCGGGCAACGTCTTCGCCCAGCCGGGCGGCCCGGCCACCCTCATCGACTGGGGCATGGTCGGCCGGCTCGACCGGCGCACCAGCCTGCGCCTGCTGCCGCTGCTCATGTCCATCGCCCAGAACGACGGCCACGGCCTGGCCTGGGCCTGGGCCGACATGGGCCGCGTCACGGCCTGGTCCAACCTGCCCGCCTTCGCCTCCGACATGGCCGCGCTGGTACCCAAGGTCGCCACGGCCTCCCTGGAGGACATCAACTTCGGAGTGTCGCTGACCACCGTGCTGGAGAAGGCCACCCGGCGGGGCATCGGCTCCGCGCCGGCCATCTCGCTGCTCGGCAAGTCCTTCGCCAACCTCGAAGGATCGGTGCGCTGCCTGGCGCCGGACATCGCCCTCGCCGAGGTCTTCAAGTCCGAGGTGCGCGGCATCATCGTCGCCCTGCTGCGCGAGTACTTCTCCCTCGACCAGGTCGCCCGCAACACCATGGACCTGCTCACCGCGGTGACCTCCGGGCCCGAGCAGTGGCGCGGGGTGCTCGCCGACGCCGCCAACCGCCGCTTCGCGCTCCAGGTCAACGAGCCGTACACCCCTTCCTCCATGGGCGGGCAGCGCCCCTGGGCTCCCTCCCGCGCGCTGATGGCCCTGGGCGCCGCGGCCCTGTTCCTCGACCGGCGCCGCGCCCCGCGCTGACCTCGTACACCACGCGGCCCCGTGTCGATGTGTCGACGCGTACACCGCACCGGGTCCGCCGCCCCGCGGCCCCGCCCGGTCCCGTCCGGCTCCGCTCCCCACCTCTTCCGTTCCGCACCCTGCTTCCGCTCCTCACCTGTTTCCGCTCCGCACCCGGCCGCGCTCCGCCGCCCGGCGTGCGCGCCGTCTCCGACACCTCCGACGAAGGAATCCCGACCGATGCCCATGTTCCTGCCGCACGACGACATCCACCACGAGACGGACCCGGCGTCCGCCGCGCTGGACGGTGTCTCGGGAACGGCCCTGTGGACCGTACGGATGCGGGCCCAGGAGTCCGCCCGCGCCGACGCGCTCTTCGACGACCCGCTGGCCGCCGAGTTCCTGACCCGCTCCCGCGAGGCCGGCACCCCGCCCGGCAGCGGTCCGCTCCAGCAGGTGCTGCCCGACTGGCTGGCCGTGCGGACCCGGTTCTTCGACGACCACCTGCTGGCCGCCGCCCGCAACGGCTGCCCGCAAGTGGTGCTGCTGGGCGCCGGGCTCGACACCCGCGCCCACCGGCTGGACTGGCCCGCCGGGATCGACCTCTTCGAGGTCGACCTGCCGGCCGTGCACGCCTTCAAGGAACGCATCCTGGCCGGGCACCCGCCGGCCGTCGCCCGCCGTGTCCCGGTCGCCGCCGACCTCCTCGCCGACTGGTCCGGGGCCCTGCTCGGCGCCGGGTTCGACCCGGGCCGGCCCACCGCCTGGCTGTGCGAGGGGCTCCTGTTCTACCTGGCGCCCGAGGCGGTGGACCGCCTCGTCGCCGCCGTGGGCGACCTGTCGGCGCCCGGCAGCACGCTCGGCGCCGAGTGCCTGAACGCCGACGCCGCCGACTCGCCCTTCGTCCGCCCCTGGCTCGAAGCCCTCTCCGGCTCGGGCACCCCCTGGGTGTGGCACCTCGCCGACGCCGAGCACTGGTTCGGCGAGCGCGGCTGGGACGCCGAGGTGGCCGATCTGCTCGCCCTGCCGTACGCCGTCGAGCGCTTCGCCCCCCACCTCGCCGCCCACCCCGGCCTGGAGAAGCAGAGCATGCTCCTGGTGACCGCCGCCCGGCCCGCCGCGGGGCGGTGAGCGCGATGGACGGCCACAACCTCTGCCAGACTCCGACCACCTACCGGCTGCTGCGCCTGGAGTACCTGTTCGGGCTGCTCGTCGCCGCCGGGTTCTTCCTCGCGCACCTCGCCGAGGTCCGCTGGTGGGCCGCCGCCGTGCTCTTCCTCTACGTCGACCTGATCGGCTATCTGCCCGGTGCCGTCGCGTACCACCGCAGCCCCGACCGGCGCATCTCCCGCGTCTACTACGTGCTGTACAACAGCATGCACAGCCTCAGCGTCCAGGGTGCCGTCCTCGGCGCCTGGGTGCTGGTCCACGGCTGGGAGTGGGCGCTGCTCGTCCTGCCGATCCATCTCTTCGGCGACCGCGCCCTGTTCGGCAACTTCGTCAAGTCCTTCACCGTCTCCTTCGAGCCCCTCCCGCACCCCTCGGTCCAGTCCGCGCTGCGCGACTTCGCCTCCGTGCCCTGGCACCAGGCGGCCACCCGATGAGCACCCGGCAGGCCCGCCAGCCGTCGCAGGGACCCCCGGCGGCACCCCGCGGCGCCGACGCCCTCACCGACGACGAGGCGTACGCCATGCTGGGCCGCCACGCCGGGCACAGCAGCGCCTTCCTCGCCCTGAACGCGGGCAACCGCCGCTTCCGCACCGACGGCGTCGACGGCTTCGTCCCCTACCGGGAGGGCGGTCGGCGGCACCTGTTCCCGCTGGGCGGGCCGGTCTGCGCCACCGGCGACCAGGACCGGCTGCTCACCGCGCTGCTGGCACGGGCCGAGAGCGAGGGCCGCCGGGTCACCGCCGTCCAGCTCGCGCGCCCGGCCGCCGAACTCCACGCCCGCCACGGCTTCACCGTCAACCAGTTCGGCGCCTCCTTCAGCATCCACCT
Source organism: Streptomyces sp. PsTaAH-124 (assembly GCF_000373685.1). NCBI lineage: Bacteria > Bacillati > Actinomycetota > Actinomycetes > Kitasatosporales > Streptomycetaceae > Streptomyces > Streptomyces sp. PsTaAH-124. Next base: position 215,856 of record NZ_KB892207.1, on the reverse strand, counting down.
CGACGGCTACGGCCTGGGCGGACAGCGCATGGTCAAGGTGCGCAACATGGTCAACCGGGCGCGGCGCGAGGGCGTCACCGTCACCGAGGTGACCGCCGAGGAGCGGGCCGATCCGGAGATCCGCGCGGCCCTCGACGCCGTCGACCGGGCCTGGCTGCGCGACAAGGGCCGGCACGTCAAGGAGCTGGACTTCCTGATCGGCGAGCGCGGCGGCCCCGGCGCGCCCCACCGACGGCTGTTCACCGCCCGGCACGCCGGACGGACGGTTGCCTACGTGTCGTACTCACCCGTCTTCGGCGCACGCGCCGGCTGGCTCTACGACCTGACCCGGCGGCTCCCGGACGCGCCGCCCGGCACGGTCGAGCTGGTCTTCGCCACCGCGCTGCGCCGCTTCCAGGACGAGGAGTGCGGCTGGCTCCACCTGGGCTTCACCCCGTTCGTCCAGCTCCGCCCGGACGCGTGCGCGTTCGGACCGACCAGCGGCGCGCTGCGGCGCTGCGTGGAACTCATCGCGGCCAAGGGACGGGCCGTCTACCCGGCGGCCACCCAGGAGTCCTTCAAGCTCAAGTGGCGCCCGCAGCACATCGAGCCCGAGTACCTGGCCTTCCAGCGCGGGGTCACCCCCGGCGCCGTATGGCGGCTGATGCGGCTGACCAAGGCCGTATGACCCCCGCCGCACGGCCTGCACGACGCGTACGGCCCGTGCGGGTCGGACCCGAACCCGCACGGCAGCCCCGTACGAACAGACCCGAATCCGCGACGCCGACCGGCGTGAACAGCGTGAACAGCGCGAACAGAAAGGCAGAGATGACCACCACCGTCGCCCACGGCCCGGCCCGCACCACCGAGATCCCCGCGGAGGCCGACCGGCACCGCGCCCCGAGCCTGCTCGACGGCGCGCTGCACACCGACCTGACACCGGAGGGCTGCGACCTCGGCTACTGGTTCCGCGCCGTGCCCGAGGGCACCCTCGCGGGCGACCCGATGGGCCGGACCCCGGACGTCACCGTCCCCGGGCACATGCTGAGCGAAGGACCGCTGCGCCGGGCCGTGATGCAGGAACTGGCCTTCCGCTCCATGGCGGAGGAGAAGGCGGCCCGCGCCATCTCCTACCTGGTCGCACAAGCCCCCGACCTCAGCGGCATGGACTTCTACACCACCCAGCTGATGGACGAGGCCCGCCACGCCTACGCCTTCCGCGGCCACCTCCTCGAACTCGGCGTCGAACAGGCCGACCTGGAGAGCACCATGGAGGAACTGGCGGGAGCCGACCGGGACGCCGTGCTCACGCCGCTGGAGGAGTTCGGCCTCGACGTCCTGCGTGAGCAGCGGGACTACATCGGCGGCGTCATCACCCTGACCGTGCTGGTCGAGGGAGTGCTCGCGCCCACCGCCGAACTCAGCGAACGCAAGTGGTGGCCCTTCGACCCGGCCGCCGCCCAGATCGAACGGGCCGCCGGCATCGACGAGATCCGCCATCTGTCGGTCGGCACCACCATCGTCCGGCGCCACCTGGAACAGCGCCCCGAGGAGCGCGAGCGGATCGGCGCGCTCATCGCGCGCGGTGCCGAACTGTGGTCCCGGCTGCCCGTGCGCGAGCTGACCCTGCGCCGCGAACAGCTCTACCAGCAGGGCCTGGAGGAGCACCGCGACCTCGCCGGTGACTACGAGGTGTGGCCGGGCCGCAGGCTCGCCGACACCACCGCCGAGGAGCGGATGCTGACCGCCGCCCAGTGGGCCGAGAACACCCAGCGCGCCCGGCTCGCCGACATGGGGCTCGCGCCGTGAGGCGCCCCGCACCCCGAACCGCACCGTGAACGAAAAGGCTGGTGGCACCCCCATGACCGACATCCCGGCAGTCGACTCCGCGCCGCGTGAACCGGGCGCCGCGGAGGAGGACTTCCGCGAACTGACCCGGCGCGTCACCGCGGCCGGACTGATGCACCCCCGCAAGAGGCAGTACGCCGCCGCCATCACCACGGTGTGGCTGATGAACGCCGTCGGCTGGGCCGCGCTCGTCCTGGGCGACGGCAGCTGGTGGCAGGTGGTCCTCGCCGCGCTCTGGCTGGCCGTCTGGCACGAACAGCTCGCCTTCCTGCTGCACGACGCGGGGCACCGGCAGATCAGCCGCTCCCAGAAGACGATCCGGGCCCTCGGCCTGATCCACGGCAACCTCATGCTCGGTGTCTGCTTCGGCTGGTGGGTCCAGCACCACAACCGGCACCACAACCACCCCAACCACCTGGAGCTGGACCCGGACATCCTGCGCCGGGTGGCCATCTTCGCCCCTGAACAGGCCCGGCAGCGCACCGGGTTCGCCCGCTTCCTCGCCGCCAACCAGCGCTACCTCTTCTTCCCGCTGCTCGGTCTTGAGTCCGTCGTGCTGCGCATCGCCGGCGTGATCGCGCTGCGCCGGCGCGCGGTGCGCAGGCCCTGGCTGGAGGGCGGTCTGATGGCGCTGCACGCGGTGCTGTTCTTCGGCGAGCTGTTCTGGCTGCTGCCGTGGCAGGGCGCGCTGCTGTTCCTCGCCGTGCACCAGGTTCTGCTGGGCTATCTGCTGGGGCTGGGCTTCGCCGTCAACCACAAGGGACTGCCCACCCGCACGGGCGGCGAGTGGAGCTGGCTGGAACGCCAGGTGCTCACCTCCCGCACCCTGCCCACCGGTCTGATCGGCGACTTCTTCTACGGCGGCCTCAACTACCAGATCGAACACCACCTGTTCCCCGGCATGCCGCGCTCCGCGCTCCGGCACGCCCGCCCCCTCGTCAAGGAGTTCTGCGCCGAGCGCGGCGTCGCCTACACCGAGACCGGCGTCCTGGAGTCCTACCGGGACCTCTCGCGCCACCTCGGTGCGGCGAGCGAGGTCCTGCGCTCGGGAACCGTCACCGCCTGACCCTCGCGCACCCCCGGCACCCCAGCACACCCCCGGCACATCCGAGAGGAACCCGCTCATGAGGAACACCCGCAGCACCGCCCCCGGCGCCGCGTCCCCCGTACGCCGCCGGTCCCGGCCGCGCGGGGCGCTGCTGTCCGCCGTCCTGCTGGCCTGCGCCGGCCTGCTCGCCCCGGCGGCCGCGGCCACCCCGGCGGCGGCCGCACCCGGACCCGTGCCCGACCTCGTCTGCCGCCTGGACGCCGAGGTGGACTTCAGCCCGCCGCTCGGTGTGCTCAGCCGACAGGCGCAGGTGACCGGGTACATCGGCTACCGCGACTGCCGCTCGCCCGACGGCGCCGCGCCCGAGCTGACCGACATCGTCTTCCATGTCCTCGGCACGGGCCGCTTCGGCGCCCTGCCGGTGCCGACGTTCTCCGTCGAGGGCACCGGAACCGGTGCCTGGAACACCGGTGAGGAGGGCAGTCTCTACTTCAACGGCGAGCTGAAGAAGGGCAGTCCGGTGCCGGAGCGCACCGTGACCAGCGGCCCGCTCACCGGCGACGGCATCAACGGCCTCCAGATCCCGGTGCCGCGCTTCGACAAGATCGACCCGAACGGGGTCGCCGGCTTCGACGTGGTCGGCCAGGTCTGCTTCTGGAACGGCGAGAAGGGCCGGTGCACCGCGTACTGATCCGCCGCGCACAAGGAGGTGGGGTGAGTCCCGAGAAGGGACTCACCCCACCTCCTTGTGCGCGGACCCGGTCAGCCGTCCAGGGCCCGCATCGTCTCGCGCAGCACGACGGGGTCGTACGGCATGGCCATGTGCGTCGTCCGGCTGTCCGGGGACAGTTCCTGGAGGCACAGGTTGGTGACCTCGTGGCCCGGCTCGCTCGGTGTGAGCCGCTGGGAGGTGGGCGGCTGGACCACCTCGTCGCGCGTGGACCAGATCACGGTGTACCGCACCCCGGGCACCGTGTCGCCGGTCGAGGTCAGCTCCCGCACGAACTCCGAGTCGTGCAGCAGCTGGACGAAGGCCGGGCTGACCCGGAACAGCAGCTCCTCCTCGACGATGTCCCGCACCCCGATCGCCTGCCGGACCAGGGCCGTCAGGCCCTCCACGGTGACCCCGTGGCTGCTGGGCGCGATGCCGACGACCCGGCGCACCTTGTCCGCGCCGCCGAGGAACTTCAGGTAGTAGTGCGGGATCATCCCGCCCTGGGAGTGCCCGACCAGGTCGACCTTGTCGGCGCCGGTGTCGGCGAGGACCCGGTCGACGAACGCGGCCAGCTCCCGCGCGGAGAGCCGGATGTCGCCGAGTCCGTACAGCCGCGGCAGGGTGGGCAGCTCGCCGTAGTTGAGCCGGAAGACGCGGTGTCCGGCGGCCTTGAGCGCCGGTGCCGCCTCCCGCCACACGTACTGCCGGTCGCCCAGCGTGCCGTGCACCAGGACGACGGGGCAGGGGCGCCGCGGATCCGGCGGGCGGCCCCAGTCGTCGGTGGCGGCCTCGGTGTCGAAAGTGCCGGCGACCATGTGGCCCCCGGCCGTGGCGTTGCCGGAGAGCCGCTCGGGCGCTCGGGTCACTTCGGTCCGGGCGTCGTCGGCGTTGACTCCGGGGGGCGGAGGTCCGGGGAACGGAGGGACGGCCCGGGGGCGGGGGGAAGGCGGGGGAGGGGATCCGGGAACGGGGGGCAGGGACATACGACCTCCTTGAACGGTCCTGTCGGTGAGCGGATGCGCGGACGCCCGGCCGTTGGGGCTGGTGGCCGGGCGTCCTGGGGAGGGAGAACGGTCAACTTCCCTCGGTCTGTGGTGGGAGCGGGGTGAGGGTGTGGAAGGCCCGGCCGTGCCAGAGCAGCGGCCGGCCCTCGCCGGCCTCGACCGCCCGGACCCGGCCGACGACCGCGTCGTGGTCGCCGTAGCGGCGTACGTCCTCGACGACGCACACCGCCCAGGCGAGCGCGTCGGAGACGACCGGCACGCCGAGCACGTGCCGCACCGGGACGCCCCGGAAGCGCGCGGCGGGGGACAGGGCGGGATCGGCGAACCGCTCGGCGACGGAGCGCTGCCGCTCCGTCAGGAAGCTGACGGCAAAGGCACCGTGCTGCCGTACGGCGGTCAGTGTCTGCGAGCCGCCGCGCAGGCAGGCCAGCAGCAGCGGGGGACGGGCCGACACCGAGGTCAGGGCCGAGACCGTCAGCCCGGCGGGCCGGCCACCGGCGTCCAGCGCGGTGACCACCGTGACGCCCGCCGCCAGTCTGGTGTAGAGGCCCAGGCAGCGGAGCGCGTCGGGGCCGGGTTCGTCGCGCAGGGGATCCCAGTCCGCGGTGCGCGGCGGGCCGGTTCTGCGCGGGGCCAGGGCGAGTTCAGCCACGGGCGGGGGCCGCCGTCCGGGCCGGGGCGGCGGCGGGCGCCGCGCTGACGGGGCCGAGCAGCCCGGCGAGGATCAGTTCGATGTTGGTGCGCAAGGTGGACTCCGCGACCGGGTCCAGCAGCTCGGCCAGGGTCGGGATGCCCAGGTCGAACGCCGCGTCGAAGGTCACGACGGTGCCGTCCCCGGCCGGTGCGCACCGCCAGGTGCCCTCGAACACCTCGAAGTCCCCGCGCAACTGCGTGAAGCCGAGCGTCAGACGCTCGGGATGGAACGAGTCGCGTTCCGACCAGCGCATCAGGCCGTTGCGGAACCGGACGGTCCAGTCCGACACCACCGTGCCGTCGGCACCGGGCGGATGCACCACCACCTCGCGCACGGTCTCGGTGACGTCCGGATAGCGGCCGAAGTCGCGGATCCGCTCGTAGGCGGCCTCGGGACGCACGTCCTGGGCGTTCACCCGTACGGTCACTTGACGCATGAGAAGCACCTTTCCGCAGTCGTGGGACGGCTCGGCCGTTCGGCCGGCGTCGGGCACGGAGTCGGGAATCAGGGAAATGGGGAATCAGGGAATCAGGGAAGTGGGGACACGGGGACACGGGAAACAGGAGAAAGCGGCGGGGCCGGGGGCCGGGGGCCTGGAAGGACGAGGGGTGGCGCGGCCAGTCAGCCGACCCGGGCCGCCACGGCGTGCAGCGCCTCGGCCAGGGCGGTGAGGAAGAGCCGCAGCTCGTCGTCGGTGACGACGGCGGGCGGGGTCAGGCGCAGGACCCGGCCCGCGTTGAGGGAGTGGTTCACCAGGACGCCGCGGCCGACCAGTTCGAGGATCATCTCGCCCACGGCCTGCTCGGCGCCGAACTCCAGACCGATCAGCAGCCCGCGCCCGCGCACCTCCCGCACGAGCCCGCCGGTGTACGGCGTACAGGCGGTGCGCACCCCGTGCAGCAGCCGGAATCCGAGGGTCCGGGCGCGGCCGGGCACGTCCTCCTGCTCCATGGCCTCCACCGCGGCCAGTGCCGCCGCGCAGGCGAGCGGGGAGGCGGCGAAGGTGGAGGTGTGCAGATAGGGATCGCGGGAGAAGGGGGCGTAGGCGTCGTCGGTGGCCACCATCGCGGCGACCGGCACCACGCCTCCGCTCAGCCCCTTGCCGACGAGCAGCACATCGGGGCGCACGTGTTCGGTGTCCAGGCCCCACCAGGAGCCCAGCCGGCCCAGACCCGTCTGGATCTCGTCGACGATCAGGAAGGCGCCGTGCGTACGGCACAGCCGCCCCACGTCCGCCAGATAGCCGGGCGGCGGGATCCGCACCCCGCCCTCGCCCTGCACCGGCTCGACGATGACACAGGCCCGCTCCCCGACCTGGGCGAGCACCTCCGCCAGTGCCTCCGGGTCCCCGTACGGCACCGCCGCGCTGTCGGGCAGCAGCGGCCGGAACGGATCCTGGTACGTCGGATTGGCCGTCGCGCTGAGCGCGCCGAGGGTCTTGCCGTGATAGCCGCCCACGGTGCTGACCAGGGCGGTACGGCCGTGCGCGCGGGCCAGTTTCAGCCCGGCCTCGGTGGCCTCCGCGCCGGAGTTGACGAAGTGCACCCGGTCGAGGCCGGCCGGCGTGTGCGCGGCCAGTGCCGCGGCGGCCCGAGCCGCGACCGGCTCCAGGAACACCCGGGTGGCCAGCGGATGGGCGTCGATCTGCCGGTGCACGGCGGCGGTCACGGCAGGGTGCCGGTGGCCGAGGATGAAGACGCCGTACCCGCCGAAGTCGAGGTAGCCGCGGCCGTCGGAGGTGTGCACCCAGGCGCCTTCGGACCTGGTCTCCACCATCCCGCCCAGCACCTCGCCGAGCACCGCCCGGCCCGCGGACAGGTGCTCGCGGTACAGGCGCGCGGTGTGCGCGTCGGCTGCCGGGTGTGCGTCGCCCACCGAGGAGGCCGGCTCAGAGGAGGCCGACTTCGGGGAATCCGGCTCCGGGGATTCCGGTTGCGCGGCGTCCGGTTCCGGGGTGTTCGGTTCCGGGGCGTCCGCGCTCCGGCGGGGCGCCGTCTCGGTTGCCGGGAGGGCCGTCATGACGCCAGTTCCCTGGGTGCGGCGGAGCCCTGGAGCGCCGGACGCGTCCGGCGCTGCCGCCGCGGACCGGCGGACCCGGCCGCCCACGCCTCCAGATTGCTGAACAGCGCCCGGCGCAGCTCGTCCTTGGCGACGGCCGCACCGCACTGCGGGGCACCGAGGGAGGAGTCGAAGGGCAGCGCGCGCTGGAAGACCAGCAGCAGTTCGGCGTAGGTGTGGAAGCGGCGGCGCAGCGACTCGGGGAAGGACGGGCCCTCGATCAGCGGGAGCAGCAGCCGGTGCACCGACTCCAGCGGGATCAGGCGCGGCGGGTGCGGGCGCGGGCCGTAGCGGTCCGCGAACTCCAGGCAGATGTCGACCACTTCGCTCTGGAGCAGCGCCTGCGCGCCCGCCGTCAGCCAGTACTCGCCCTCGGTGACGCCGCCGCGCAGCAGCGCGCCCACGGCGCGTGCGACGACGTCCTGGGGCACCATGTCGATACGCGCCCCCGGCTCGCCCGGCAGCACCGGGACCTGGCCCTTCACGATGGCGCCCAGCGCCCGGGTCAGCCCCTGGGCCCCGGCGATCCGGCCGGTGACGGAGTCGCCCATCACCACCGAGGGGCGCAGGATCGTCCCCGGCACCGGCGCCTCGCGCACCGCCTGCTCCGCCGCGGTCTTGGAGGCCAGATAGGCGGCCGCGCCGGGGAAGCGCCGCTGCTCCTCGGCAGCCAGCGGGTTGGCCACGAAGGCGGTGCTGATGTGATGGAACGGCGCCTGCGCGCGGGCGGCCAGGGCGAGCATGGTGGCGGTGCCGTCGAGGTTGGCCCGCCAGATCGCCGCGGGCTCCGCCTTCCAGTTGGTGGCCGCCGCGGAGTGCACGACGAGGTCCACGTCGGCGGCGAGCCGTGTGAACTGCGCCCGGGACAGACCGAGGCCGGGTTCCAGCAGATCGGCGGGGATCTCCTCGACCCTGGGGTCGTCCACGGGAGTGCGATGACGCAGGCAGATGATCCGGAAGTCGGACGAAAGCTCCTCGATCAGTGCCCGGCCCAGGACACCGGAGCCTCCGGTGAGCAGGAGCACCGGGCGTCGGCGCGGCGGTGGCGGGGGCAGATGAGGCATGCGGAAGATCCCCTCGGTCGGAGACGGGACGGCGCTGGTCGGCAGGGAGGGCTCGATGCGGCGGGCGCGCGGGCACGCGGGCGTGCCGGGCGGTGCGGCCGGGGCGGAGCAGGGTGCGGGTGAGGTGATGCGGCGGCGGCGTGGTGCCGCGGTGCCGGGATGTCGGAATGCTGGGGTGCTGGGGTGCTGGGGCGCTGTATCGCTGGTGTAGCTGTGTCGCTGGTGTGCTGTGACGTTCAGGCCACGGTCAACGGCGCGTCGGCCAGATAGGCGGCCAGCGGACCGGTCATCCGCGAACGGGACGGCGGGTGCAGGGCCAGGCCGTTGGCACAGGCGGCGAGGTAGCCGACCTCGTCGGAGGTCATGAAGTTCAGGCCGCCGAGCAGTTCGACCGCGCGCGGCACGATCCGGGACAGCGCGTCCTGCACGCCGTAGCGGACGAAGAGCGACTCGGCGAGCGTGGACTCGTCGGGGGTGCTCTCGTCCACCCGCCGGGCGAGGCCCTCGACGGAGGCGGCGGCGCTCTCGGCGGCGACCAGCAGCGCGACCCGCTCGCTCTCGGGCACCCGGTCGTTCAGCAGCACGCGCTCCACCAGGGCGCTCGCCGCACCCAGGTAGCTGCCGGTCATCAGCAGCTCGAACCAGACCAGGCCGATCGTCTGCACCTCGTCCAGCCGGGCGCCGGGCGGACACGCGGTGCGCACCATGAGGTCGGGCGGCACCAGCACCCCGTCCAGGGTCACCTGGTCGCTCTCGGCCCCGGCCAGGAAGCCGCTGGACCAGAAGCCGCTGACGCTCAGGCCCTCGCTCGCCGCGGGGACCAGGGCCACGGCCAGTTCCTGGCCGGCGCCGTCCTCCCGGGGCACGAGCACGCTCGCGGTGAGCAGGTCCATGGAACGGGCCAGGCTGCACGGGCGCTTCACCCCGGTGATCCGCAGCCCCTCGGGCGTCGGGGTGGCGGACATCGACGGCGACAGGATGCCGGCGCCGCTGCGCCCCTCGGCGAAGCCCGAGGCCATCAGCTGGTTCTCCGTGGCGACGGCCTGGACGAGCATCCATTCCAGACCCTCGCCGGAGTTGCTGAGCCCCACCAGGGTGGCCATCGAGAAGTGGTGCATGGTCGTCGCGACGGCGAGCGAGGGCGAACGGCTGCCCAGGGCGCGCTGCACCCGTACGGCGTCGAGTGCGCAGGCGCCCCGGCCCTGGAGGGACGCCGGGGCCAGCAGCCCCGGGCCGCCGCTGTCCCGGAAGAGCCCGATCCCGGGGCCGCCGGGCCGCTCCAGGGTCATCAACGGCACGGCCCGCAGGCTGTCGTCGAGCCCCGGCAGCAGTTTGGTGAGGGCCGCGCGTTCACGGTCCAGGAATCTCATGTCGTCCCCTGCTCCTTGGTCCTCGGGCGCTGCCGGCGGCGACCTGTCCGCGGTGTCGCTGTCGTGGCAGCGTCACTTGTGTTTACGCACGGGGCACCAGGACCCCTCGGCACGAAATGAGGGACACGCGAAGGGCACGGGGAGGCATGAGCGGTGGACACCGGGAGGTGCGCGCCGAGGGCACGGGGAGGCACGCGCGGCGGGCATGCGGAAGGCCCGGAGGCCGGACGGGGGAGGGGCTCAGCCGCGGCCGGGCGCTCCCACCCGCAGGCCGTCCATGACGAGGTCGAGCAGACGGCTCGCGCGGGACTGCCAGTCGCCGTGCGGATCGAGCTGCCAGATCCCGGCGATGGCGAGGACGAAGTCGTCGGAGCTGACGCCGGGCCGGATGGCACCGGCCTCCTCGGCGGCGCGCAGCAGGAGGTCGGCGGCGGAGGCCAGCGGGGTGTGCCCCGGCTTCGCCGGGCTGCCGGGGGCGGCGGTGGCCTGGCGGATCGCGTCCGCGAGACCGGCCTTGGTCATGGCGAACCGGACGAGCCGGTCCATCCACTCGCGCAGCGCCTGGTCCGGGGAGCGGCACTCCAGCAGCTCGGTCGCGCTGTCGGAGACCTGCTGCATCTCGTGACGGTAGATCTCCAGGACCAGCGCCTCGCGGTTGGGGAAGTTGCGGTAGAACGTGCCCTGGCCGACGCCGGCCTTCCTGGCGATCACGCTGAGCGGGGTGTCGGCGCAACGGGTCAGCTCGGCCACCGCCACTTCCAGGATGGTCTCGCGATTGCGTTGTGCGTCCGAGCGCTGAGGCGTGTGCTTCTTCTGCTGCACTCGTCCTCCTTTCGGGTACGCCGCCGAACCCGGCCTTGCTAAGCGGACAACTGTCCGGTAGTTTCTCGAATAACGGACAACTGTCCGCTTCGTGTCCACTCTAGCGGTGGGCAGTGCTTTTCCGCCACGCACGGTGCCCTGTTCCGATCCCCGGAGTCCTCGTCCCCGACGCCACTTTTCCTGATTCATCGTCTGTCAGGCCGACATCTCGACGTGTTTCCGCCGCATATGCGAAAGAAGCTGATCATGGACCCAGCCACCTCGTCGACGCACAGCCCGATCACCTTGAACATCAACGGCGAGAAGCACGCGCTGTCCGTCGACCACCGCACCACCCTGCTCGACGCCCTGCGCGAGCGGCTTGATCTGACCGGCACCAAAAAGGGCTGCGACCAGGGACAGTGCGGTGCCTGCACCGTCCTGCTCGACGGCCGCCGGGCCGTCTCCTGCCTGCAACTGGCGGTCGCGGCCGAAGGGCGTGAGATCACCACCATCGAGGGCGTCGCCGAGGGCGACCGGCTGCATCCCGTGCAGCAGTCCTTCCTCGATCTCGACGGCTTCCAGTGCGGCTACTGCACACCTGGCCAGATCTGTTCGGCCGTCGCCGTGATCGAGGAGCACGCGGCGGGCTGGCCGAGCGCGGTCACCGACGATGTGCGCCCCGAGGCCGGGCCGCCCCCGCTGACCGCCGACGAGATCAGGGAGCGGATGAGCGGCAACCTGTGCCGCTGCGGCGCCTACGCGTCGATCGTCCAGGCGGTCGAGCGCGCCGCGTCGACCGTGCGGCCCGGCGGCGCGTCCGCCGTGGAGAGCGCACCGAGCACCCCGAGCACACAGACCGCACCGAGCAAGGAGGCTGTGGCATGAGGGAGTTCGGCTACGAACGGGCCCATGACGTCGCCGGTGCCGTCGCCCTGCTGGGCGCCGACCCGGACGCCCGTTTCCTCGGCGGCGGCACCAACCTCGTCGACCTGATGAAGACCGGCGTCGAGCGGCCCGCCCGCCTCGTCGACGTGCGCGAGCTGCCGCTCGACGGCATCGAGCCCACCGACGACGGCGGTCTGCGCATCGGCGCCACCGTCACCAACAGCGACCTCGCCGCCCACCCGGACGTGCGCCGCCGCTACCCGGCGCTGACCCAGGCGGTACTGGCCGGTGCCTCGGGGCAGCTGCGCAACATGGCGACCGTCGGCGGCAACCTCCTCCAGCGCACCCGCTGCGGGTACTTCACCGATGTCACCCGGCCGTGCAACAAGCGCGTCCCCGGCAGCGGCTGCCCCGCGATCGAGGGGGAGCACCACAACCACGCGATCCTGGGCGCCTCCGAGCACTGCGTGGCCGTCCACCCCTCCGACATGGGTGTGGCCCTGACCGCCTTCGACGCCGTCGTCTCCTACGAGACCGCCGACGGAGCGGGCTCCCTGCCGATCACCGACCTCTACCTCCCCGTGGGCGACACCCCGCACCGGGAGACCGCCCTGCCGCCGGGCGCGCTGATCACCGGCGTCGTCCTGCCGCCCGCGCCCGTCGCGGCCCGCTCGCGCTACCGCAAGGTCCGCGAGCGTGCCTCCTACGCCTTCGCCCTCGGCTCCGTGGCCGCCGCCCTCGACGTCCGGGACGGCGTGGTGCACGAGGCGCGCCTCGCCCTCGGCGCGGTCGCGTCCCGCCCCTGGCGGGCCCGCACCGCCGAGCGGCTGCTGACCGGTGCCCCGGCCGACGCCGCCGGCTTCGCCGCCGCGGCGGAAGCCGAACTGGCCGCCGCGAGCCCGCTGCCGCACAACGGCTACAAGGTGGCCCTCCTGCGCAACCTGACGGTGGCCGTGCTGACCGAACTCGCCGAGGAGATGTCCCGATGACCACCGCCACCGGAACACGTACGACCAGGAAGGGCGCCGTCGGGACCGCGCACACCCGCGTGGAGGGCCTCGACAAGGTCACCGGAGCCGCCCGCTACGCCGGTGAGATCCCCTTCGCCGACCTCGCCCACGGCTGGCTGGTGCTCTCCACAGTGGCCCGCGGCCGCATCCGGTCCCTCGACACCGCACCCGTGCTCGCCATGCCCGGCGTGCTCACCGTCCTCCACCACGAGAACGCGCCACGCCTGGACACCGACTACATCGGACTGCTGGGCGTTCCCCCGGACCCCACCTGCGCCCTCTTCCAGGACGACCGGGTGGCGCATCTGGGCTGGCCGGTGGCGATGGTGGTCGCCGAGACCTCCGAACAGGCCAGGGAAGCGGCCGAATCCCTCGTCGTGCACTACGAGCAGGAGCCGCACGACGTCGACTTCTGTGCCGACCGCACCGACGCGTACGAGCTCCAGGGCCATATGCCGGCGGTGACGGAGAAGGGCGACCTGGCGGCCGAGCTCGCCGCCTCCGCCGTCACCCTCGACGAGGAGTACACCACCCCCGAAGAGCACCACAGCATGATGGAGCCGCACGCGGCGACCGCCCTGTGGGACGGCGGACGGCTCGAACTCGTCGACTCCAACCAGGGCGCCACCTGGGTCGTCGGCGAGCTGGCCAACCTCTTCTCGCTCGACCCGTCCGCCGTGCGCGTGCGCTCCGAGCACGTCGGCGGCGGCTTCGGCAGCAAGGGTGTGCGCGCCCACCAGGTGGCCGCCGTGATGGGCGCGACCGTCCTGCACCGCCCCGTGCGCGTCGTCATGACACGCCGCCAGATGTTCTCGCTGACCGGCTACCGCAGCCCCACCGCGCAGCGGATCAGGCTCGGCGCGGACACGGACGGCCGCCTGCGCGCGCTGGAGCACCTCTCGCTCAGCCAGACCTCCACCGTCCACGAGTTCGTCGAGTCGTGCGCCGCCCCCTCCCGGGTGATGTACGACGCCGACGCCCACCACACCGTCCACCGCGTCGTCCGGCTGGACGTGCCGACCCCGACGTTCATGCGCGCACCGGGGGAGGCCCCGGGCTCCTTCGCCCTGGAGTCGGCGCTCGACGAACTCGCCGAGAAGTGCGGCCTGGACCCGATCGAGCTGCGCCTGCGCAACGAACCGGAGCGGGGCCCGGTCTCCGGATTGCCCTTCAGCAGCCGCAATCTGGCCGCCTGCTTCCGCGAGGGCGCCCGCAGGTTCGGCTGGGCCGACCGCGACCCGCGCCCCGGCGTGCGCCGCGAGGGACGCTGGCTGCTCGGCACCGGCACGGCCGCCGCGTCCTTCCCCTCCAACGCCGGACCGTCCACCGCGGTCGTCACGGCCGAGGCGGACGGCACCTTCACCGTGCGGATCGCCGCCGCCGACGTCGGCACCGGCGCGCGCACCGCGCTGCTCCTGGTCGCCGCCGACGCCCTGGAGACCACGACGGACCGGGTCCGGGTGCGCATCGGGGACAGCGACTTCGGACCGGCGATGATCTCCGGCGGTTCCATGGGCACCCGCTCCTGGTCCTGGGCGGTCACGGCCGCGGCCCGGGAGCTGCGCGAGCGGCTGGCGCTGGGCGCCGACATCCCGCCGGAGGGCATCACCGTACGGTCCGACACCACTGCGGCCGTGCGGGCCCTGACCGGCAAGGAACGGCACTCCTTCGGCGCCCAGTTCGCCGAGGTCGCCGTGGACGTCGCCACCGGCGAGGTACGGGTGCGCCGGATGCTCGGCATCTTCGCGGCGGGCCGCATCGTCAACCCGCTCACCGCCCGCAACCAGCTCGTCGGCGGCATGATCTGGGGCATCTCCATGGCACTGCACGAGGCGGCGGCCCGCGACCGGGCCGACGGCGGCCTCTACGGCCCCGACCTCGCCGGTTACCACGTCACGTCGCACGCCGACGTCCCCCCGTCCATCGAGGCCGACTGGGTCGACGACCCGGACCCGGACGACCCGGTCGGCATCAAGGGCATCGGTGAGGTGGGCATCGTCGGAGCCGCCGCGGCGATCGCCAACGCGGTGTGGCACGCCACCGGTGTCCGCCACCGCGACCTGCCCGTCCGCCCCGACCGCGTCCTGGAGGCAGCCGCGAGGGAGCCGCATGCTTGACATCGCCGAGGAGCTGCACCGCTGGACCGAGGAGGGCCGGGCCTACGCCGTGGCCACCGTGGTCACCGTCGGCGGCAGCGCGCCGCGCGGTCCGGGCGCGGCCCTCGCCGTCGACAGCGAGGGCACCGTCATCGGCTCGGTCTCCGGCGGCTGTGTGGAAGGAGCGGTCTACGACCTGTGCCGACAGGCCCTCCAGGACGGCACCACCGTCCTTCAGGAGTTCGGCTACAGCGACGAGGACGCCTTCGCGGTCGGCCTGACCTGTGGCGGGACCATCGGCATGATGATCACCCCGGTCGGCGTGCGGGCGCCCGTGCGCACGGTGCTCGGGGCGGCGCTGGCGGCCGCCGTCCGGGACGAGCCGGTGGCCCTCGCCCGGATCGTCCGCGGCCCGGACCGGCTGCTCGGCGCCACGGTCCTGGTCCGGGCGGACGGCACCGGTGAGGGCGCGCAGGACGGCGGGTTCGGTGACCATCCGGAGGCGGCCCGCACCGCGGTGGCCGAGGCCGGGGCGCTGCTGGAGGCCGGCCGCACGGGGACCGTGGAGCTGTCCGAGGACGGCTCGCACTGCCCCGGCGGACTGACCCTGCTCGTCGAGGTGACCGTGCCGCCGCCGCGCATGATCGTCTTCGGGGCGGTCGACTTCGCGGCGGCACTGGTCAGGGCGGGCAAGTTCCTCGGCTACCACGTGACGGTGTGCGACGCCCGGCCCGTCTTCGCCACCCGGGGCCGCTTCCCGGAGGCCGACGACATCGTCGTGGACTGGCCGCACCGCTATCTGCGGGACACCCCGGCCGACCCGCGCACGGTGCTGTGTGTGCTCACCCATGACGCCAAGTTCGACATCCCCCTGCTGACGGTCGCCCTGCGGATGCCGGTCGCCTTCGTCGGCGCCATGGGCTCGCGCCGGACCCACGAGGACCGCAGGCGCCGGCTGCGCGAGGCGGGCGTGAGCGAGGAGGAGCTGGACCGGCTGCGGTCCCCGATCGGCCTGGACCTCGGCGCCCGTACCCCGGAGGAGACGGCCCTGTCGATCGCGGCGGAGATCGTCGCCGCCCGGCGCGGCGGGACGGGCGCCCCGCTGACCGGCTCCGGAGGTCCGATCCACCACGACCGCGGTCCGGGCGGCACCCGGGCCGCGTAGGCGACAGGCCGGGGCCCGGGAAGGAGAGCGAGGAGGTCACGGGCAGGGGCGGGGATAGGTCGCCAGCGTGGCGGCGAGCCCCGCGGCGTCGGTGCCCACCTTGCGGTACACGGAGGAGAGGAGCTGGCGCACCCCCTGCTCGGTGAGCCGCAGTTCCTTGGCGACCACCGCCACCGGATGCCCCTGCGCGGCCTGTTCGGCGGCCCTGCGTTCCTGTGCGGTGAGCGTGTCGGTCTGCGCGTACCGCAGCGGCAGCGGGCGCAGTCCGGCCGCCGACAGCTCCGCCCTGGCCCGTACGGCAAGAGGCTCGGCCCCGCAGTGGACCGCGGTCTCCAGGCCCCGGTAGAGCCGGTCGGCCGCGTCCGCGAGCCGGCCGTTGCGCGCCAGGGCGGCTCCGTGCCCGACCAGCGCGCGGGCCAGTTCGTACCCGGCCGGGGATCCCTCCAGCAGGCAGACCGCCTCGGCGTGCAGCTCCAGCGCCGCCGGGCCGCCGGTGACCTCGGCCATCGTGCGCAGCGCCTGCCCGGTGGCCGAGGCCGCGCCGAAGGCCCGCGCCCGCTGGACCGCCTCCCCGGCCAGGCAGACGGCGCGCTCCGGTGCGACCGGGGCCAGCGCCGTCGCCAGGTCGAGCTGCCAGGGGCACCACGCGGGATTGCGCCAGGCCCGGGAGTCCTGCCGGTCGCCGACGGCGGACAGCAGCCGTGCCGCCTCCGCGTGGCGGCCCTCCGCCAGCAGCAGTTCGGCGTACACGGTGCGCGGGTCGGGGTAGATCACCGCGTTCGGGACGGTCTTGCCGAAGGCGTGGTCGTCGGCGACCTGCCGGGCCTCCGCGATCCGGCCCCGGGCCAGCAGCGTCTGGATGAGCACACCGATCGCGAACCACTGCGCCGGAACCGCGCCCTCCACCCGGTCGGCGATCCGCAGCCCCTCGCGGACGTGGTTCTCCGCCTCGGCCAGGCCGCCGCGGTGGTAGTGGATGTAGCCGAGCAGTGTCTCGCCCAGGGCCAGATGGGAGCCGCGCCAGCCCTTGGCGTTGCACTCGGCGATGCCCCGGCCGAACAGTTCCTCGGCCCGCCGGGGCTGGTCGCAGTACATGAACAGCAGGGCGACCGAGGCGGGCACCTCGAAGCCGCGGTTCTCGTCGGTCCAGCTCATCCCGCCGCGCAGCGCACGCTCGGCATGGTCGAGGACCGTCTGCCGCGCCTCGCCGCGCACCATGGCGTCCCAGGCGCGCAGCCCCAGGATGTAGCGCTCCTCCAGGGTGCGGCCGGTCAGCCGTTCGGCCAGGCGGGCGAGTTTGCGGGAGCGGGCCGGTGAGTCGGGTTCGTCGGTGCGGAAGGCGCTCCACACGAAGTGGTCGGCCTGCATGCGCAGCCGGGTCCGCGGATCGGTGGCCTTGTGCGCCTCCTCGGCGGCCACGCTCGCGGCCTCCGCCATCCGGTCGGTGTGCGCCAGCGCCTGCGTCAGCCGGTAGACGATGGAGGCGCGCAGCCCGGGGGAGAGACCGGGTTCGGTGAGGGCCTGCCGCAGATGGGTGACGGTGGCCGCGGGTTCGATGAGGAAGGTCGAGCAGGCCAGTTCGTGCAGCAGCGCGGCCCGGTCCTCGGGCGGCGGCGGCTCCTGGAGGGCCCTGGCCAGCGCCCGCCGGGCGGCCTCCGGAGCCCCGGCCCGCAGATACTCGCGGGCGGCCTCCCGCAGACAGGCCACGGCCTCGGGCCTGGCCTCGCACGGCACTTCCAGCAGATGCCGTGCGGCGGCCGTGGGGCCGAGCCCGGCGGCGCGGACGGCCTCGGCGGCGGCGTTGTGCAGACCCACCCGCAGGCCGGGCGGGATGGACCGGTAGATCGCGGTGGCGATCAGCGGATGCGTGAACTCCAGATTGCCGCCGGTGCCGGGACTGTCGGTGAGGATCCTGGCGGCGCGCAGCTTCGCCGTCTCCTGCGCGGCCTGCTCCACCCCGACCACGGCGACGGCGGCGGCCAGGTCCGGCGGCACGGAGGTGCCCAGCACGGCGGCGGCCGAGGCGAACATGACGGTACCGGGGCCGAGCCGGCGCAGGCGGTCCAGCAGACCGGGCCCCTTGATCGCGGAGGCCACGTCGCGCATCACCGGCAGATCGGCCCCGGTCCCGCGCACCTGCCGTTCGGCGAGCTGGATCGCCAGCTCCACCGCCTCGAAGGGGCGGCCCTCGGTGACCGCGCAGCACTCCTCGCAGAACGCGTCCTCGGCCGACTCGCCCACGTGTTCCCGGATGATCCGGGCCACGCCCGTGGCGGAGAGCGGCCGCAGCGCGTGCGGACGGTTCTCGTGGTGCTCGACCAGGGCACGGAAGGCGGTGGCCTCGGGCGGCAGTTCGCCGGGACGGTAGGCGACGACGATCAGCAGGGGAAGGTTCTCGATGCGGGGCGCGAAGGAGGCGAGCCAGCTCAGCGACTCCGCGTCGGACCAGTGCGCGTCGTCCAGGAGCAGCACGACCGGCGCCCGCGCCACGGTGAGACGTGTCATCACCCAGTCGAGACCGTCACGCACCCCGGCCGGATCCGGCACCCGGGCGCTGTCGGACGCCTCCAGACCGAGCGCGGTGGCGACGATGTCGTACCAACTGCCCAGGAACTCGCGGCGCTCGGCCTCGGGCATCGCCGCCAGCGGGGGCTGCACCAGTTGCCGGACCACGTGGAAGGCCAGCTCCTGCTCGTTCTCGCCGCCCCGGGCCGACAGGACCGTGCAGCCCTGGGCCAGGGCCCGCGCGCGCAACTGCGCCATGAGCGTCGTCTTCCCCAGCCCGGCGGGACCGGTGAAGGCCAGCAGCCCGCCGCCGCGCAGGGACCCCTCGGCGGACGCGGCCAGGGAGGCCAGCGCGTCGTCCAGCACCCGCAGTTCCCGCTGCCGTTCCAGCAAGGGCCGGTGTCCGGTGTGCGACTGCCACGGCTCATCTGCCATGTGCCCTACCGCTTCCTGTGCTTCGGCCGTCCGAGGAAGCCAGAGCGTACGCCCGCGTGGTCCCCGGACGGCCGAATGGGGCATGGAAGAGGCAAGGAAGGGTGAATCGTCCTGCCCGGAGGTTTGGCACTCCTTCCTGATGGGTAGCGCGCCGGCGCCTCGGATGTCGCGCTACCGGGTGGGGGCCTGGGCGGAGTCCGCGTACCGCGGCACCGTCCGGGACCAGTGGTAGCAGCCGCGGATCCAGCCGGTCATGCCGTCCACATAGCCGGCACCGGCGGAGCTGAGCTCAGGGGCCAGTTCCGCGCGGAGCCGTTCGAACTCATGGATGGTGCCGTTGATCCGGCCGATGGCCGACGTCACCGCCTCCGGCAGCGAGCAGTCGTGGGCCCGCTGGTAGCCGAGGGCCAGATTGATCAGTCCGCCGGCACGCTGCTCCTTCACCGCCGAGTAGAGGTCCGGTATCCACACCGCGGCGTCGGAGGACAGCGCCGTCAGCCGCCGCATCAGCGGGTGGTGGAGTTCGCCCGGGGCCAGTTCGCCGGTCTGGGCGGCCTCGCACAAGGGGTAGAACGGCTGCACCCCCGCCGTCAGCGACCGGATCGACGTGCACACCCCGAGGCGCGGCGCGGCGGATCCGTGCTGGGCCACCGCCTCGTACATCAGCCCGTGCACGTACTCCTGGCCGTACCAGGCCCAGCGCGCCGCCTGGGCGGGGGTGCAGCGCCGCCGGACCTGCCGGTGGAGGTCGCAGAGCGCCGCCCCGAGAAGCGTCGTCGGCGGCCTGCCGTCGCGCAGGATCGCGACGCTCTCGCACAGCATGGGCAGCAGCCGGTCCGGTCCCTGCTCACCGATCTCCTCCGCCCGGTCGTCGAAGACGAACTGGTAGGCGATCTGGAGGGCGACGATCCGCAGGATGTCCGCGTCGACGTCCGGGGTGGTGTACGAGGCGAGCTGGGCCGGCCGGGTCCGGACGATCATGTCCGCGACGTCCGGGTCGGCGGTCAGACCGCGGTCGTCCAGCCAGTCGTCCGTGGCCGCCACCGCCTCGGCCTCATGGCGGTTGCTGCGGAAGGGGTAGGGCATGTGGAGGCGGGCGTCGATCAGATCGTTGAG
The DNA here is from genome assembly GCF_000373685.1 of Streptomyces sp. PsTaAH-124. Lineage (NCBI taxonomy): Bacteria > Bacillati > Actinomycetota > Actinomycetes > Kitasatosporales > Streptomycetaceae > Streptomyces > Streptomyces sp. PsTaAH-124. Next base: position 196,060 of record NZ_KB892207.1, on the reverse strand, counting down.
CGAGGCGGCCGGGTCGGAGAGCGCCTCGGCGGCCGGGACTGCCTGTCGTGGTACGCGTTCCTCTTGCCGCGTCGCCACCTCGGTCACCTGCCCTTCGGGTCGGAGTGGTCCTGCCGGCGGGCCGGGCGCGGCGCGGCCCCGCCCGGTCCGGGCGGTGCCGGTTCGGGGGACGTCGGTTCGGCGGAGGCCGCTGCGAGCGGCGCCGGTGTGAGCGGCGCCGAGCCGGAGGCCGCCGGGCAGATCCGGCCCGCGCCCGGCTGCGGCGCGCCCGGCCGGGCCGGGCTCGTGCGGACCGGCCGCGGCTCGCAGGTCATCACCAGCGACCGGGGGCCCAGCGTCACGGCCGGACACACGGGCGCCACCGGCCCCGGCGGATGGCGCAGCCGCAGCCGTCCGGCGATCGTCGCGAGAGCCACCGTGGCCTCCGCCACCGCGAGCGTGTCGCCGATGCACTTGCGGTTGCCCGCCGCGAACGGCAGCATCGCGCCGTGCGGCACGGCCGCCGCCCGCTCCGGCAGCCAGCGGTCCGGCAGGAACCGCTCCGGCTCGGGGAACGACACGGGATCGTGGTGCAGCAGATACGGGCTGTAGAGGACGGTGGCGCCCCGGGGGATCCGGCAGCCGCCCAGCTCGGTCTCCTCGGTGGTGACCCGGGTGAACAGCCAGCCGGGCGGGGAGTGCCGCAGCGTCTCGGTCACGGCATTGCCGGTGTGCACCAGCAGCGGCAGTTCGGCGGCGGTCGGCGCGCGTCCGCCCAGCACCGTGTCGACCTCCTCGTGCACCCGGCGCTCGGCCTCCGGATGCCGGGCCAGCAGGCTGAAGAGGGAGGCCAGCAGGAGAGCGGTGGTCTCCACACCGGTGAGCAGCAGGGTGATGAGATGGTCGTGCACCTCCTGCCCGGTGATCGCGGGCCCGTCCTGCCCGCGCTCGGCGGCCAGCAGGGTGCCCAGCAGATCGTCCCGTGGAGCCTGTGCCCGCCGCCGTGCGACGGCCGCGTCGATCAGGCCGTGCAGGCGTTCGAGGGCGTCCCGGTAACGGCGGTTCGCGGGCAGGGGCACCCGGAAGGGCGCGTCCAGCGGCACCACCGTACGGACGAACAGCCCGCGCACCACCGTGGACAGACACTCCCTCAGCTCGGCGGCCGCGGCCTCGTCGAGGGTGTCCGAGAGCAGGACCCGGCTGGTGACACGGGTCGTCAGGGCCATCGTCGCCGCGCTCACGTCGACGTGCTGTCCCGGCCGCCAGGTGTCGCACAGCGCCGCAGTCTCGGTGCCCATCAGGTCCGTGTACGCGGCCACGCGCGTGGCGTGGAACCGCGGTTGCAGCCGCCGCCGCTGTCTGCGGTGGGTCTCCTGGCGGCTGGTGACCAGGCCGTCCCCCATCAGGGTCCGGAGCCGGTCGTACTGGGAGCCGCCCTTGTCGAACGTCCGGGTGTCCACGAGCATCCGGTGGACCAGCTCCGGATGGCACACGATCCAGGCGGGCACCGGGCCCAACCGGATCCGGACGATGTCCCCGCGCCGTGGCAGAGAGTTGAGAAAAGCCAGCGGACGGCGGAACAAGGCGATACCGTGGCTCAAGAAAGGGAATATGCCCGGCGCAGTACCCACGGTCCAGGACCGGTCGGATCGGTCGGTCGTGGATAGGGCACCGGTTGACGCACCGCTCATCGAATACCACCTGCCTCAGTCGGCACACAAAAATGGGGCGGTCTTTCAGGGCTTGGCGCTCGAACCATGTCCTGCCCAGTTCAACGTGTGCGCCGTCCGCCCTCCGCTGTGCACGGGGGGCGCACGGGAGCGCGCGGAAGCGTGGGACGAACCATCTGTGCGACGTACCGAGGCGGCCGGGCCGCCCCCGCGTCAGGCGTCCGGGGAGTCACCCTCCCCGGCCCGCTCGGCGTTCCGCTTCTTCAGCCGCGCCGCCTCCTTGCGGACCTCGGCCTGCGTGGCGCGCTCCTTCTCCAGCCACTCGGGCCCCTCCTGCCTCAGGGCCTCGATCTGCTCGGTGGTGAGCGCCTCGGTGATCCCGCCGCGCGCCAGGCCCGCGATGGAGACACCCAGCCTGGCCGCGACCACCGGACGGGGGTGCGGGCCGTCGCGCCGCAGCTCGCGCAGCCACTCGGGCGGGTCGGTCTGGAGCTGCTCCAGCTCGGCGCGCGAGACGACGCCCTCCTGGAACTCGGCGGGCGTGGCGGGCAGGTACACACCCAGCTTCTTCGCCGCGGTGGCGGGCTTCATCGTCTGGGTGCTCTGGTGCGACTTCATGGTGTCCAGACTATCCACCGGCGGGGCCGGGTCCCGACCACGCCGGGTGACCCGGCCGGGTAACCTGGCCGGGTGACAGGCTCGGAGACATCCCCCACGTTCCGGCTCGCGTACGTCCCCGGGGTGACGCCCGCCAAGTGGGTGCGGATCTGGAACGAGCGCCTGCCCGACGTCCCCCTCGCCCTCGTCCAGGTACCGGCCGCCGACGCGCCCGCGGTGCTCGGCGAGGGCCGCGCGGACGCGGGCGTCGTACGCCTGCCCGTGGACCATACGGTCTTCAGCGCGATCCCCCTCTACACCGAGACCACGGTGGTCGTCGTCCCCAAGGACCACCTGGTGACGGCGGCGGACGAGGTGTCCCTCGCCGACCTCGCCGACGAGGTCGTCCTGCACCCCCAGGACGACGTCCTCGGCTGGGAGCGGCCCCCCGGCGAGCCCGCCTTCGAGCGCCCCGCGACCACCGAGGACGCCGTGGAACTGGTCGCGGCGGGGGTGGGCGTGCTGATCGTGCCGCAGTCGCTGGCCCGGCTGCACCACCGCAGGGACCTGACCTACCGGACCGTCGCCGACGCCCCGCAGTCGGGTGTCGCGCTGGTGTGGCCCGAGGAGGCGACCACCGACCTGGTCGACGACTTCATCGGGATCGTGCGCGGCCGGACGGCCAACAGCACCCGCGGCCGCGCCCGGCCCGAGGCGCAGGCCGGGACCGGACGCGCGCAGGACACGGGGACCGGCCGCAAGGCCGCCTCCGGCAAGGGCTCCGGCAAGGCCCCGGGCAGGTCGGCGGGCAAGGGCGCGGGCGGCACCGGCAGGACGGCCCAGAGCCGAGGCGGCTCCGGCCGCACCGGCGGCGCGCGCGGCGCCAAGGGCGCCCAGGGCGGAGCCAGGGGCGCCAAGCGGGGCCGGCCGCGCCGCAGCTCCTAGCCTCCCGAAGTCCCGGTTCAGGTCCCGGGCCAGGCCCAAGGCCCGGTCCAGGTCTGGGTCCAGAGCCCGGCCCCGATCCCGTTCCAGGGCCGCGGGCAGGTGCCCGGTTCACTTGCCGGACGTACGCCCGATCGACTCCACCAACGGGAGCAGCCGGTGCGGGACGCGCTCGCGCAGGGCCACCTCGGTACGGGTGCGGACCACACCCGGCAGGCTGATCAGCTTCTGGATCACGTCCTCCAGGTGGGCGTTGTCGCGCGCCACGACCCGGGTGAGCAGATCGCCGCCGCCGGTGATGGAGAACGCCTCCACGATCTCCGGCACCCCGGCCAGCGCGTCCCCCACGTCGTCCAGGTGCCCCTGGGTGACCTCGATGTGCACGAACGCCAGCACCGGGTGGCCGAGCGCGGCGGGGGAGAGGGACGGACCCGTCCCGGTGATCACACCGTCGCGTTCCAGGCGGTCCAGCCGGGCCTGGAGCGTGCCCCGGGCGATGCCGAGGACGCGCGCGTACTCGCGCACGCTGGTGCGCGGCTGCTCCAGGAGCAGCCGCAGGATGCGGGTGTCGAGTTCGTCCACGGCCATGGCGGCGCCGGTCTCCTCGGGAAGGCGTCGTTCGGCCTGACTGTACCAATGGCCCACTCCCGCCCCAGGCCGGTGAGCCAGGCACGCCCGTCCATTGGCCTGCTGCCAGCGCTGTTGTCCGAGCCCCTGCTGTGCCAATGGCCCAGTCATTCCGGAGCCACTTGAGCCAGAGCCCCCGGGGATGCTCTGATGGACGGGTCGATGGCGCTGCGGATCTCCGCGGCGCCTTTTTCATGCCGGTCCCGGCGGGCGGTTCGTGCGCCGGGTCCACACGTCTGCCGAGGGGGCGGTCATCAGTGCTCAAGAGGGTGTTCGCGGCTCCGGATCCCGGGCGCGTGCGGCTGCGGTTCGCGTCCCGTGCCGTCCTCGGGATCGGCCTGGCGACCGCCGTGTGCGGGCTGGCCGGACATTCCCTGCACGGTGCCGTGACCGGCGGGCTCGCCGCGCTGCTCGCCCTGTTCACCGTCACCGACCCCACGGTCCGCGGCCAGGCGGTCACCACCGCGCTGCTGCCCGTCGTCGGCGTGCCCGTCCTGGCCGCCGCGGCGGCGCTGCACGGCGTCCCGGTGGCCCGGGACCTCACCTTCCTCCTCCTCGTCGGCGCCGGCGTCTACGCGCGCCGCTGGGGGCCGCGCGGCCACAGCCTGGGTGTCTTCGCGTTCATGACCTTCTTCGTGGCCCAGTTCCTGCACGCCACGACCGGGCAGCTGCCCGAGCTGTCCGCCGCCCTCGTGCTGTCCGTGCTCACCGCCGCCGCGGTGCGCTTCGGGCTGTGGTGCTACGAGCGCCGCAGCTCCCCGGCCGCCCCGCCGCTGCCCCCGGACGGCACCGGCCTCGCCCGGGTGACCACCCGGCAGGCGGTCCAGGCGACCGCCGGCGCCGGATTCGCGCTCGTCGTCGGCCAGCTGGTGTCCGGGCAGCGCTGGTACTGGGCGGTCGGCGCCACCTGGTGGGTTTTCGTGAACACCGCCTCACGTGGCGAGACGCTGGTCCGCGGCTTCCGCCGGGTCCTCGGCACGGTGCTCGGCATCGGCCTGTGCGCCTTCCTCGTCGCCCCGCTGCACGGAGCCGCGCTGCCCACCGCCGCGCTCGTCGCCGTCAGCGTCTTCGGCATCTTCTACACCGCCGCCGTGTCCTACACCTGGATGATGCTCTGGGTCACCCTCCTCGCCACCTCGCTCTACGGCCTGCTCGGCGTCCTCACCCCCGGGCTGCTCTCCCTGCGGCTGGGGGAGACGGCGGTCGGCGCGCTCGGCGCCTGGCTCGCCGTGCTGTTCGTGCTGCCGGTCAGCACCCACGCCGTCACCGGCGCCTGGATCCAGCGCGCCCTGCGCTGTGTGCACACCTGCACCGCCGAGGCCGCCGCCCGGCTCGCGGGCGCCACGGACGCCGACCCGGCGCCCCGGGTGGCCGAACTGGAACACCTGCTGGGCCGGGTCCGGCTCTCCGTCGCCCCGCTCGTCCACCCGCTGAACCCGATGCTCGGCCGCAAGCTCCGGGCCCGCCGGGTGCTCGCCCTGCTGGACGACTGCGCCCGCGAGATCCGCGGCCTGGTCGCCGTGGCCGCCGATCCCGTGGCCTCGCACGACGCGCGGCTGGCCGCCGCCTGCTGGCGGGTGGAGGCCGCCGTCGAGGCGCTCACCGACGGCGGCGGTACGTCCCTCACCGCCCCCGGCACCGCCCACCCGGCCGCGGAAGCACCCGCGCTCGCCCACCTGCACGGACTGGAGCGGGCCCTCGCCGAACTGGCCGCCCCGCTGCGCGCGCCCACCGGTTCGCCGCTGGTCGGCGCCCGATGACGCGAACCGCCCCGGGGACGGGCGCGCCGCGCCGTCGCACGCTCCCGCACCTGCGCGCGCCCCTCGCGCCTCCGGTGCACGACCGGCACGCGCGACGCGCGTCAGGACAGGGGCGCGGCGCCATCGGAATACTCGTCGCCACCATGGTCTAGACCGTTCTTGATCGGCTGCTACCGTCACCCCGAACGGGTCGACGGAGAGGGGACAGCGGTGGCAGACGAGGGCGGCAGGCGGCAGCGGGCGTTCATCGGGTCGTTCACGGCGGCGGGAGGCCCCGGCGTGGTCACCGCGGCCGTCACCGAGGGCGGCGCGCTGACCCCGCTGAGCAGCGTGGACGGCGTGCTGGACCCCTCCTACCTCGCGCTGTCGGCGGACGGCGGCACGCTCTACGCGGTCAGCGAGACCACCGAGGGCGCGGTGGCCGCGTACCGGGTGAAGGGTGAGACGGTCGAACTCCTCGGCCCGCCGGTCCGCGTCGACGGCAGCGGCCCCACCCACCTCAGCCTGGCCGACGGGCACGTCCTGACGGCCAACTACGACTCGGGCAGCGTCAGCGCCGTACCGGTGCGCGCGGACGGGCGCCTCGCCCCGAGCGTGTCCGACGTGCTGGCGCACACCGGTTCCGGACCGCACGAGCGCCGCCAGCGCGGCCCGCACGCCCATCAGGTGCAGCCCGACCCGAGCGGCCGGTGGGCCGTCAGCGTCGACCTCGGCACGGACTCGGTGCGGGTGTGCACCCTGGCGGACGGGGGCCTCGCCCTGCACCGCGAGATCGCGCTCCGCCCCGGCTCCGGCCCCCGCCACCTGGCCTTCCATCCGGACGGCCGGCACGCCTACGTCGTCAACGAGCTGACCCCGACCGTCACCGCCTGCCGGTGGGACGCGGAGACGGGCTCGCTCAAACCGCTGGCGGAGACCCCGGTGCTGCCCGCCGCCCCCGCGGGCGATGCCTACCCGTCGGGCATCGTGGTCTCCCCCGACGGCCGGTTCGTGTGGACCGCCACACGCGGCGAGGACGTCCTGTCGGTGTTCGCCGTCGAGGCGGACGGCGAGCGGCTCGAACCGGTCGGCACCGTCCCGTGCGGCGGCCACTGGCCCCGTGCCCTCACCTGGGCCGACGGTTACCTGTATGTCGCCAATGAGCGCTCCGGGGACGTCACCTGGTTCGCCGTGGATCCGCTCACCGGCCGCCCGGAACGGGCCGGTGCCATCAAGGTCGCGGCCGCGTCCTGCGTGGTTCTCGGCTGACCGCACCACCCGCTCGTACCACTCGCCCGCGGCACCGCCCCGGGCCTGCGGCGACACGGCGGAGGGCCCGCTCCCGGACATCCGGGGGCGGGCCCTCCGCGGCAGTCGTGCGGCAGCCTCCGCGGCAGGCGCACGCACCCGTGCGCGGCGGTCGTACGACCGGCGTGCGCCGGCGCGTACGTCAGCGGACCGGGGTGCCCTGCGCCTGCTGCGGGGCGATGCCCAGCGCCGTCGTGTACTTGGCCAGGGCGAGCTTGCCGATCGCCGGGTACGCGCCGAGCGCCTCGGCGGCGGGACAGTCGGCCTCCTTGGCGGCGGCCTCGACCAGCTCGGCGTCGATCTCCGGGCCGACCAGGTACGGCGCCAGCGCGAGCTGCTGGGAGCCGGAGGAACGCAGCTGCTCGGCGACGCCCGCGATCGAACCCTCCTGGTCGAGGGCGGCGGCCATCACCGGCACGGCGAGCCGTGCCGCGAGCAGCATGCCGGTGATCCCGGCCGCCTGCACGGCCTCCTCGCCGCCGACCGACGCGAGGATGATGCCGTCGGCGGCCGTCGCCACGGTGAACAGCCGGGCACGGTCGGCGCGGGCCAGACCCGCCTCGGACAGCCGCACGTGCAGGGCCTCGGCGAGCAGCGGGTGCGGGCCGAGCACGTCGGTCAGCTCGGCGGCGACCCGGCTCTCCATGACGGCCTGGCGCAGCCGCCGCAGCAGCGCGTTGTCCGGACCGGCGAGCAGCGGCACGACGACCGCGACCGGACCGTCGGGCTCGGCGGCCTCCCCACCGGCGGCGAGCGCCTGCTCGTAGCGGGCCGTCCGCTCGTCGGCCGCGCGCGCGAGCACGGACTGGACCGTCGGGAACTCCCCGTCGTCCCCGTCGAGGAACCCGATCAGGGCGTCCAGGCCGGGAAGCTCGGAGCGGGCGATGCTCACGACCTCCTCGGCGAGGCTGCGCGTGGCGGCACCGGGCGTGCCCGGCACCGCGAGGACGAGCGCGGGCGCGCCCTCGGGAGCCGCCAGCGGTTCGGGTCGGCGGTGCCGTCCGGGCTGGCGGGGGCGCGGCATTCGTACAGGCAGGCCGGACGCGGGCCCAGTGGGGGAGCTCATGGCGCCGCATGTTACTGGCTTTCGGGCTCCCCCTGTTCGGGGAGGGGGCGGGTGAGCGGTTTCCGTCCGGTTTTGTCGCTTGAGTGACAAGCCGATCGGAATTGATCGATGTGTGCAATCGGACGGGACACGACAACTCGCCCAGGACGTACGGGTACTTGTCCGGCACAAGGCGGACATGTGCTGGTTCGGGGTGATCGGTTCCCGGCTTCAGGGGCGGTCCTCAAGGGACGTACAGCATCGTCCCGTCCGCCGGGAGGGCGAGCGTGCCCCGAGCCAGATCGGTCGCGATCCGCACCGCGCCGTGCAGCGGATCCCCGTCCGCGACCACGCGTCGCGCGTGCGGCAGCCGCGCGGCCAACTCCTCGTCCAGCGGCCCGAGGAGGGGTTCGCCCATCTTGAACAGACCGCCGGTGAGCGCGATCGACGGGGCACCCGAGGCCGGGCAGACCGCGGCGGCCGACTCGGCCATGTGCCGTGCCGCCGCCCGCAGCACCCCGGCCGCGACCGGATCGTCCGGGGCGCAGGCGGCCACCTCGGGAGCGAACGAGGCCAGGACGGCGGCGCGGTCGGTGCGCGGATAGAGCAGGCCGGGCAACTGGGGCAGCGGACCGAACTTCTCCTCGGCGCGGGCAAGCAGGGCGGCCGAGCCGCCGTCCCGTCCGTCGTGGGCGCGCAGCGCGGCCTCGAGACCGGCCCGGCCGATCCACGCCCCGCTGCCGCAGTCGCCCAGCAGATGGCCCCAGCCGTCGGCTCGGCGCCAGCCGCCCAGGTCGGTCCCGACCGCGATCAGTCCGGTACCGGCGGCGACGACGGCACCGGGCCGCGGCCCCAGCGCGCCGACGTACGCGGTGACCGCGTCGGCCGCGAGCGCGACCCTGCGCGCGCCGAAGTCCCGGGCGAACGCGCCGGGCAGTTCGGCGCGCAGCGCGTCCCCCAGCGTGGCGAACCCGGCCGCCCCCACGACGGCCGTCTCCAGCCGCCCGAGTCCGGCCTCTGCCGCCAGGTCCCGCGCGAGCGGGGTGAGCTGGGCCAGCAGATGCCCGGGATCGATCCCCCCGGCGCCGGTGCGCACGGGTTCCCGGGACTCGCGCTGCGCCAGCGGCCCGCGACCGGGCACCCCCACGGTGACCCGGAGACCGGAGCCGCCGGAGTCCACGGCGAGGAAGCCGGCCGCGCCGGTGTCCTCCCGGGCCGTCACCGCCGCCTCCGGACGGGACGGACCGGGCAGCGCGGCCTGACCACTGGGCGCATCGGGCGTGCCTCCTCCACCGGGGGTCCGCACGGCCCCGGCGGGCGTACGCGGACCCCGCCGGATGTCGACGGGACGGACGAGACGGAAGGGTAGCGCCGCAGGCCGCGCACCGCAGGAGGTCCCGGTGCGGGGCACCGGCGCGTACCAGTAGAGTGACGCGCCGTGGCACCACGACCGTTGCATGAACTCGTCGAAGCGGGCTGGGCGAAGGCCCTCGACCCCGCGGCCGAACGCATCGCCTCCATGGGGAACTTCCTCCGGGCGGAGATAGCGGCCGGCCGGACCTATCTGCCCGCCGGAGCGAACGTCCTGCGGGCCTTCCAGCAGCCGTTCGACGACGTCCGCGTCCTGATCGTCGGCCAGGACCCCTATCCCACACCGGGCATGGCCATCGGGCTGAGCTTCGCGGTCTCGCCCGAGGTGCGCTCGCTGCCGGGCAGCCTGGAGAACATCTTCCGGGAACTGCACACCGACCTGGGCCTGCCCAGGCCGTCCAACGGGGACCTCACGCCGTGGACCCGGCAGGGCGTGCTGCTGCTCAACCGGGCGCTGACGACCGCGCCGCGCAAACCCGCCGCGCACCGGGACAAGGGCTGGGAAGAGGTCACCGAGCAGGCCATCCGGGCACTGGCGGCCCGGGGCAAGCCGCTGGTGTCGCTCCTTTGGGGCCGCGACGCGCGCAATCTGCGACCGCTGCTCGGGGACCTTCCGGCGATCGAGTCCGCCCATCCCTCGCCGAAGTCGGCGGACCGGGGGTTCTTCGGCTCGCGCCCGTTCAGCCGGGCCAACGACCTGCTGGTGCAGCAGGGCGCGCAGCCGGTGGACTGGCGACTGCCCTGAACCGGGGCCGCCGTTCCTGAGCCGTCGCCGGGCCGTCCGTGAGCCGTTGCTGAGTCAGGGGCCCGCCCCGATCCGGGGCGGGCCGGGCCGGTACGCGCCCGTGTCCCGCCGCGCTCGTCCGCGGCCGCCGCGCCCGGCCCCCGAGGGCAGGCGGTCAGGTCAGCGGCGCCGGGCACAGGCGCGGTCGCCGCCACTTCCTCCTGCCTGTCCGCCCTGTCCTGCCTGCCCGACGCGTTCCGGCCCGGCGGCCCGCGGGGACGGCACCGTGTCCGGGCCGTCGTCCCGCTCCGGGCGGTACGGAACCGGCAGGGTGAACGCCACCTCGAAACCCTCCCCGGGGCCGGGTCCGGCGCGGAAACTCCCGCCGTAGAGCCGCACCCGCTCGTGCATGCCGAGCACCCCGTGCCCGGTCCCCTTGACCGTGACCTCCTCCGCCCCGCCCGCCGCGGTGCTCCCCGCTGTGTTCCCCGCGGTGCGGGCGGTTTCCGGGCTGCGCCGACCGGCTCGCGCGGCGCGCCCCGCCGGTCCCCTGCGCCCACCGGCCGCACGGCCGTCGGCTCCCGCGGTTCCCGCCGCGCCGCGTCCGGCGGCACCGACCGGGACCGGGCCGTCGTCCCCGGTCGTGGCCGACGGGTCGGGCGTCCGGTCCCCTCCGTCGTCGGACACCGTGACGGACAGCAACTGGGCCTCGTAGGCCAGCGATATCCGGACCCGGGCGTGGGCGCCGGCGTGCTTGAGCGTGTTGGTCAGGGCCTCCTGGACGATGCGGTAGGCGCACAGGTCGGCTCCCGGAGCGAGTGGCCGGGGCGTGCCGGTGACCTCGGTCTCCACGACGAGGCCCGCCGCGGCCGTCCGGGCGGTCAGCTCGCCCAGCCGGGCGAGGCCCGCGTCGGGTCCGGTGGGCGGCCCGGACACGGCCTCGGTGCCGTCCGGGCCGACCCGCAGCACCTGGAGCAGGCCGCGCATCTCCTCCAGCGTCTCGCGCGCGGTGTCCTCGATGACGCACAGCGCGGCGCGTGCCCTGGCGGTGTCCGTGTCGAAGACGTACCGGGCCAGACCGCTCTGCACCGAGACGACCGACAGATGGTGGGCGACCACGTCGTGCAGTTCGCGGGCGATGCGTAGCCGCTCCTCCGTCACCGCGTGCCGGGCGCGGGCCCCCTCCTCGGCGCGCAGCCGCGCGGTCAGCCGGTCCAGCTCGGTGTTCTGCTTCTCCAGTCGGCGCAGGTTCATGCCGAAGCCCCAGGCGAGCAGCAGCACCACCAGCGTCTGCGCCACGGCCACCAGGGGGGACATCGCGTGGGAGGCCAGCGCGTTGTACACCCAGACCGCGACGACCGGTACCGCCGAGAGCGCGGTGCGGCGGGTCGGCTGAGCCGAGGCGATCGTGAAGAACGCCAGCATCGGCGACCACACGTTGACGGACGGCTGGTAGCCGAGCGCCGTGTACAGCACGAGACCGGCGCAGGTGGCGCACAGCACCGGCCACGGAGCCACCCGGCGCACCGCGAGCGGCAGATGGACGGCCGAGGTCAGGGCGATCGCGCGGGCGTCGAAGGGCGGCCAGCCCGCCGGCCGGTACCCGACGGCGAAGCCCAGAGTGGCCCCCAGCAGCGCGAGCGCGATCAGGGTGTCCAGAAGGAGGCGTTGACGGGGCGTCACCCATAGGCGCATGCCCGCAGGGTAGTCAGACACCTCCGGCACGTCAGCAGCATCGGGGGACAGGACCCCCGCACCTTCGGACAGAGCCCGCACCACGCACCCCCGTTCCTCGTCCCGCTCGTCCCGCCCCGCCCCCGCGCCTCAGCCGATCACCGCCGCGCGGACGCACAGCACGTCCGGCAGGTGCGAGGCCAGTTGCGTCCAGCTGTCGCCGTCGTCGGCCGAGGCGTACACCTCGCCGTTGCGGTTGCCGAAGTACACGCCCGCCGGGTCGGCGTCGTCGGTGCACAGCGCGTCGCGCAGCACGGTCCCGTAGTGGTCCTGCTGCGGCAGCCCGGCCGAGAGCGGCTCCCAGCTCCGCCCGGCGTCCGCCGTACGGAACACCCGGCAGCGGTGTCCGGCGGGCACCCGGTCCGCGTCCGCGTTGATCGGGAACACGTACGCCGTGCCGCCGCGGCGCGGGTGGGCGGCCGCCGCGAAGCCGAAGGTGGAGGGCAGGCCCTCGCCGATGTCCGTCCAGTGGCCGCCGCCGTCGTCGCTGCGGTACACGCCCCAGTGGTTCTGGAGGTAGAGCCGGTCCGGGTCGGCCGGGTCCTGGGCGACCTTGTGGACGCACTGGCCGAACTCGGGATCGGGGTCCGGCAGGAACACGGCGGACACCCCGGAGTTGGCCGGCGCCCAGCTCGCCCCGCCGTCGGCCGTGCGGAACACCCCGGCGGTGGAGACGGCGACCGTGACGGCCTTCGGGTCGCGCCGGTCCGTGACCACGGTGTGCAGGCCCTCACCGCCGCCGCCGGGCACCCAGCGGGAGCGGGTGGGATGCTCCCACAGCGGCCGGACCAGCGCGAAGCTCTCGCCGCGGTCCTCGGAGCGGTACAGCGCGGCCGGTTCCGTGCCCGCGTACACCACGTCCGGTTCCGCGGCGGCCGGGTGCAGCTGCCACACCCGCTCCAGCGACGCGCCGGTGTCCCGGGGGAACCGCACCGCGGGCCGGGCCGGCTCGGTCCAGCCCCGGCCCAGGTCGTCGGAGTGGAAGACGGACGGCCCCCAGTGCGCGCTGTCCCCGGCGGCCAGCAGCCGCGGGACCGCGCTCCTGGTGTCGACGGCGACCGCGTACACCGCCTGCGCGTTGAAGTGGGGGCGGTCGCCGAACTCCCAGACGCCGCCCCGCCGCCGCCCGATGAACAGACCCTTGCGGGTGCCCACCGCGAGCAGTACCTCGGTCATGCCGGTCACCTCCGCGACACATCGGCCCAAAACGCCGTCGTCCCAGGCACCGGCCAGTCTGCACCCCACCACTGACAGTCACCTTCGCGGCGACGTCACCCCAGGTCACACCGGCCTGGTCGGCCACGGGGCGAGGCGGGCGGGCCGGTGCGGCGGGGGGCGGGGTGCAGGCGCGCGCCGCGGCGGTGCCGGAGTCGCCCGGCACGCGACTGCGGCACCGCCGTCAGTGGCTCACCCGAAGCCCGGCAGCGCCCGTCCCAGGATCGCGCCGAGGCCGGCGGTGTCCGGCAGCGTGCCGAAGGAGTGGCCCCAGTCCCCGCCCAGCCGCGTGGCGCAGAACGCGTCGGCCACCGCGGACGGGGCGTGCCGGACCAGCAGGGACGCCTGGAGGGTCAGCGCCATCAGCTCCACCAGCCGGCGCGCGCCCACCGGGGACGCCTGGCCCAGCCCCTGCCGGAGCCGGGTCACGGCCGCGTCCAGCCGGGTGTCGGCGCCGCGCGCGAGGGCGAGTTCGGCGAAGAGCGCCTCGGCGGCGCCGGGCTCGCGCTCCAGGGCCCGCAGCACGTCGAGCGCGTTGACGTTGCCGGAGCCCTCCCAGATCGAGAGCAGCGGCGCCTCCCGGTAGTGCCGGGGCATGCCGGACTCCTCGACGTAGCCGTTGCCGCCGAGGCACTCCAGGGCCTCCGCGGTGAAGGCCGGGCCCCGCTTGGTGACCCAGTACTTGCCGACGGCGGTGGCGATGCGCCGGAACGCGGCCTCCTCCGCAGCCCGCGGGCCGCCCCGCACCGCACGGTCCGCGGCGCCCGCGAGCCGCAGCGTGAGCGTCGTCGCGGCCTCCGACTCCAGCGCCAGGTCGGCCAGCACATTGCGCATCAGCGGCTGATCGGCGAGCAGCGCGCCGAAGGCCCTGCGGTGCCGGGTGTGGTGACCGGCCTCCACGAGGGTCTTGCGCATCAGGGCCGCCGACATCATCACGCAGTCCAGACGGGTGCAGTTGACCATCTCGATGATCGTCCGGACGCCCCGCCCCTCGGGGCCGACCGCCCAGGCCACCGTCCCGTCGAACTCCGGTTCGCACGAGGCGTTGGACCGGTTGCCCAGCTTGTCCTTGAGCCGCTGGATCCGGAAGGCGTTGCGGGTGCCGTCCGGCAGGACGCGCGGCACCAGGAAGCAGGTCAGACCGCCCGGCGCCTGCGCGAGCACCAGGAAGAGGTCGCACATGGGAGCCGAGGTGAACCACTTGTGCCCGCGCAGCGTGTACACGCCGGGCTCGGCGGTCGGTGCGGCCGTCGTCGTGTTCGTACGCACGTCCGAGCCGCCCTGCTTCTCGGTCATGCCCATCCCGGCCAGCAGACCCGCCTTGCCGGCCGGTGCCCGCAGGCCCGGCTCGTAGACCCGGCCGGTCAGCAGCGGTTCGTAGACCGCGGCCAGTTCGGGCTGGGCCCGCAGGGCGGGTACGGCCGCGTACGTCATCGACGTCGGGCAGCCGTGTCCGGCGTCGGTGTGCCCCCACACCAGCCCGCCCGCCGTGCGCGCCACATGGGCGCCGGGCCGGTCGTCCGCCCAGGGCGCGCCCGCCAGGCCCTCGGCGACCGCGGTCCCGATCAGCTGGTGCCAGGCCGGGTGGAAGTCGACCTCGTCGACCCGGTGCCCGTAGCGGTCGTGGGTGCGCAGCTCCGGCTCCTGGCGGTTGGCGAGCTCCGCCCACTCCTGCGCCTGGTCGCTTCCGGCCCGCGCCCCGAGCCGCCGCACGTCCTCCTCGGCCCATCCGGCGCCCTCCCGGTGCAGCCCCTCCAGCAGCGCCACGTCGTCCGACGCGTCGTAGGGGGTCAGGGGAGGGGGCTGGTTCGTCACGTCGTGGGTCGCGTACGGGCCGGAGGCCGGGGGTGTCGGCGCTGTCGGATCTATCGGGAATGCCGGGGGTGTCGGCGGCGTCGTCCGGGCGTTCGATGCGTGTGCGAGTGTCGAGGCCATGACGCAGTGTTGCACTATCTGTTCAGTCGCAGCAATAGTGCAACATGAACGGTCCGTACAGTACGTGACCATGAACGCCTCCCAGGAGCCCGCCCCGCTCGACCTGCGTCCGCTCTCCGCGCGGTCCGTCGTCCTGAGCCTCCTGCTGGGCACCCACCCGCCCGAGCTGCCGGTGAAGGACCTCGTGCGGGCCGTCGAACCCTTCGGCGTCGGCGGATCGACTCTGCGCGCCGCGCTCAGCCGCATGGTGGCCGCCGGTGATCTGCGGCGCGCGGACGGCGTGCACGGTCTCAGCGACCGGCTGCTGGAACGCCAGCGGCGCCAGGACGCGGCCGTGCATCCGCTGACCCGCTCCTGGGACGGCACATGGGAGACGGCCGTCGTGACCGCGACCGGCCGCGGACCGGCCGAACGCGCCGAACTCCGTGCCCGGCTGACCGCCCTCCGCCTCGCCGAACTGCGCGAGGGCGTATGGCTGCGGCCCGCCAACCTGCGCCGCCCCTGGCCCGGCGCCCTCGACGGCGTGGTCCGGCGCTTCACCGCCCGGCCAGAGGAGGACGCCCGCGGCCTGGCCGCCGGTCTGTGGCCGCTCGACGCCTGGGCGGCCACCGCCCGCGCGCTGCTCGCCCATGTGGCGGAAGCGGACCGCCCGGCCGACCGCTTCACCGCCCTGGCGGCCGTCGTACGGCATCTGCTGGACGATCCCGTCCTGCCCGCCGCGCTGCTGCCCGCCCACTGGCCGGGTGCGGAACTGCGCGCCGCCTACACGCGACGGCAGCGGGAACTGACCGAGGAGGTGCTGGGCGGCACCGGGCGGTGACCCCCGCTCCGCTTCCTCCCTCCGGCACCGTCTTCTGTTCTTCGCCGCCGGTCGCCCTCCTGAGGACCCCCGTGACTTCCCGAGGACCCCTGTGGCCCGGTCCCGGTGGCGCGTGCGCGGGCCCTGGAGTTCCCTGGGTAGGGCGGGTACCGGCACGGTCGCGGGCACCCGGCGGGCACGGACGCGATCTCACGCGGGCGAGGAGAGTCATGGCTGAGCAGAAGTCGTCGGTCCTCATGCTGCCCGTGCACGGCGCCACCTCGTTGCTGGGCAAGGTGCCCGGCGCCGGGACCCTGGGCAGGGCCGCGCAGGGCACGCTGCGCAGGATCGGCGCCGTGTCGCCGAAGGGACGGCGGCTCGCGGTCTACACGGGAGCCGGAGTGCTCGGCGTCGCCGGGGTGGTGGAGTGGCCGGTGGCGGTCACCGGTGCCGCGGTCGCCTGGCTCACCCGGCCCCGGCCGGAGCACACCGGACAGGCCGGCACCGCCGGGGACCACGCGAAGGGCGCGCGGCGCGCCGCCGCCGGGTCGTCCGGCACGCGGGCCGCCCGCGCCACGGCCCGCCGCACACCGCGCAGGCAGCACCCCGACGACCGGCCCCCCTCGTCCTCGGGGCGGCCGGAGGTCTCCGGGGGCCGGGGTCCGAGCAGGTCCGCGCTGGCGAAGAGCACGACCGCCAAGGCATCGGCCACGGCGGCGTCCGCCGTCAATGTGAGCACCGGCCGGGCAGCCGCGGCCAGGACGACCGCGGCCAAGACGACCGCGGCCAAGACGACCGCCGCCAGGACGACTGCCGCCGGGAAGGCCGCCAAGAAGGTGGGCGAAGCGCCCGCGACCGGAGCCGGGAAGCCCGCGGCCAAGGCCGGGAAACCGGCGAGCGGGACGCCCGCCGCCAGGACGGTGAAGGCCGGGACGACCGCGGCCACGACACCGGCCGCCGAGGCACCCGCGGCGAAGACCACCGCGCCCAAGTCCGCGAAGGCCACGGCTGCCACGGGCCGCACCGCCTCCGGCCGGGCGGGCGCGGCCCGGCCCGCCGCGAGCAAGTCCTCGGCGGGCAACACGGCCACGCGCAGGGCGACCACCGCCGCCCGCAAGGCGACGGCCTCCGGGGCCCCGGCGGCGGAGCCCGCGGCCGTCAGGTCCCCGAAGGCCGCCAAGACAGCGAAGGCCGCCAAGACAGCGAAGGCGGTCAAGGCAGCCAAAGCTGTCAAGGCGGTCGAGGCGGTTGAAGCCGCCAGGAGTGCCAGAGCCACGAAGGCCACGAAGGCCACCCCCGCCGAAGCCGCCGCGGGCAAGCAGGCCAAGGGGAAGGCCGCCTCCGCCGGCCGGCTCGGTCCGACGGCGCGGCCCGGCCGCACCACCCTCTGACGGCGCGAAGGCACACGATGCTCGCTCTGCTCACGGCTCCCTCGGCCGTCGTACGGCTGCTGCCGAAGGCACCCGCTCTGCTGGCCCAGGCGTCCGCACGGGCGGCCGCCCCGGCGATCGGCGCGGCCGCCGGGGCACTGGCCGGAACCGCGCGCGCGGGCGTGCGCGGCGCGGACTCGGCGGCACGGGTCGTGCGCGTCGCCCGCAACGCGCTGCCCGGCGCACGCGACCACTGGCGCTCCGGCGCACGCGCCCATCTGGCGCTGCGCGCCGCCGACCCCGAACAGGTGCGCCGGGCGGGTGGCAGGGAGCACCTGGCGCGCCGGGTGGCCGCCGCCCTCGCCGAGCGGCCCGACGTGCTCTTCGCGTACTGGGACCAGGGACTGGCGCGGCTGGTCGTCACCGTGACGGAGGACGAGGCGGCCCAACGGGTCGTGGACCGGGCGGCCGATCTCGCCGCCCGGCACGGACTGGTCCTCCAGGGCGGCGACCCCGAGGAACCGGCGCACCCGGCCGACCCCGCCGGGGTACGGGCCGCCACCGCGACACTGGCCGCCGACGCGCTCGGCATCGCGGCCGGTGTCACCGCCTCCGTACTGCGGCTGCCGCCCTCGCCCCGCCTGGCGACCGCCGCGGTGACGCTGCTGCGGGAGAACCCCCGGGCGCGCGCCTGGCTGCGGGCCCGGCTGGGCCCCGCCCGCACGGACTTCGTGCTGGCCTGCGCGAACGCCGCCGTCCACGGGGCCGGACAGACGCCCACCGCGCTGCTGCTCGACGGCGCGCTGCGCGCCTGCCAGCTCACCGAGACCGTGGCACGCGCCGCCGCCTTCGACACGGTGCACGACGAGCTGTGCTCGCCCGGCCGGGCCGGTGCCGCCCTCGACCCGGCGTCCCGCCCCCCGCTGCGGGAGTCGCCCGCCCAGGAGTACGCCCGGCACGCCTCGGCGGGCAGCCTGGTGGGCGCGGCCGTGACCCTGCTGGTCAAGCACGACGGCGCCGAGGCCGCCGAGGCGCTCCTCGCCGGTTCCCCCAAGGCCGCGCGGTACGGCCCCGCCGCCTTCCACGCCGTGCTCGGCACGGCGCTGGCCAGGACCGGTGTCCTGGTCCGCGACCCGGAGCGGCTGCGGACGCTGGAGATGGCGGGCACCGTCGTCCTGCACCCGAGCGCGCTGCGCACCGCGCGGGGCGACGCCGACCCCTGGGCCGAACCCGTGCTGGACGCCGCCCGCCGCGCCGGACTCCGGGTGATCGTCATGGACGATCCGGCCCTGGAGGACGTCACCCCGCTCGCGGACCAGGTGGTGGACGCCCGGCGGCCCCTGGACGACGTGGTGTACGGGCTGCGCGCCGAGGAGGACGCGGGCGTGGTGGTCACGGTCGCCCGTGCCGCGTCCGCCGACGACCAGGACGTCCTGGCCGGTCTCGGCGGCAGCGATGTCGCCGTGGCCCTCACCGACCACGGCGGTGCCGTCGTCTGGGGCGCCGACGTACTGGCCCTGCACGGGCTGTGCGACGTCTGGCGGCTGCTGAGCGCGGTCCCCGTCGCGCGCACGGTGGGCCGCCGGGCGCAGACCCTGGCCCGCTCCGGCGCCGCGCTGTCCGGTCTCCTCGTCGCCGTCGGCGAGTCGCGCCGCCGCAGGGGGCGGCTGTCCGTGCTGCCCGGTCTGCGGCACGCGCCGGTCGACCTGAGCGCCGCCGCCGCCCTGTTCTCCGGGACCCGGGCCGCCCTCGGCGTGGCGTTCGCCCGCGCCCCGCATCCACGCGCGCGCGTGCACTGGCACGAACTGGGCTCGGACGAGGCCAGGGAGCGGCTGGAGCACGAGGAGCGGGACGAACCGGGCCCGCTGGCACGGGCCGTCGGCGGGGTGCGCCGGGCGGCGGGCGGCGCCGTACGGCATCCCGCGCTCGCCCCGGCCCGCTGGACGTTCGCACTGGGCCGGGCCGTACGCGGCGAGCTGCGCGACCCGCTCACCCCCGTCCTCGCGGTCGGCTCGGCGGCCTCCGCCATCCTCGGCTCTGTGATGGACGCGCTGCTGGTCGTCGGCGCCCTCGACCTGAACGCCCTGGTCGGCGGCGTCCAGCGGCTGCGCGCCGAACGGGCCCTGTCGGGGCTGCTCGCCGACCAGAAGCGCAAGGCACGGCTCGCGCCGCCGCCCGCCGAGGCACCGGCCGGGGGTACCCGCACCGTCGAGGCGGGCAAGCTGCGGCCGGGCGACGTCATCGAACTCATGGCGGACGACGTGGTGCCCGCCGACGCCCGGCTGCTGTGGGAAGAGGGCCTGGAGGTCGACGAGTCCGCGCTGACCGGTGAGTCGCTGCCGGTGCAGAAGCAGCTCGCGCCGACCCCGCACGCCGTCGTCTCCGACCGGTTCTGCATGGTCTTCGAGGGCACGACGGTGGTGGCGGGCCAGGCCCGCGCGGTGGTGGTGGACACCGGTGAGCGCACCGAGGCCGCCCGCGCCGTGCACCTCGCCGCCCGCACCCCGCCCGCGGCCGGTGTGCAGGCCCGGCTCCAGGAACTCACCCGCGAGGCGCTGCCGTTGACGCTGACCGGCGGAGCCGCGGTGACCGGTCTCGCGCTGCTGCGCGGCACCCCGGTGCGGGAAGCGGTCAGCGGCGGTGTGGCCGTGGCCGTGGCCGCCGTCCCCGAGGGGCTGCCGCTGGTGGCCACCGTCGCGCAGCTCGCCGCGGCCCGTCGGCTCAGCCGGTACGGCGTGCTGGTGCGCACCCCGCGCACCCTGGAGGCGCTCGGCCGGATGGACACCCTCTGCTTCGACAAGACGGGCACGCTCACCGAGAACCGCCTGCGGCTGGTGCGCGTCGGTGACGCGGACGGCGGGATCCACCCGGTGGGCGACGCGGCCTGCGCCGCCACGGTGCGCGCGGCGGCCCGTGCCTGCCCGCGCGGCAACGGCGGCTCGGGACGGCCGGTGCACGCCACCGACGAGGCGGTCCTCGACGCGGCCGGACCCGACCCGGACTGGAACCAGCTCGAAGGGCTCGACTTCGAGGCCGGGCGCGGCTACGCGGCGGCCGTCGGCCGGACCGGGGACGGCCCGCGCACGCTCGTCGTCAAGGGCGCCCCGGAGACGGTCCTGCCCGCCTGCGCGGGGCTGCCCGCGCACGCCTTCGGCGCGGCGCAGTCGCTGGCCGGAGACGGACTGCGGGTGCTCGCGGTCGCCCAGCGGCGCCTCGCCGAGGACGAGCAGGAGACGGACGTACTGGAACGGCCGCCGGGCGACCTGGAGTTCACCGGTCTGCTCGCGCTGTCGGACGTGCCGCGCGAGACCTCCACCGCCCTGGTGAGCGGCCTGTACGAAGAGGGCGTACGCCCGGTCATGCTCACCGGGGACCATCCGCAGACCGCCCGCGCCATCGCCACCGAACTGGGCTGGCCGCAGGACACGGTCGTGGTCACCGGCGACGAACTGGCCGCCGCCGACCGCTCCGCCCGCGCCCGGATGCTGCGCGACGCGGGCGTGGTGGCCCGGGTGGCGCCGGAGCAGAAGCTCCAGGTGGTGGAGGCGCTGCGGGACGCCGGCCGGGTGGTGGGCATGGTGGGCGACGGCGCCAACGACGCGGCGGCGATCCGGGCCGCCGACATCGGGGTGGGCATCAACGCCCGGGGCTCGGCCGCCGCGCGCAACGCCGCCGACATCGTCCTCACCGCCGACGACCTCACCGTCCTGATCCACGCGATCGGCGAGGGCAGGGCCCTGTGGCACAGCGTCGCCGACGCCATCGCCATCCTGATCGGCGGGAACGCGGGCGAGGTCGGCTTCGGCATCCTCGGCACGCTGGTGTCGGGCCGTGCGCCCCTGTCCACCCGGCAGATGCTCATGGTGAACCTGTTCACCGACCTGTTCCCGGCGATGGCGGTGGCGGTGACCCCGAAGGGCGACGCCGGGGCGGCGCGGGCCGCCTCGCCCGAGGACGCGGCCGGCGGGGTGCTCGGGGGACCGCTCGTCCGGCAGATCCGCCACCGTGCGCTGACGACCTGCCTGGGCGCGCTCACCGCCTGGCTGATCGGGCGGTTCACCCCGGGCACCGCCCGCCGTTCCGGCACGATGGCCCTGTGCGGGGTGGTCGGTACCCAGCTCGCCCAGACCCTGCTGGACCGCCGGGACAGTCCGCTGGTGCGGCTCACGTCCGTCGGCTCGGCCGCCGCCCTCGTCGCCGTGGTGCAGACGCCGGGCGTCAGCCATCTCTTCGGCTGCACCCCGCTGGGCCCGGCCGCCTGGGCCGGGGTCGCCGCCGCCATCGCCCTGGCCCTCGCGGGCCAGCGGGCGCTGCCCCGGCTGGAGGACACGGTGCGCCGCCTGCTGCCGGCCGGGGCCGTCTGACCACGCGCCGTGCCCCGCGGTGTGCCACGCGCCCTGCTCCGCGGACGGCGAGCGGGCCGCCGGGACAGTCCCCGGCGGCCCGCTCGCGCCATCGTTCAGACGGACCGGTGGTACTGGTCCGGCACATGCACCGGGGCGGCCAGCTCGCGGGCCGCCTGCCGGGCCCAGGACGGGCTGCGCAGCAGCTCGCGGCCGAGGAGCACCGCGTCCGCCTCGCCGTTGGCGACGATCTTCTCCGCCTGCTCCACCTCGGTGATCAGGCCGACCGCGGCCACCGGCATCGGCGTCCCGGCCTTCACCCGGGCCGCGAACGGCACCTGGTAGCCGGGGCCGACCGGGATACGGGCGGCGGAGGCGTTGCCGCCGGTGGAGACGTCCAGCAGATCGATGCCGTGGGCGTGCAGCTCGGCGGCGAGGCGGACCGTCTCGTCGGCCGTCCAGCCGCTCTCCTCCAGCCAGTCGGTCGCGGAGATGCGGAAGAACAGCGGCTTGTCCTCGGGCCACACCGCCCGCACCGCGTCGACGACCTCCAGCGCGAAGCGCACCCGGTTCTCGTACGAGCCGCCGTAGGCGTCGGTGCGGTGGTTGGAGTGCGGCGACAGGAACTCGTGGATCAGGTAGCCGTGGGCGCCGTGCAGCTCGGCGATCTCGAAACCGGCGGCCAGGGCCCGGCGTGCCGCCGCGGCGAACTGGCCGACGATCTCCTGGATCTGCCCGACGCTCAGCTCGTCCGGGACCGGGTGCCCTTCGGCGAAGGGCACCGGGCTGGGCGCGACCGGCTGCCAGCCGTGCGCCTCGGGCCCGAGCGGCGCCCCGCCCTTCCACGGCCGCTCGGTCGACGCCTTGCGCCCGCTGTGCGCGAGCTGGATCGCCGGTACGGTGCCCTGGTCGCGCAGGAAGCCGGTGATCCGGCGGAACGCCTCGACCTGGGCGTCGTTCCAGATGCCGAGGTCGTAGGGGGAGATCCGGCCCTCGGGCGAGACGGCGGTGGCCTCGACGACGATCAGTCCCGTGCCGCCGGCCGCGCGCGCCGCGTAGTGGGCGAAGTGCCAGTCGTTCGGCACGCCGGTCGCCGGGCCCTCGGGCGCGGCCGAGTACTGGCACATCGGAGGCATCCAGACCCGGTTGGGGATCGTCACTTCGCGCAGGGTGAAGGGCTCGAAGAGCGCGCTCACGGCGGACTCCATTCGTCGCGGGACAGGGGCAGGCTTGTACGGTAACGCTCGTAGTACGGCGACTGTCAAACTACGACGTGCATCGTAGGATGGACAGCCCGTACGAAGTGGAGCCGCACGTGACCGCCACCGCCCCCGTTCCCGCCGCCGGCAGCCGCGACCTTCCGCATCCCGAGCGGGCGGAGATCCGTCTGGAGGGCGTGCTGCACGCGCTGTCCGAGCCCCTGCGGCTACAGGTCGTGCGGAAACTCGCCGCCGAGGGAGAGGAGCTGTCCTGTTCGCACTTCGACCTGCCCGTCACCAAGTCGACCACCACGCACCACTTCCGGGTGCTGCGTGAGGCGGGCGTCATCCGGCAGATCTACCGCGGCACGGCCAAGATGAACGGCCTGCGCCGCGACGACCTCGACCACCTGTTCCCCGGCCTGCTCGACACCCTGCTCGACGCCGCCGCCCGCCAGGACGCCCGCCTCACCTCGGCCTGAGCGCTCTCCGCGCGCTGCGGAGCCGCTCCGGGCGCCCGGAGCCGGGCCGTCCGCGCGGTCTCACTCCGGACGGTCCGGGAAGGGCTCCGGCCTTTCCGGGTACGGCTCCGGCTGATCCGGGTGCGGCCCCGGCCGCTCCGCCGGGGGCCGTCCGGTGGCGAAGAAGCGGGAGACGTCCGTGCCGCAGGGGCCGCCGGTCGCACAGGCGTCCGGGGGCAGACCGAGGCCCCGGTCGAGCCGGTACCGCTCGAACAGCTCCGCGCGCAGCAGCGGCACGGGCATGGGCGCGCCGGGCACCAGCGCCGCGTAGACCGCGCCCATCAGCAGTGCGCGCAGCATCGGGTAGTCGGTGTCGGCGTTCGCCGAGCCGTGCCGGAGCACGGTGTCCCGCAGCAGGTGCGACAGGCGCTGCTGCTCGGGGCACTGCACGAAGCCCTCGGCCTGGAGGATCCCCGCCATGTGGTGGCGCATGAGGACGGGCCGGTCGCGGGCCAGGCCCAGGATCGCGTCGATGGCCCGCGCCATCCGCTCCGCGCCGTCCTCGGTGCGCGGCTCGCGCTCCAGTGCCTCCTCCAGTGTGCGGTGCATCAGGCGGTGCACCGCGGACTGGACCAGCTGCCGCTTGCCGGGGAAGTAGTACGAGACCAGACCGCGTGCGGAACCCGCGCGGTCGGCGATGTCCCCGAGCGTCGTCGCGTCGTAGCCGCGCTCGCCCACCAGTTCCACGGCCGCCTGGAGGAGCCGTTCCCGGGAACGCCGTCGCAACTCTTCATTGACCGAGGCGCTGCGCGGGGACATCCTGTAACTCCTGCGTTGACTGGCTGCCAGCCAACTATACTCAACGCCAGCACGCCGCCCCCTTCCCGGGGTGCGGTCGGGCTGCCGCCCGTCTCGGGCGACGCGGGGGATCGTCCGAGACGGGCACACCTTCGCCCCATTGGTTACCTGGGGCTACTTTCCGGGGCCCGCTCCTCCGGCCGCCCGGCACCGGCGTTCTTCCGGATCTCGCGCCAGATCATGCGGGGCACGCTCGGCCGCACCCGCGTGGTCGCCACCCCCATGGCGCGGCGCGAGAACCGGTCCTCGGACACCTGGGCGAGCATGCTCGCGGCCAGGTCGGAGCGGGCCGTGAAGACACCGTCCGCACTGTCCTCGGCGAGCAGGTACGGCGTGGGCCCGGGATGGTCGAACAGACCCGAGGGGCGCACGATCGTCCAGTCCGTGCGGCTCGCGCGCACCACCTCCTCCATCCGCCGCATGTCCTCGTGCGCGGCGCGGGCGATCACCCGGTTGACGTACGGATCGAGGACGTTGTTGAAGAAGAACGCCCCGCTCGGCCGCCAGCCGGGATCCAGGACGCTGGAACTGACGACCAGCAGCCGTCCGACCCCGTGCCGTTCCACGGCGGCGGTCAGATGGCGGGCCGCCGTCGAGTAGAGGGTGACGGGACCCTTTCCGGGCGGGACGCCCAGCGCGGAGAGGACCGCGTCCTGACCGGCGACCACGTCGGCGACGGCCTCCGCGTCCCGGGCGTCCGCCGCGGTCACGGTCAGCCCCTCGCGGGCGGCGACGGCCCGCGGCCTGCGGGTCACCGCGGTGACCTCGTGCCCGGCGGCGAGGGCCTGGGCGAGCAGTTCGCGGCCGGTGGGGCCGCCGGCTCCGAAGACGGCGATACGCATGGGGATCTCCTCGGTGAGCGATCTCGGTGAGTGAGGGTGACGGGCGCCGGGCCGCTCGAAGGGCGTCCGGACGCCTTGACAGTGCCGTCCGGGCGGGCCGATATTCAACGCTGATGAATAAAACCCGTGGCCGCCCGCGCGGCCGGCCCGCCACCAGGACCCGGATCGCCGAGGAGGCGCGCGCCCTCTTCCTCGCCCGCGGCTACCAGGGCACGACGCTGCGCGCCGTCGCCGCCGCGGCGGACGTCGACGTCGCCCTCATCGGCTACCACTTCGGTTCGAAGCAGGGCCTGTTCGGTGAGGCGATGAATATCGACTGCGGCCGCTCGACCGCCGTCGCCCGCGCCCTGGAGGGCGATCCGGCGCACCTGGCGGAACGGCTCGTCGACGCCGTGACGGCGCTCTGGGAGGAACCGGACGAGGGCGGCGCCGCCGGATTCGCGGCCCTGGAACCGGTGGCGATGCGCGACGAGGACGTCATGCGGGTGTTCCGGGAGTTCCTGGAGCGCGAGGTGCTCGGCCGGATCGCCGCGCACCTCGGCGGCCGGTACGCCACCGAGCGGGCCACGGCGGCGGTGGCGGTGCTCGGCGGCCTGATCTTCACCCGCTATCTGAACCCGCTGGGACCCGTCGCCGCCCTGGACGCCGCCGCCGTACGGCGCATCCTCGCCCCGCCCCTGCGGGCGGCCCTGTACGGCGGCCCGGCCCCGGCCGCCGCCCCCGTGCGCCCGCGGCCCGCACCTCTGCCGCGCACGGCCTGATCCGGCCGCCCCGGCGTGCTCAGTCCGTCCGGTCGTGCGCCGGGGCGGCCGGATCGGCCGGGGCGCGGCGGGGCACCAGGCCGAGCACCGGGAGCAGCGCGTCCGGGCGCTCCGCGACGGGCAGGTGGTCCACGAAGTGCACCGCGCAGCCCAGCGCCGCGGCGCCGCCGTCGGCCTCGCGGCTGTCGCCCACCATCAGCACGTCCCGCGGCCGCGCGCCGAGCGCGGCGCAGGCCGTGGCGAACAGCCGTGGATCCGGCTTCTGGACGCCGTGCTCGTACGACAGGACGTACGTGCCGATGTAGGCGTCCAGGCCGTGCGCGCGGAACACCGGGCGCAGGTCCCAGCCGATGTTGCTCACCACGCCCACCCCGATGCCGCGCTCGCGCAGGGTGCGCAGCACCTCGCGCGCGTCCGGGTACGGAGCCCAGGCGGCCGGTGTCATGTGCCGTTCGTACAGGGCGTCGTGCAGCGCGGGGTCGGGCAGGGGCACCAGGCGGGACATGGCGGTGTAGGCGGCCCGGTGCTGGGCGGCGCTGCGGTCCCTGACACCCCACAGCCCGGCCAGTTCCGCCGGGACCCGGACGGGCGGCGGGCCGCCCGGCAGCGCGCCCGCCTCCTCCAGGCCGCGGACGGCCTCGGCCAACTCCCGCTCGCCGAGGGTCTGACGGGACTCCGCCAGCACCGCGCGCAGCCAGGACTCGGCGGACTCGGCGCGGAAGAGGGTCCCGGAGAAGTCGAACAGCACAGTGGTCATGAGGGTGATCCTCGCTCAATCCCCGCGCGCGGGAAACCTGTTGGGGACGGCGCAGGCCGCCGCGACCACGGCGGCGCCGAGCAGCCAGCCGCCGAGGACGTCCGAGGGCCAGTGGACGCCCAGCCAGACGCGCGTCAGGCCGACCCCCGCCACCGAGAGCACGGCCAGGGCCACGGCGGCGCTCCACGGCCCGCGCCCGGCGCCGTACTGGTGAAGCAGCCGGAGGAACAGCCCGCAGACCACGGTCGCGGTCATCACGTGGCCCGACGGGAAGGACGTGTACGCGGCGGAGTCCACCGGATCGGGCCAGACCGGCCGGTCCCGGCCCAGGGCCGCCTTCAGGCCCTGTTGCAGCAGGGTGCCCAGCGCGCAGGTGCCCACCAGCCACGCCGCCGTCCGCCAGGCGGCGGCCCGCCGTACGAGCCACACCGCGACCACCGCGCACAGCAGGCGCAGGGTGAGCGGGTCCCACACCCAGTCGGTGAGGACGCGGCAGGCGCGGGTGATCCCGGGCTCGGCGACCGCCCGGCGGTGTGCGGCACGGGCCACGGCGCCGTCGAACGCGGTCAGGGGCCGCCACCGCAGGGCGACCAGCACCGCCGGTACCGCGCCGCACAGGCCCAGCACGGCCGCGAGGCGCACGGCCGCGGCCCGCCGGGCCGGGGGACGGCGGGACGGGTGCGGGGGGCGCGGGGAGCGTGGCGAGGGGGCAGGGGAGGGGGTGGGGGTGGGACGCATGACGCGATACTGGCCGCCCGGCGGCCGGTGAAACACCGGGCCGCCCGATGCGCCGCAAGTCCGCGCGCGGCAGGGCCGGTGGCAGGGTGGGGGCCGGGCGCGGGCGCAGGGCGCCTGGTACTGCGTGTAGTAGGACCCGTTGGGGGTGTGGGGGCCGGGCGCGGGCGCAGGGCGCTGGTCGCGCGGGCGTCAGCTCAAGGCACGCAGCCCCGGTACCAGGGTCACCAGGACCGGAACCACCGGCACCAGCGCCGCCACGGCCGTCAGGCGCAGCCGGTGGGCGGCGGTGAGCCGGTCCGGCGGAGTGAGCAGCCGGTGCACCCGCTGGGGCACCTGGCCCCGCGGGGCGGGACAGGGGCCGAAGACGCCCCGGTCCTCGTTGAGCTCGACCAGGGCCAGAGCAGTGGTCAGCCGGCCGAAGCGGCGCGAGGCCATGTCGTCGGCGGCGAGTTCCACCAGGCGGTGCATCTCGTCCCGGAACGCGGCGAACACCGGTACCTGCGGAAAGCCGTCCGCCAGCGCCGCCGAACAGTGCAGCAGCCAGTCGTGACGGGCCCGCGCATGACCCTGCTCATGAGCGAGCACGGCGTCCAGCTGCCGCCCCTTCAGACGGCGCAGCGCGGCGGTCGTGACGACCAGGCGGGGTGACGCGCCGGGCAGCCACCAGGCCTCCGGCCGCTCGCCCTCCAGGACGACGAGCCGGCCCGTTCCGCTCTGCTCGCCGGGCAGCAGCGGTGCGCGGACGAGCAGTTCGGCCCGCCGGTGACGGCGCCGTGTCCGGGCCCGTACGATCTCGCGGACCAGCATCGCGGCGCTCCACACCCCACCGCAGGCGAGGGCCACCGCGGTCGTCGGCGCCCAGGCACCGGCCGCGCCCAGCGCGTACGCCTCCACCACCGCGCTGGGCGCCGTGGCGAACACATGACCGCGCACCTGCTGCCACGCCGCGGCGGCGCTGAGCGTCATCGACAGCGCGCAGCACAGCAGGACGGCGGCCACCACGCACTGCCAGACCCACAGGGCGACCACCGGTTCCCGGTCCGGCCAGTCGGCTCGGGCGAGGAGCCGGGGCGCGGCGACGGCGAACAGCGCGCCGATCAGCAACAGGACCGCGGGGACCATCATGCGAGCACCCTATTGAGCGGGCGGCCGCTCAGGGGGCGGCTCACGCGGCAAAGTGACGCAGGCCACGGAGCCGGACGGCCGGTGCCCACGCCCCGGCCGCACATCGCCAGGTCGGTGCTCCGCGCCCCGGTCTCACATCGTCAGCAGCATCGCCACCATCGCCATCCCCATCGACAGGCGGCAGGCGCGCGCCAGTTCGGGACGGTCGCCCCACCCCGGGCCGCCGGGCGCCCCGGAGCCGTGGCCGGTGCCTGCGCCGGTGACGGCTCCGGGGCCCGTGCGTATGCCCGTGCCCTGGGGGCCCGCCACGGCCGGGACCAGACGGGCGCCGCCGAGCAGGACGTATCCGGCGAAGTACAGCAGCAGGGCGCCGGTGAGGAGGGGGACGCCGGAGCTGCCGTGGGCGTGGTGGTGCCCCTGGGGGGCGGCGGCCATGGCCAGCGACATGTAGACCATCGCGGACGTCCCCACCAGGTGGTGCAGATGGTGCTGCGGGCCGGTCCGCGCCGCCCACAGGGCGCGCAGCGCCGCGACGCCGAAGACCGCCGCGTAGACCGGCCATGCCCAGGCGGGCGGGGTGAACACCGCGGCGGGCACGGCCATGGCGGCCATGCCGAAGCCCATCACCGCCTCACCGCCGGCCGAGCGGCGCTGCTCCTGGTCGGGGCTGCGCATGCGCAGCAGACAGTAGGCGCCGGTCGCCGCGCACAGCGCGACCAGCAGCCAGCCGGGCGAAGCCGGTGCGTGCACCCGCCCACCTCCCCCTCGAAGGTCCGGACCGCGGTTCGGCGGCCTTCCGCTCGGTCAAGCGATGCCCGGGGCACACGGTGCGCACACGAGCGCAAGGAGGTACGGGGGGAGCGTGTCCGGGAGCGCGCACGCCGGATGAGCGATCCTCCCGTCATATGCTTTACAGGTAAAACACCTGTTAATATTGTCTCCATGAGCAGTGCGAACCCTTCCCCCGACCCGAACCGCACCCCCGCGCCCGCCCCCACCGCCCCAGCCCCAGCCCCGGCTTCGGCCACCGTCCCGGGCCGGAGCGCCCGGCGGCTCCCGCTCACCGGCGTGCTGCGGCTCGGCCGTCCGTCCGACATCTGGTTCAAACCTGCACTCAGCTCGGTCGTCTCCGTCGCGCCGCCGAATCTCACGCTGCTCGCGCTCGGCCGGCTCGACCTGGCCATGTACACCATGGCCGGATCGCTGTGCGCCCTGTACGCCCACAACCGCCCCTACGCCGCCCGCGCCCGGGTGCTGGCCTGGGTGGTGCTCGGCATGGTCGGCGGCCTCGCCCTCTCCCTGGTCACCGCGTCGCTCACCCGCGACCCCGTCGTCCTGGTCGCGGTCGGCGCGCTCATGGCCGCCGCGCAGAAGGCCCTGTGCGACGCGACCCGGGTGGGCCCGCCCGGCAATGTGGTCCTGACCTTCATCAGCTCCGCGTCCCTGTTCGCCCCGCAGACCCTCGGCCAGGTCCCCGCCCATCTGGCGCTCGCCCTCGCCGCCGCGGCCTGGGCCTGGCTGGTCTGCATGGCGCCCGGCCTGCTGCGCCCGCACGGCCCGGAGCGCCGGGCCACCGCGCAGGCGCTGAACGCCGCCGCCGCGTACGCCGCCACCCGCGGCACCGGGGACGGCCACGCCCGCCTGCGCGCCGCGGCGGCCGCCGCCGTGCAGACCGCCTGGCAGGCGCTGCCGGTCACCGGGGCGCGGGCCGCCTCCCGGCGGGATCTCGCCCGGCTCGTCATCCGGGCCGAGGTCGCCCTCGCCGCGCCCGCCGACGCCGACCCGGAGCGGCTGCGGACCTGGGCGCGCGAGCTGTGCGGCCGCGGTACGGTCCCGCAGGCCGGTGAGACGGCGGCGGCCACCGACGAACTCCTCGGTGTCCAGGCCGAGGCCGGCGCCCCCCACCTCCCCTGGTGGAGCCGGCTCGGCCCGCTCGCCCCCATCGCCGCGCGGACCGCGCTCGGCTGCGCGCTCGCCGGATACGCCTCCCTGGCCCTGGGCATCGGCCGCCCCTACTGGGCGCTGGTCACCGCCGCCTCCCTCTACCAGGCCAATGTCACGCTCACCTGGAGCCGCGGGGTGCAGCGGGTCGTCGGCAACCTCGTCGGCGTCCTCGTCTTCGCCGCGCTCGTCCCGCTCGCCCACACGGGCGGCCTGGCCCTCGTCCTGGTCTGCGTGGCCCTCAACTTCGGCGCCGAGGCGCTGATGGGCCGCAACTACTGGCTCGGCAGCATCTGCGTGACCCCCATGGCGCTGCTCGTCACCGAGTTCGCCGGACAGCGTCCGGCGGGGGAGCTGATGACCGAGCGGGCCGTGGACACCGTCGTCGGCGCCCTGGTCGGCTTCGTGGCCGCCGTCGCCGTCACCAACCGCCGGGCGGGGGACCGGATCGGAGACGCGCTGACCGCCGTGGACCGGGCCCGTGAGCGGGCCGCGCGCCTGCTCGCCGAATCGCGGCCCGACCGGGCGGCCCTGGAGTCCGCCCGCCGGTCCCTGGCCGCCGCGCTGGTCGAACTGCGCGCCACCGCCGACGCCGCGGCCGGGGAGTGGTGGCAGCGCGCGCTGCCCCAGGAGCGGGTCGTGCTCACCGAGCAGTCCGCACACCGTACGCTCGCCGCGACGGTACGACGCCTGGGGCTGCACGCCCCGGTGACGAGCACGGGCAGGACGACGGAGGACGCACGGCCATGACGGCGAGCAACGGACGACCGGTACCCACGGCGACGGGGGCCGGGGACACGCCCCACGGCCGGGAGCACCCGGACTCCACCGGACGGACGGACTCCATCGGACCGGCGGATCCCACCGGGCGGACGGACCCACCGGTGCCGGAGCGGCACCCGGCGCCGCAGGAGCACCCGGAGCCGTCCGCCGGGCCACCGGCCGTCCCGCCCGCCGATCAGGCTGCCGCTCCAGCGGCGGACGCGGCAGCCGCCGCTGGCGCCGCTGCCGAACCCGCCCGAGACGACACCGTGGCCGGTGTCGTCCGGCAGTGGCGGACCGTCCACCCCGAGCTGGACACGGCCCCGATGGAGATCATCGGCCGTATCAACCGCTGCTCCGCGCTCCTCCAGCAGGCGGAGGACGCCCCCCTGCGCCGGGCGGGGCTGAGCCGCCCCGAGTTCGACCTGCTGGGCGCGCTGCGCCGGACCGGCCACGAACTGACCCCGAGCGAGCTGGCCCGCGAGACCTTCTCCTCGGGGGCGGCCGTGACCAAGCGGCTCAAACAGCTCACCGAACGCGGCCTGGTCGAGCGGCGCGGCGACACCCGTGACCGCCGCGTCGCCCATCTGCGCCTCACGGAGGCCGGCCGGGACCTGGTGGACGGCCTGCTGCCGGACCAGCTGGCCTACGAGAGGACCGTGCTCGCCGGGCTGGACACCGCAGGCCGCGGCGATCTGGCCGCACTGTTGTGCGAACTCCTCACCCGCCTGGAGGGCCGCCCCGGCGCCGCCCGCTTCTGAGCCCGCCGCACACCGCCGCACCGGCTTCCGCCCCCCACCCGTTCCCGCACCCGGCAGCCCCGGTCGCCCGGCAGCCCCGGTCGCCCGGCTGCCCCCGCGACCGCCCCGGCCGTGCGCGGCCTGCCGCCGCCTCAGCCCCCGGAGGCGGTCCCGGTCCCGGTCTCCTCGTCGGTCCCGTCCTCGGTCTGGTAGACGCCGAGGGCCGCGCCCTGCGGGTCGCACAGGACGGCCATGCGGGGCCCGTGCGGGACCGAGACCGGCTCCTGGAGGAGGCGGGCACCCGCGCGGGCCGCGACCTCGGCGGTGGCGTCGACGTCCTCGGCCGCGAAGTAGGGCAGCCACTGCGGCGGCACATCGGAGGGGAAGCGCTCGTGCAGCGCGGTCACCCCGCCGAAGTCCATGCCGTGCATGCCCCACTGCGTGTACCACTCCGAGGCGTTGACGCTCCAGCCGAACACACCGGTGTAGAAGTCCCGGGCCCGCTTGACGTCCCGGGTCGCCAGCTCGACCCAGCCCAGCGCGCCGGGCCGGTTGAACACTCCGGCACCGGCGAACTCCTTGGCCTGCCAGAGCTGGAAGGCGGCGCCGGACGGGTCGAGGGCCACCGTGCGGCGGCCCTCGTCGAAGATGTCCATCGGGCCCCGGATCACCGTGCCCCCGGCGTCCGCCACCCGGTTCGTGGCCGCGTCGTCGTCGGCGACGGCGAACGAGACGTTCCAGGCGACCGGCTGGGTGGGCCGGAACAGCGGGCCGATCCCGGCCACCGCCGCGTCCCCCAGGCGCGCGACGGTGTAGCCCCGCAGCTCGGGCCGGGGGTCCGGCGCGGCGCAGTGCCAGCCGAACACCTCGCCGTAGAACCGCTTGGCCGCCTCCAGATCGCTGGTCCCCAGCTCCGCCCAGCAGGGGCCGCCGATCACCGGCTTGTCGAACTCCATGGCACTCCTCCGGGAAGGCTCGCCCCCACCACCAGAACGCTATCCCCGGTCACCGACGGTGGCCAGCGGGAGCCGTACGGCCGGGGACGGCCGGGGACGGCCTGGGGCGCCGCGGGGCACCGGGGCGGGTGTCCGGCTCAGATGCCCGGCCGGTAGCGCAGCGGGTGCTCGGCGGGGACCTCGACGAGCACGACGGGCACGCCGTCCGGATCGGCGATCCACATCTCGATCAGCCCCCACGGCTCGCGCACCGGCGGCCGGACGATCTCCACCCCCGCCGCCCGCAGTTCGGCGTGGGCGGCGGCCAGGTCCTCGACCTGGAGCCACAGCCGCACGGCGGTGGACGGCGGCACGTCGGAGCGCCCCGACAGTTCCAGGAAGCCGCCCCCGAGGAAGTACACGGTGCCGCGCTCGGGGCCGGTACCGAACTCACGGTGGACGGCGAGGCCCAGCCGCTCGCCGTAGAAGACGCGGGAACGCTCGGGGTCCGTGGGCCGGATCAGTACCCGGCTGCTGAGTACATGCACCATGCGGCGCACCCTAGCCACAGAGATACCCTCGGTGCTGCCCCACCGCGCCCGAGATCCCGAGAGGCCCCTCCATGGACACCGCCGCCACCGCACCGGTCTTCCGCGACGCCACCGACGCCGACGTCGAGGCCCTGGTGGCACTGATCGAGTCGGCGTACCGGGGCGACGCCAGCCGGGCCGGGTGGACCACCGAGGCCGACATCCTGCACGGGCAGCGCACCGACCCCCAGGGCGTGCTGGACGTGATCGAGTCGCCCGACAGCAGGCTGCTGACGGTGGAGCGGGACGGCCGCATGGTCGCCTGCTGCCAGCTGGAGCACCGCGGAGACCACGCCTACTTCGGCATGTTCGCGGTCAGTCCGGCCCTCCAGGGCGCGGGCCTCGGCAAGCTGATCATCGCGGAGGCGGAGCGGCAGGTCCGCGAGGTGTGGGGCGTCACGGAGATGCACATGACGGTGATCTCGGTGCGCGAGGACCTGATCGCCTGGTACGAGCGGCGCGGCTACCGCCGTACGGGACGGATGAGCCCCTTCCCGTACGGCGACGAGCGCTTCGGGGTGCCGCAGCGCGACGACCTCCGCTTCGAGCTGCTGGTCAAGCCGCTCGGGTAGCGGGCGCGCTATGCGGTGAAGCGGCCGGTGCGCTTGATCTCCGGGAAGTCGGTGGTCGCGCCGTCCAGCTCCAGGGCGCGGACCAGGCGGAGGTGGTCGGTGGTGTTCACCACCCAGCCGATGATCCGCAGGTCGGCCGCGCGGGCGTGCTCGACGACCTCCAGGGTGAGCCTGCGGATGTTCAGCACGAGGGTGCCCGCGCCGGCCGCGACCGAGCGTTCGACGACCTCGGTGCCGTAGTGGTCGGCGACCAGCGCGGTGCGGACGCCGGGGACCAGCCGGGTGATCTCGCGGAGGGCCTCGTCGTGGAAGGACAGCACCTCGACCCGGGCGACCAGGTCGCGGCGGCGCATCACCTCCGCGAGCGCCTTCGCCGCCGCCGCGTCCTTGATCTCGGCCTGCAACGGCGCCCGAACGGCGTCGAGCACCTCCTCGAACAGCGGGATCCGCTCGCCGCGGCCCGCGTCCAGCGCGCGCAGTTCGGCCAGGGTCTTGTCGGCGATCGGACCGCTGCCGTCCGTGGTGCGGTCCACGTCGGCGTCGTGCATGACGACGAGGGCGCCGTCCTTGCTCAGGTGCAGATCGAGTTCGATGGCGTCGAGGCCGGCCTGCTGGGCGGCGACGAACGAACGGAGGGTGTTCTCGGGCTCCACACCCATGATCCCGCGGTGACCGATGGTAAGGAAGTTCAAGGTTCAACTCGCTTCCGTCGACGGCGGCTCGGCTCGCCCGCGGACCTCAGGGACCTCGTCGTCCACGCGGCAGTGCCGCAGCCTAACGGTCCGGAGTCGGGTTGAACCCCTGCGTACACGGAGCAGTGGGGTGACGGCCGGGCGGCGCCGGGGCCGTACCCCTCGGTGCGGGTCACCCGGGCGTGGGCGCGTCCCGGCCGCGTTGACCGGGGAGAGGCCCGGCGGGACCACCGCCCGTGCGTGGCGGGAAATCGCCGTACCGCCGACCGGGGGTGGCATCACTCGATCGGCCTACGGGAAGTAGCCGCCATACGGGTGTCGGGCAGGAAAATAGGCGGTGAGAATGTGCGCCCGCAGGATAATTTTCGGAGGGTGCCCTTGCTGGAAGAAAGCTCATATGTATACGGTCTTCTTACGCGAGCTTCTCCCGTGGAGGGTGGGTCATGACGGAAATTCTTGTGCAGGTGGGTCCGGAGGGGCATGTTCCTCCGGCGAGCAGGGTGATCGAGCACCCGGCGTGGCCCGTGCTCAAGGATGCCGTGGAGCAGATCCGGCCATGGCAGTCGAAGGACGGATCGATCGACTTCGAGGCCGAGGGCGCGCCCGCGCGCGAGGACGCCGAGGCGGCCGTGGCGCGTGTGTGCGACGCCGTGACGGAGCTGTCCGGACTGCTGCCGCACGACGCCGACTACCACCGGGCGCTCGTCGCCGATCTGCGCCGCTGGGCCGACGGCGGCTTCGAGGTGCCCGACTTCCTCGACTCGCTGCTGGCCTTCCAGCCGGCCGCGCACCGCGTGGACGGACTCCAGCACCTCGTCGTCTTCGCGATGTACACGCAGAACGGCAACCCGGACCGCAATCTGGAGGCGGTCGTGCTGCGCATGGTCTGGCCGGACTGGCTGGCCGAGCTGGAGCGCACCCGGTACGACAACCCGCTCTTCTGCGGCATCACGTTCGAGGACTTCACCGCGGGCTACGACACCAACTCCGCCGTGCTCTTCCCCGAGACGATCGCCGTGCGCGAGGCGCCGGAACGATTCTCCTGGGGTGGCATCTTCTGCGACCGGGAGGCCGCCCGCTTCCGCCGCGTGACCGCCGCCGCCGTGGACCTGCTGGGCCTGCGGCTGCCCGAGGACATCGCCGCCATGGTCCACGACCAGAAGCGCTGCGAGGAGGCGTTCGTCCTGTGGGACATGGTCCACGACCGCACCCACAGCCACGGCGACCTGCCCTTCGACCCGTTCATGATCAAGCAGCGCCAGCCGTTCTGGATGTACGGCCTGGAGGAGCTGCGCTGCGACCTCACCGCCTTCAAGGAGGCCGTGAAGCTGGAGCAGGACGGCATCGGCCAGGCCCGCGACGTGCAGTACGCGGTGCTCTTCGACCGGATGTTCCGCTTCCCGGTCACCGGCGAGCGCGTCCGCAACTACGACGGCCTCGGCGGCCAGCTGCTCTTCGCCTACCTGCACCGGCACGACGTGGTCCGCTGGACCGACAACAAGCTCGCCATCGACTGGGAGCGCGCCCCGCAGGTCACCAACCAGCTGTGCGCCGAGATCGAGACGCTCTACCGCGACGGCATAGACCGCCCGAAGCTGGTGCACTGGTTCGCCGGGTACGAGCTGGTCTCCCGCTACCTCGCCCCGCACCCCGGCTCCAAGTGGGCCAAGGGCCCCGACGCCCTCGACCTGAGCCTGCCGCCGCGCAAGCTCGTCGATGACGTGCTTCCGGACGAGTTTCCGCTCAGCATGTTCTACGAGGCACTGTCCAAGAAGCTGAAGAATGTGATCGCCTCCACCAAGGGCATCACGGCGGACGGCGCCGAGCAGGTCGCCGCGTGAGCGACCGCGTCCAGAACACTGCTGCTACGGAGGCGAAGAAGATGGCGGGCAACGGGGCTCTCAGCGGTGCGGTGATCGCGGTGGCCGGTGCGGGCGGACCCGCCGGCCGGGCGGCGCTGCTCAGGCTCGCCGAGGCGGGCGCCACCGTCGTCGGGGCGGACAACGACCCCGAGCGGCTCTCCGAGGCCGTGGACGCCGCGCGCTACGCCTCCGGCGGGGCCAGCGTCACCGGCGACACGGTCGACCTGCTCGACCTGCGGTCCACCCGGGAGTGGGCCGCGCACGTCGAGAAGGACTTCGGCCGCGTCGACGGCCTGGTCCACCTCGTCGGCGGCTGGCGCGGCAGCGAGACCTTCACCAAGACCAGCCTGGACGACTGGGACTTCCTGGAGCTGCTGCTCGTCAAGACGGTGCAGCACACCTCCCTGGCCTTCCACGAGGCGCTCCAGCGCAGCGACCGCGGCCGCTACCTGCTGATCAGCGCCGCCGGTGCCAGCAGGCCCACGGCGGGCAACGCCGCGTACTCCGCCGCCAAGGCCGCCGCCGAGGCGTGGACGCTGGCCATGGCCGACTACTTCCGCAAGGCGGGGAAGGCGGAGGGCGCCGAAGGGCCCACCTCGGCGGCTGCGATCCTGGTGGTGAAGGCGTTGGTGCACGACGCGATGCGCGCCGAGCGGCCCAACGCGAAGTTCGCGGGCTTCACGGACGTCAAGGACCTGGCCGAGGCCATCACCGACGTCTGGAGCAGGCCCGCCGCGGAAGTGAACGGAAAACGTCTGTGGCTGACCGAGCAGCCGTGAACCCTGCCAAGACCGACGCGCGCCGCCACCACGACCCGGAGGTCCGCGGCTTCGCCAGCGACAACTACGCCGGGGTGCACCCGGAGGTGCTCGCCGCCCTGGCCCTGGCCAACGGCGGCCACCAGGTCGCCTACGGCGAGGACGACTACACCGAGAACCTCCAGCGCGTCGTGCGCGGCCACTTCGGCGCCGGAGCCGAGGCGTTCCCCGTCTTCAACGGGACCGGCGCCAACGTCGTCGCGCTCCAGGCGGTCACCGACCGCTGGGGCGCGGTGATCTGCGCGGACAGCGCGCACATCCACGTCGACGAGGGCGGCGCCCCCGAGCGCATGGGCGGCCTCAAGCTGCTCACCGTGCCCACCCCGGACGGCAAGCTCACCCCCGAGCTGATCGACCGGCAGGCGTACGGCTGGGAGGACGAGCACCGCGCGATGCCGCAGGTCGTCTCGATCACCCAGAGCACGGAGCTGGGCACGCTCTACACGCCCGGGGAGATCCGCGCGATCTGCGAGCACGCCCACGCCCACGGCATGACCGTGCACCTGGACGGCTCCCGGATAGCCAACGCCGCCGCCTCCCTGGACGTCCCGATGCGGACCTTCACCAACGCGGTCGGCGTCGACATCCTCTCGCTCGGCGGGACGAAGAACGGCGCCATGTTCGGTGAGGCGGTCGTCGTCCTCAACCAGGACGCCGTGCGCCGGATGAAGCACATCCGCAAGATGAGCATGCAGCTCGCTTCGAAGATGCGCTTCGTCTCGGTGCAGCTGGAGGCCCTGCTCGCCAAGGACCTGTGGCTGCGCAACGCCCGGCACGCCAACGAGATGGCCCAGCGGCTCGCGGAGGGCGTGCGCGCGGTGCACGGCGTGGAGGTCCTCTACCCGGTGCAGGCCAACGGCGTCTTCGCCAAGCTGCCCCACGACGTGAGCGAGCGGCTCCAGAAGAGGTTCCGTTTCTACTTCTGGGACGAGACCGAGGGTGTCGTGCGCTGGATGTGCTCGTTCGACACCACGGAGGACGACGTGGACGCGTTCCTCGCCGCGTTGAAGGAAGAGATGGCGCGCGGCTGACCAGGGGCGGTCAGGACCGCTCAGACTCTGCATAGTTATGCGATCATTCGTAAAGTCATTGACTGTCGAGTGATCGCATTCCTATGCTCTGCGGGCATGGAGCTGACCCAGCACACCCCCGACCTGTCCGCCTATCTCGCCGCCGACGAGGCGATCGACCATGAACACCCGGTGGTCCGCGAGACCGCGGCCCGGCTGGCCGAGGGGGTGGCGGACTCGTATGCCTATGCGCGGTCCGCGTACGAGTTCGTGCGTGACACCATTCCGCACTCGCAGGACTCCCAGGATCCGCGCGTCACCTGGCGGGCCTCCGACGTGCTGCGGCAGCGCACCGGCATCTGCCACGCCAAGGCCCACGCCCTGGCCGCCCTGCTGCGCGCCGAGGACATTCCCGCCGCCCTCTGCTACCAGCGGCTGACCTGGGACGACGGCGGCGGTCACGTCCTGCACGGGCTGGTCGCCGTACGGTTCAACGGCGCCTGGCACCGCCAGGACCCGCGCGGCAACAAGCCGGGCGTCGACGCGCAGTTCTCCCTCGGCGGCGAGCGGCTGGCCTTCGCGCCCGACTCGAAGTCGAATGAGATGGACTACCCGGTACTGTACGCTGAACCACACCCGGGGGTGCTCGCCGCCCTGAAGGCCGCCCCCGACCGGTCGGCGCTGGCCGCGGCGCTCCCCACCCACCTCTGACCCGCGAGACGGACGGACCATGACGCTCACCCTCACCGTGTCCGACGAGGTGCGCGCGCTCGCGCCCGGCTTCACCCATGTGGCCGTCGAGGCGCACGGCCTCGTGAACGGCCCCAGCACCGAGGCCGGTTCGGCGCTTCTGGACGACGCGGCCCGCCGGCTGGCCGCCCGCCTGGACGGCCGCGCCCCGCACGAGGACCCGCACATGGCGGCCTGGCGCGAGACCTACACCGCCTTCGGCGCCAAGCCGTCGCGCACCCGCAACTCCGCCGAGGCCCTGGCCAGGCGCGCCCTCTCCGGCGCCGGTCTGCCCCGCATCAACGCCCTGGTCGACCTCTACAACGCCATCAGCGTCGCCCACCTGATCCCGGTCGGCGGCGAGGACCTGGACCTGATCCAGGGTGGTATGCGCCTGGTGCGCGCCCAGGGCGAGGAGGACTTCGTGACCGTGGCCGGGGGAGAGGAGACCGTCGAGCACCCCGAGCCCGGCGAGGTCGTGTGGTGCGACGGGGCCGGTGTCACCTGCCGCCGCTGGAACTGGCGCCAGGGCCCGCGCACCCGGCTCACCGAGCGCACCGTCTCGGGCCTCTTCCTGCTGGAGAGCCTGGCGCCGATGCCCGTCGCCGACGTGGTGCGGGCGGCCGGCGAACTCGCCGAACTGCTGGAGAAGTCCGGCCCGGGTGCCCGCGTCACCGTACGGGAACCGGAGTCCGCGGCCTGAGCCTCAGGGGCGGCGGAACTGGTCGCTCATGGTCGGCATGGTGTTGTGCATCGACAGAGTGGAGTACGCGCTGCGGTCCCGCTGCGCCTGGACCCGGCTGGCCTGCTCGATGAGAAGACCGTCCGCGTTGTGCGTGGTGCTGCTGCGGCGGCGCAGGATCACCACGACCAGCCACGCGGCGATCGCGGCGAACAGACCGAACATGAGACAGATCGTGGCCATGGAACCCCCGTCCCGGCATCCGTCCCGGCGCGGCCGTCCGCCCGGACCGGATGGCGAATGCATGTGAACCGGTCCTCAGATTACGGCAGTTCGCGGGACGGGGACAGACGGACAGGCGCTCTCAGAGCGCCCCGGCCGTCCGCAGCTGCTCCGGCGTGGGAGCCGTGCCGCCCAGGTGCGCGGGCATCCACCAGGTGTCCTCCGGGCCCTTCGGGCGCACCGGGTAGGCGCGCTGGGCGGCCTCCAGCAGCTCCTGCACACGCTCGCGCAGCCGCCGCGTGATCGCTCCCGCGTACTGGTCGCGCGGCGCCTCGACGGCCTCGCCCACCCGGACCGTGACCGGGGTGTGGCTGCGCCGGAAGTTGCGCGGGTGCCCCTTGGTCCACAGGCGCTGCGTGCCCCAGACGGCCATCGGGATCAGCGGCACCCCGGCCTCCTGCGCCAGCCGGGCGGCACCCGACTTGAAGCTCTTGAGGGTGAAGGACTCCGAGATGGTGGCCTCCGGGAACACGCCGATCACCTCGCCGGAGCGCAGCGAGTCCAGGGCGTGCTCGTAGGCCGCCTCGCCCTGGGCGCGGTCCACCGGGATGTGCTTCATACCGCGCATCAGCGGACCGGAGATCCGGTGCCGGAACACCGACTCCTTCGCCATGAACCGCACCAGGCGCTTCTGCGGCAGCGCGGCGAGACCGTTGAAGATGAAGTCCAGATAGCTGATGTGATTGCTCACCAGCACGGCGCCGCCCTGGCGCGGGATGTTCTCCGAGCCCCGGCAGTCGATCTTGAGGTCCCACACCTTGAACATCGTGCGGGCGAAACCGATCACGGGACGGTAGACGAACTCGGCCATGGGCGGGGCGGACCCTTCTGTCTGCCAGGGACTCCCGGCGGAAGTTACGCAGCCGTAGGTTTACGGCTCGTCGCAGATCGTGCCCCAAGAACGGCCGGGGAGCCAGCCCGCGTGCCCGTCCCCGGCGAGATCCTCGTCACGTCCGCCCGGCCGCCGGACCGCCCCGCGGACGGCCGGGACCCCGCACGGGAATCTTCGGCGGCCCGTACGCGCTGCACCCGGCAGAGCCGGGCGGGCGGCACGGAGCGGCCCGGCGCGATCGGCGGAACGCGGGACGGGAGACGACGGGTGCGCACAGGCGAGGCGGACGGACGGCTGGACGCGGCCGAGTTGGGCGAGCCGCTGGGCGAACGCGCCACCCTGGTGCAGTTCTCGACCGCCTTCTGCGCGCCCTGCCGGGCGACCCGCAGGGTGCTCGGCGAGGTGGCGCGCATGGTCCCCGGCGTCGCCCACGTCGAGATCGACGCCGAGGCTCGCCTCGGACTCGTCCGCGCGCTGGACGTCCGCAGGACGCCCACCGTGCTCGTCCTGGACGCGGACGGACGCGTCGTGCGGCGCGCCGCCGGGCAGCCGCGTACGGCCGACGTCGTCGCGGCCCTGGGGGAGGTGCTGTGAGGCGGCGGCCCGTGACCGTGAGACATGTCCCATGTGCCGGGACCCACTTGACTGCGCCCGTCACCTCTCGTCAATCTGACCGTATGTCCAGGGAACTCCTTCTCTCCGGGCGGGCACGTCCGGGAGCGGCGCCGTCCGCCGGCGCCGCGAGCGCGCGCTGTCCGGGCTGTTGAGCAGCCACGGTCCCCGCGCGTCCCACCAGCAGAAGGACAACTCCATGACGGCCCCGTCCGACCTCTCCGCCTCCTCCGCCGCTTCCGGCTCCTCGGCCTCCGCCGCCTTCGAACCGGCCTCTCCCGGCCTGCTGCGCTCCGTCTTCCGGCGGCACGCCGCGGGTGTCGCGGTGATCACGGCGCGCGGCGACCACGGCCCGGTGGGCTTCACCGCGACCTCCCTGGCGTCCGTCTCCGCCGAGCCGCCGCTGCTCTCCTTCGGCATCGGGACCGGCGCCTCCAGCTGGCCCGCGCTCTCCCGGACCGGACACCTCGGCGTCCATCTGCTGGGCGAGCACCAGGAGGAACTGGCCGCCACTTTCGCGCGCAGCGGGGCCGACCGGTTCGCGGCGCCCACCTCCTGGCACGACGGCCCCGAGGGCGTGCCGCTGCTGGACGGCGTGCTCGCCCGGCTGGTCTGCCGGGTGGTCGCGCGGGTCCCGGCGGGCGACCACCGCATCGTCGTCGCGGAACTGGTCCTCGGCGACCACACGGGCCCCGGCCGCCCTCTCCTCTACCACCAGGGCCGCTTCAACGCCCTGCGCGACTGACCCGGAGCCGGGCGCCGCGCAGGCCCCTGCGGAACGGTCGAGTTCCGGTTACGCTGCGTTGCGAAGGTCACAGTTCAAAGCGCTTGCTCAGCGGGCAGGAACTGGGTGTACTGGCGAGTAATATTTCGGTCGGAGCGCGGGGTCGCCCCGAACGGGATCGGCCGCTTCAGGCGCCTATGCTGCCTGCAAGAAGGCAGCCCGGAAATGACGATGCAGTAGGAGAGCCGGCGTGAGCTTGAGGATCGTTGTCACTGTGAAGTACGTGCCCGACGCCACTGGCGACCGGCACTTCGCCGATGACCTGACCGTCGACCGTGACGACGTGGACGGTCTGCTCTCCGAACTGGACGAGTACGCGGTCGAGCAGGCGCTACAGATCTCCGAGAACTCCGACGACGACGTCGAGGTCACCGTCCTGACGGTGGGTCCGGAGGACGCCAAGGACGCGCTGCGCAAGGCGCTGTCGATGGGCGCGGACAAGGCGATCCACGTCGAGGACGACGACCTGCACGGCACCGACGCGATCGGCACCTCGCTGGTGCTGGCCAAGGCCGTCGAGAAGGCCGGTTACGACCTGGTGATCTCCGGCATGGCCTCCACCGACGGCACCATGGGCGTCGTCCCCGCGCTGCTGGCCGAGCGTCTGGGCGTGCCGCAGGTGACGCTGCTGTCGGAGGTCTCCGTCGAGGACGGCACGGTCAAGGGCCGCCGCGACGGCGACACCGCCTCGGAGCAGCTGGCGGCGTCGCTGCCCGCCGTGGTCTCGGTGACGGACCAGTCGGGCGAGGCGCGCTACCCGTCGTTCAAGGGCATCATGGCGGCGAAGAAGAAGCCGGTGGAGTCCTGGGACCTGTCGGACCTGGACATCGAGGCCGACGAGGTCGGTCTGGAGAGCGCCTACACCGTGGTGGAGTCGGCGGCGGAGCGTCCGGCGCGTACGGCGGGCACGATCGTCAAGGACGAGGGCGAGGGCGGCAAGCAGCTCGCCGCCTTCCTCGCGGGCCAGAAGTTCATCTGAGCCCGTATCCGCCCCGTCGTCCCGCACCCTTCGCAAGCAGGAGAGAAGAAGTCCCATGGCTGAAGTCCTCGTCTACGTCGACCACGTGGACGGTGCCGTCCGCAAGCCCACCCTCGAGCTGCTGACCCTGGCCCGCCGCGTCGGCGAGCCCGTCGCCGTCGCGCTGGGCAACGGCGCCGCCGACACCGCCGCCGCCCTCGCCGAGCACGGCGCGGTCAAGGTCCTCACCCACGACGCCGCCGAGTACGCCGACTACCTGGTCGTCCCCAAGGTCGACGCGCTCCAGGCCGCCGTCGCCGCGGTCTCCCCGGCCGCCGTGCTGGTCCCGTCCTCCGCCGAGGGCAAGGAGATCGCCGCCCGCCTGGCGCTGCGCACCGGTTCGGGCATCATCACCGACGCCGTCGACCTGGAGGCCGGTGACGAGGGCCCGGTGGCCACCCAGTCGGTGTTCGCCGCCTCGTACACCACCAAGTCCCGTGTCTCCAAGGGCATCCCGGTCATCACGGTCAAGCCGAACAGCGCCGCCGTGGAGGCCGCCCCGGCCGCCGGTACCGTCGAGGCCCTGGACGTCACCTTCTCCGAGAAGGCCACCGGCACCAAGGTCACCGCCCGCACGCCGCGCGAGTCGACGGGCCGCCCGGAGCTGACCGAGGCCGCCATCGTCGTCTCCGGCGGCCGCGGGGTGAACGGCGCGGAGAACTTCGGCATCATCGAGGCCCTCGCCGACTCCCTCGGCGCGGCCGTGGGCGCCTCGCGCGCCGCGGTGGACGCGGGCTGGTACCCGCACACCAACCAGGTCGGCCAGACCGGCAAGTCCGTGTCGCCGCAGCTGTACATCGCCAACGGCATCTCCGGCGCGATCCAGCACCGCGCCGGCATGCAGACGTCGAAGACCATCGTCGCGGTCAACAAGGACCCCGAGGCCCCGATCTTCGACCTGGTCGACTACGGCGTCGTCGGCGACCTGTTCGAGGTCGTCCCGCAGCTCACCGAGGAGATCAAGACCCGCAAGGGCTGATCCGCCGGGCCCCTCGGCGGGGCCGCCCCGCGCCAGGCCCCCGTGACCGCACCGGTCACGGGGGCCTCGGCGTCCGCGGCCCGTCCGGGGCCGGCCGGGGGTCAGGCCGCGGACAGGTGTTGACCGGCGGGAACGTCCACAGATAACTTCGTAGTGCGGATTATTGATTCCGTACAACGGAAAACAGGAGGGTGTGGAATGGGTCAGGGCCAGCAGGAGACGGTGGCGACGAGCCTCGCGGGCGCCGTCAGCGAGGAGATCAGCGCCTCCCTCGCCCCGGTCGACGCCGAGCTGGAGCGCCGCTACCCGGGCGACCCCGGCACCCGCCAGCCGGTCCACACCGTCTACGTCCCCGGCGACGCCTTCGCCGCCGACACCCTCCGCTCCTGGGGCGACCGGGCGCTGGCGGCCCTGGACGAACACGCCCCGGACGCCGCCTCCTTCGCCGCGGTCCTGGGCCTGGCCGACGACCTCGCGGAACCCGTCTACTCCCGGGTCCGCGCCAAGCTGGAACGCGAACCGATCGAGGACCTCCGCATCGA
This sequence comes from Streptomyces sp. PsTaAH-124, assembly GCF_000373685.1. Lineage (NCBI taxonomy): Bacteria > Bacillati > Actinomycetota > Actinomycetes > Kitasatosporales > Streptomycetaceae > Streptomyces > Streptomyces sp. PsTaAH-124. The sequence continues at coordinate 151,539 of NZ_KB892207.1, read as the reverse complement.
CTTCGAGGACGGCTACGGCCCCCGCCCCGACGCCGAGGAGGACGAGGCCGCCGCCCGCGCGGCCCGGCTGGTCGCCGAGGCGTACGAGCAGGGCACCGCCGCGCCGTACATGGGCATCCGGATGAAGTGCATGGAGGCACCCGTCCGCGACCGCGGCATCCGCACCCTCGACGTCTTCCTCAGCGGACTGATGCGGGCCGGCGGCCTGCCCGGCGGACTCGTGCTGACCCTGCCGAAGGTGACCTATCCCGAGCAGGTCACCGCCATGGCGCGGCTGCTGGAGGCCTTCGAGAAGGCCCACGGCCTCGAACCCGGCCGGATCGGCTTCGAGATCCAGATCGAGACCAGCCAGTCCATCCTCGCCGCCGACGGCACCGCCGCCGTCGCCCGGATGATCCAGGCCGCCGAGGGCCGCGCCACCGGCCTGCACTACGGCACCTTCGACTACAGCGCCTGTCTCGGCGTCTCCGCCGCCTACCAGGCCAGCGACCACCCGGCCGCCGACCACGCCAAGGCCGTCATGCAGGTCGCCGCGGCCGGGACCGGCGTCCGCGTCTCGGACGGCTCCACCAACGTCCTGCCGGTCGGCCCGACCGAGAAGGTCCACGACGCCTGGCGCCTGCACTACGGGCTCACCCGCCGCGCCCTGGCCCGCGCCTACTACCAGGGCTGGGACATGCACCCGGCGCACATCCCCACCCGGTACGCGGCCGTGTTCGCCTTCTACCGCGAGGGCTTCGAGCAGGCGGCGGCCCGCCTCGCCCGCTACGCCAACCGGGCCGGCGGCGATGTGATGGACGAGCCCGCCACCGCCAAGGCGCTCAGCGGCTATCTGCTGCGCGGCCTGGACTGCGGCGCCCTCGACATCGCCGAGGTCGCCCGGCTCACCGGACTGACCCGCGCCGACCTGGAGGGCTTCGCCGCGCCCCGGCGCGGCGACCTCACGGCGTCCGCCCAGTAGCGGCCGGGCCCGGGGTGCCCCTCCCGCGCGGGAGGGGCACCCCGGCGCCGTCATGTCAGGCCGACGGCGGCACCTCGCCCGAGCCGCGCTGGACGAGCCTGGTCGGCAGTTCGATCCGCTCGGGGGACAGATGGGTGCCGTCGAGCTGCCGGAAGAGCCGTTCGGCGGCGGTGCGGCCGAGCGCGGCGGCGTCCTGGGCCACGACGGTGACACCCGGCTGGAGCAGATCGGCCAGTTCGAGGTCGTCGAAGCCGACCAGGGCGACCGGCCGGGGCAGCCCGGCCAGGACCCGGATCACGGTGACCGTCACCCGGTTGTTGCCGGTGAAGACCGCGGTGACCGGGGCCGGACCCGACAGCATCTCCTCGGCGGCCCGCCGCACCCGCTCCGGGTCGGTGACGCCCAGCGACATCCAGGAGTCCTCCACGGCTATGCCCGCGTCCTCCATCGCCGCCCGGTAGCCGCGCAGCCGCTCGATCGCCGTGTGGATGCGCGGCATGTCGCCGATGAAGCCGATCCTGCGGTGCCCGTGGGCGATCAGGTGGGCGACGCCGTCGCGGGCACCGCCGAAGTTGTCCGAGAGGACCACGTCGGCGTCGATCCGTCCGGCCGGACGGTCCACGAACACGGTGGCGACACCCGCCTTGATCTCCGGTTCCAGATACCGGTGGTCGTCGCCGGCCGGGATGATGACCAGCCCGTCCACCCGCCGCGCGCACAGCGCCAGCGCCAGCTCCTGCTCGCGGTCCGGGTCCTCGGCGCTGGAGCCGTTGATGAGCAGCGCGCCGTGCGCGCGGGCCACTTCCTCCACCGCGCGGCTGAGCGGACCGTAGAACGGGTCGGCGAGGTCCTCCAGGACGAGTCCGATGCTCGCCGTGCGCCCCTTGCGCAGCACCCGGGCGCTGTCGTTGCGGCGGAAGCCGAGCGCCTCGATGGCCTCCTGCACCCGCCGCTCGGTGTCGGCGGTGACACCGGGCTCGCCGTTCACCACGCGGGAGACGGTCTTGAGGCCCACGCCGGCCCGCGCCGCCACGTCCTTCATGGTCGGACGGTTGCCGTACCGTGTCCCGGACGCGCGGTCCGGAGCACGGTCGGCGGGGCGGTCTTCTCGGCGGGCGGTCTCTGGCACGATGCGGCGTCCTGTTCCTTGTCGTCCGCAGGGGCTCTGCGCGGGTCCCTGGGTGCGTATGAGGATGTGGCGTCGAGCATAGAGCCTGGACAACGTTGTCATACGCACGAGAGACTGTCCATCGCATACTCGGTCAGCGCTCCCGCCGCGAGGCCGGGCTGCGCTCACCACTTAGGTCCTTACATGGTTGACGGGGAGATCTGACACTGATGCACACCGACCTCGTGGCCGCGCTCGACATCGGCGGCACCAAGATCGCCGGAGCGCTGGTGGACGGCCACGGCAGCATCCTGGTGCGCGCGCAGCGCGCCACGCCCGCGAAGGAGGACGGTGAGACCGTCATGCGGGCCGTGGAGGACGTGCTCGGCGAGCTGAGCGCGTCCGCGCTGTGGGGCCGGGCCACCGCGCTGGGCATCGGCAGCGCGGGCCCGGTGGACGCCTCCGCCGGTACGGTCAGTCCGGTCAACGTGCCGGGCTGGCGCGGCTATCCACTGGTGGAGCGCGCACGGGCCGCGGCCGGGGGGCTGCCCGTGCAGCTGATCGGCGACGGTGTGGCCATCACGGCGGCCGAGCACTGGCAGGGCGCGGCCCGCGGCCACGACAACGCGCTGTGCATGGTGGTCTCCACGGGCGTGGGCGGCGGTCTGGTCCTCGGCGGCCGACTGCACCCGGGACCCACGGGCAACGCGGGCCACATCGGTCACATCAGTGTCGATCTGGACGGCGACCTGTGCCCGTGCGGTTCGCGCGGCTGCGTGGAGCGGATCGCCAGCGGTCCGAACATCGCCCGCCGGGCGGTGGAGAACGGCTGGCGGCCGGGGCCCGACGGCGACACCACGGCCGCCGCCGTGGCCGCCGCCGCGCGCGCGGGCGACCCGGTGGCCGTGGCCTCCTTCGAGCGCGCCGCACGCGCCCTGGCCGCGGGCATCGCGGCGACGGCGACCCTGGTCGAGATCGACATCGCGGTCGTCGGCGGCGGTGTGGGCAAGGCGGGCGAGGTGCTGTTCGGCCCGCTGCGCAGGGCGCTGACCGACTACGCCACGCTCTCCTTCGTCCGGCAACTGACGGTCGTCCCGGCCCAGATGGGCACCGACGCCGGTCTGGTGGGCGCCGCGGCGGCGGCCCTCACGGCGCGTACGGATCCGGCGGGGGCCGGGGTCTGAGCGGCCGGGCGCGGCAGCCGGAAGGGGGGCGGGCCGACCGGCCCGCCCCCCTTCCCGCACCGCTCCTCGTGCCGGACCCGCCGGACCCGGCGGCCCGGCTCAGCAGGTCAGCCGCGCGTCCGCCCAGTCGCCGTGGTCGGAGTCGGTGTTGTCGCCGCCGTTGGTGACGACCAGCCGGACCACCTGGGCACCGGTGACGTCGGCCGTCACCCGCTGGGCGGGCATGGCATTGGTGAGGACACCGGTCGAGGCGGCCTCGGTGCCGTCCGCCCAGATCTCGAAGGAGACAGTGCCCTTGGCGCCCTTCTCGTCGTCGACGCCGACGTCCGCGGTGACCTTCGTGCACGCCTTTCCGGTGTAGTACGCGATCTCGCTCGGCGCGTGGGTGCCCAGACCCTTGGCGTAGACCACCCCGCCGATGGTGAGCGGACGGCCGTCGCCCGCGGCGCTCTCCCCGTTGCTGGTGTTGCGCTCCACCGGTCCGTAGCCGTTGGTGGCGGACATCCACGGCAGATCACCGAGGGAGGACGTCCCGGACGGCGGCGGGACCACCACCGACGCCGGGACCGTCAGCGTGCCGGAGGCGCGGACCCCGGTGGCGGAGCGGTAGCTCGCGGTCAGCGTCAGCCCGTACGTCCCGGTGGGGGTGCCCGGCGGCGCGGTGACGGTCCACCGGGTGTGGTGCGCGCCCCCGGCGCGCAGGGTACGGACGTAGGTGGCCGAGCGGGCGCTCACCTGCCAGCCCTCCGGTCCGGTCAGGGACACGGACAGGTGCTGGGCCGCGGTGCGGCCCAGGTCGGTCACCGTGCTGGTGAGCGCGGCCGGACGGCCGGCGACGGCCAGCGGCGCGTCGGCGGAGAGTTCGGCGGCGGGCGGGTTGGCGCTCCAGCGCCGGTCGGCGGAGATCCGGACCAGTACGGTGCCGTGGGCCGGCACCGTCGCCGCGACGGTGCCCGCGGTGTTGTAGTTCCGGTGCTGCCACAGGTCACGCAGGGTGTAGCCGTCGGCGTCCGGGAGGCCGACGGCGTGCGCGGTGGTGGCGATGCGCTGAGGGGTGTTCGTCTCGTTGAACAGGGCGACCGCGCGGCTGCCGTCCTTCATCTGCTTGGCGACGACCCAGCGCCCGTCCGCGGAGGAGACGACGGTTCCCTGCTTGCCCAGCGGGTCCTGGTCGACGGCGATGACGTCCGCGTTGGTCAGGACGCCGAGGGTGGCGGGGGACGCCTTGCGCAGGTCGGTGCCGATGAGGAGCGGGGCGGCCATCACCGACCACATCGAGAAGTGGGTGCGGTACTCGGTGTCCGTCATACCGCCGTTGCCGACCTCCAGCATGTCGGGGTCGTTCCAGTGGCCGGGTCCGGCGTACGGGGCCAGCGGCAGGTTCTGCTTGAGGATCGCCAGCATCGAGGACCACTTGTCCTGGATGTCGTGGGTGGTGCGCCAGAGCTGGCCCAAGCCTGCGGCCCACTCCCACGGCTTGTTGTCGCCCCATTCGCAGATGCTGTAGACGATGGGCCGCTCGGTCGCGGCGGTGGCCTCCCTCAGGGCGTCGCGCATCGTCGTGTAGCGCTGCCGGGCGTCCACGCCCTGGTTGTTGCAGTTGTCGTACTTGAGGTAGTCGATGCCCCACTCGGCGAACTGCCGGGCGTCGCTGTACTCGTGTCCGAGCGCACCCGGGAAGCCGGTGCTGCTGCATGTCTTGGTACCCGCGCTGGTGTACAGGCCCAGTTTGAGGCCCTTGGCGTGCACATAGTCCGCGACGGCCCCGATGCCGTGCGGGAAGCGGACCGGGTCCGGGACGAGCTTGTCGTCCGCGTCGCGGGCGGGGAGGGCCCAGCAGTCGTCCAGATTGACGTACTGGTAGCCGGCGGCCTTCAGGCCCTTCGCCACGAAGAGGTCGGCGATGCCCTTGACCATGGACTCGTCGAACTCCGGTCCGCAGTGGGTGGAGTTCCAGTTGTTGAATCCCATCGGCGGGGTGAGGGCGAGTCCGCCGGGCAGGGCGGACGTGGCGGTCCGCTCGGGCTGCTGCCGGTCCTGGTCCCGGGCCGCGGCGGCCGAGGGGACCGCGGTTCCGAGGGCGAGCAGTGATGCCGTCAGTACTCCGACGACTCTTCGACGGGAGGTGCGCGTGTGCGGCAGACGCATCGTCAACGTTCCTCCGAACTCCCAGGGATGGGATGACTTCATGTCCGCGTCATCGTGTGCGTTTACGGTAGGACGTGTCGGAGTCTGTCGGAAGGGAACGCCACGCTTGTTCAACGGTTGTTCGATGGGCCGTCACGACCCCGGCCCCCGACCGCGTGACCAAAGCCGCCGTCCGCCGTTGAGCAGGCATGAAGAAGCGCAGCATGCTCGCCCTCGCCTCCCTCGCCACCGGCTTCGTGGTGGCCGCCGTCTCCCCCTCGCACGCCGCCGACCGGGACGCGCTCGGTGAACTGGGGGTGAAGGACACCGTGGGCGCCGTGGACCATCTCGTCGGCCAGGACGGCCTGCCGGTCGACAAGGACGTCCTGGGGCAGAACGACTGAGGCGGACCGGCCGGGCCGCCCCGGGCGCCCCCACCGGGCGCCCCCACCGGGCGGCCCGCACCGCAGCGGCGCCGCACCCCTTCGCGCGGCGGGGTGCGGCGCCGCTCCGTGTCGTCCTCAACTGGGCCTGGTTTCCGTGGCAGGGTGGAGCGGGCAAGCCACAGGGGGCCAACAGAAGAGGGGGACCAGTGACCGTCGTCTGGATCAACGGCACGTTCGGTGCGGGCAAGTCCGCCACCGCACGGGAACTGATCGATCTGATCCCGAACAGCACGCTCTTCGATCCCGAGGTCATCGGCGGCCTGCTCGCCCAGCACCTCCTGCCGCCCAAGCACCTCGCCGGGGCCGGTGACCTCCAGGACCTGCCGATCTGGCGGCGGCTGGTGATCGACACCGCCGCCGCGATGCTCGCCGAACTGGGCGGCACCCTGGTGGTGCCGATGACCCTGCTCCGCCAGGACCACCGCGACGAGATCTTCGGCGGCCTCGCCGCCCGCCGCATCGGCGTACGGCATCTGCTCCTCGCCCCGGCCGAAACGATCCTGCGTGAGCGGATAGCACACCGCGACGTCCCGTCCGGCCTCCCCGACGGCGACCTGCGGACCCACCAGTGGGCCGACGACCACATCGAGCCCTACCGCGCCGCCCTGGCCTCCTGGCTCACCGCCGACGCGCACCTCGTCGACAACAGCGCGCTCACCCCGTACGAGACGGCCGTCCGGGTCGCCGAGGCGGTCGGCACCGGCGCCGCACCCCCCTGCGACATCGTGCAGACCCCCGAGCCCACCGCCGAGACCGTCGCCTCCGGTGTGCTGCTCTTCGACGAGCGGGACCGGGTGCTGCTCGTCGACCCCACCTACAAGCCCGGCTGGGAGTTCCCCGGCGGCATCGTCGAACCCGGCGAGGCCCCCGCGCGCGCCGGGATGCGCGAGGTCGCCGAGGAGACCGGCATACGGCTGGAGGAGCCGCCCCGGCTGCTCGTCGTGGACTGGGAACGCCCCGCGCCCCCCGGCTTCGGCGGGCTGCGCCTGCTCTTCGACGGCGGCCGCCTCGACTCCGCCGAGGCCGCCCGGCTGCTGCTGCCCGGCCCCGAACTGCGCGGCTGCCGCTTCGTCACCGAACGGGAGGCCGCCACCCTGCTCCCGCCGGTCCGCCACGAACGCCTGCGGTGGGCGCTGCGCGCCCGCGAACGCGGCGCGGCGGTCTATCTGGAGGCGGGCGTACCGGTGGGCTGAGCCGCCCTCCCCACCGGGATCCCTCCGGGGGCGGCCCATGGGCGGTCCGGGTGCCCGGGGCGCCCGGAGAGGGCCGTGGGCGGGTGGCGGTGGACAGTACGTGGCACATGGGCCTGTGGGCGGGTGCCCTGGGCACCGGTGAACCCTCTGCCGGTTGTCGCCGTACGCCGGCTGTCCGGGCCCCGCCCCTGGACGCCGGGCGCACGATCTCGGAGCCGGGACCGGAAGGCCGGTCCCGCACACGTGAACGTGTACGGGGATGCCCGGCCCCGACCGCCCGCGTCACGCGGGCGGTGCGTACCCCGCCGCTGCTCGGCGCAGTGTCTCGCCGGCCCGCTCGGTCAGCGGGGCGCCGTGGCCGAAGCAGGCCACCTGCGGGTCGAGGGCGGCCAGTTGCCGGAAGGCGGCGAGGGTGCGGGCGCGGTCGAGGTTGAAGACGCCGAGGACGACGGAGCCGTCGACCGGGGAGACGGCGATCGTGTCCCCGGTGAACAGGACGCCGTACCGGGGAAGATGGACACCGATGCTGCCGTCGGTGTGGCCCGGGGCGTGCACGACGCGGGCGCCGCCGCCGAAGCCGAGGACGTCGCCGTCGGACAGCTCGGTGAGCCGCCGGGGGCGGACCGGATCGCCCTCGGGGAGCTGTGCGAGGGCCGCCGCGTGCAGGGCCTGCTCCCCGTCCTCGTGGCGCGGCGGGGGAGGGGCCGCCTCGCCCCTGACGTACGGGGCGTCGAGGCGGTGGGCGAGCACCTGCGCCCCGCAGGACCGGGCCAGTTCGCCCGCCCCGCCCGCGTGGTCCTCGTGGAAATGGGTGAGCACGATCCGCCGCAGCTCCGCGGGATCGTGCCCCAGGGACCTGATCGCCCCGGTGATCGCCGCGCCCGCGCCCTTGGGCCCGGAGTCGACCAGGGTCAGCCCGTCGTCGTCGCGCCACAGGTAGGCCTGCCCCACGGGGAAGCGGAGCAGGTGCAGCCGGGGAAGGATCTCCACTACGTCCATGCCCCGACCGTAGAGAAGCCCCCGCCGAGGGGCGAGGGCTCTCTGCCGCGGGCAGAGCGGGCGCGGACCGGCCCGCCCGGCGTGCGTGCGGGTCAGCCCGCGTAGTTGCGCAGGAACAGCGCCTCGGCGACCGACAGCCGCTCCAGCTCCTCGGGCGAGACGCTCTCGTTCACCGCGTGGATCTGCGCCTCGGGCTCGCTCAGGCCGATGAGCAGGATCTCGGCCTGCGGGTAGAGCGCGGCCAGGGTGTTGCACAGCGGGATCGAGCCGCCCTGTCCGGCGTACTGGAGCTCCTCGCCGGGGTAGGCGACGGCCATGGCGTCGGCCATCGCCTGGTACGCCGGGCTCGTGGTGTCGGCGCGGAAGGGCTGGCCCTGGCCGATCTGCTCGGTGCGCACCCGGGCGCCCCACGGGGTGTGCGCCTCCAGGTGGGCCTGGAGCAGCTCGGTGGCCTTGGCGGCGTCGACGCCCGGCGGCACCCGCAGGCTCACCAGCGCGCGGGCACCGGCCTGCACGGACGGCGTGGCGCCGACGACGGGCGGGCAGTCGATGCCGAGGACGGTGACGGCCGGGCGGGCCCAGACACGGTCGGCGACCGCGCCCGAACCGATCAGCTCCACCCCGTCCAGCACCTTGGCGTCCTTGCGGAACTGCTCGTCCTCGTACGCCAGTCCGTCCCACACCGCGTCGGCGGCGAGACCGTCGACGGTCGTCGAACCGTCCTCGGCGCGCAGCGAGTCCAGGACGCGGATCAGCGCGGCGAGCGCGTCGGGCGCGGCACCGCCGAACTGGCCGGAGTGCAGATTGCCCTCCAGGGTGTCCACCTGCACGCGGACCAGGGTCATCCCGCGCAGCGTGCTGGTCACGGTCGGCAGGCCGACGCGGAAGTTGCCGGTGTCACCGATCACGATGGTGTCGGCCGCCAGCAGCTCGGGGTGCTCCTCGGCGTAGCGCTCCAGGCCGCCGGTGCCCTGCTCCTCCGAACCCTCCGCGATCACCTTGACGTTGACCGGTATGCCGCCGTTCGCCTTCAGGGCGCGCAGCGCGAGCAGGTGCATGATCACCCCGCCCTTGCAGTCGGCCGCGCCGCGCCCGTACCAGCGGCCGTTACGGTCGGTCAGCTCGAAGGGGGGCGTGGTCCAGGCGGCCTCGTCCAGCGGCGGCTGCACGTCGTAGTGGGCGTACAGCAGCACTGTCCTCGCGCCCTCGGGGCCGGGCAGGTAGCCGTACACCGACTGGGTGCCGTCCGGGGTGTCGAGCAGCGCCACGTCCGTGAAGCCCTCGGCGCGCAGCGCGTCGGCGATCCAGTTCGCCGCGCCCTCGCTCTCGCTCCTCGGATACTGGTCGAAGTCCGCCACCGACTTGAAGGCCACCAGTTCGGCCAGTTCCGCCCTGGCCCCGGGCAGCAGGGAGGCGACGGTCTCGGCGACCGGATGCGACGACATGGGCACGCTCCTTGTGGGTGCGACGTTGCACTCGTGAGCACCTCTGGGGCGCTCTGTGAGCACTTCTGTGTCTTCGATGATCGTGTCGGTGCGGGCGCGTCCGAGTGGGCGGACGTGTCCGCTGCCGATCCTCCCACAGCGGACCTGGGGGAAAGCGGCCGTAGGATGCGGGGGACAGATGGGGTGCCCCTGCTCGGGCGGAGCCGAGAGCCGGGGGAGGCAGTCGGTTGATGTGGAGCGGTAGACCATCGTGAGCAGCGAGAACTCTTCGGCGGACGACGTACAGCAGGTGTGGGACGTCGTCGTGGTGGGCGCGGGACCCGCGGGGGCCTCGGCCGCCTACGCGGCGGCGGTCGCGGGGCGGCGCGTCCTGTTGCTGGAGAAGGCCGACCTGCCCCGGTACAAAACCTGCGGCGGCGGGATCATCGGTCCCTCGCGCGACTCGCTGCCGCCCGGGTTCGACCTGCCGTTCCAGGACCGGGTGCACGCCGTGACGTTCTCCCACAACGGCCGCTTCACCCGCACCCGGCGCTCCCGGCAGATGCTGTTCGGGCTGATCAACCGGCCTGAGTTCGACCAGCAGCTCGTCGAGCACGCGCAGAAGGCGGGCGCCGAGCTGCGCACCGGCGCCACCGTGACCCGGGTGGAGCAGCACGGCTCGGCCGTGCCGGACCGGCGGACGGTCGCCGTGGTGCTCCAGGGCGGCGAGACCGTGCTCGCCCGCGCGGTGGTCGGCGCCGACGGCAGCGCCAGCCGCATAGGCGCCCATGTCGGGGTCAAGCTCGACCAGGTCGACCTGGGCCTGGAGGCGGAGATCCCGGTGCCCGAGACCGTCGCCGACGACTGGCGCGGCCGGGTCCTCATCGACTGGGGCCCGATGCCCGGCAGTTACGGCTGGGTCTTCCCCAAGGGCGACACGCTCACCGTCGGTGTGATCTCGGCGCGCGGCGAGGGCGCCGCGACCAAGCGGTACCTGGAGGACTTCGTCGCCCGGCTGGGACTGGCCGGTTTCGAGCCGAGCATCTCCTCCGGACATCTGACCCGCTGCCGCGCCGACGACTCGCCGCTCTCGCGCGGGCGGGTGCTGGTCTGCGGCGACGCGGCGGGCATGCTGGAGCCGTGGACGCGCGAGGGCATCTCCTTCGCGCTCAGGTCCGGGCGGCTCGCGGGCGAGTGGGCGGTGCGGATCGCCGAGGCGCACGACGCGGTGGACGCGCGCCGCCAGGCCCTGAACTACGCCTTCGCCATCAAGGCCGGACTCGGGGTCGAGATGGCCGTCGGCAAGCGGATGCTGGCGGTCTTCGAGCGCCGCCCCGGCCTCTTCCACGCCGCCCTGACCGGCTTCCGCCCGGCCTGGAAGGCGTTCAAGGACATCACCCAGGGCTCCACGACCCTGGGCGAGCTGGTCCGCAACCACCCCCTGGCCCAGCGCGCCCTGAGCATGATGGACCGGCGCCAGCCGGCCGCGCCGACCCCCGCCGAGACCGACACCGGCGCCGAGCCGGAGCACGCGGCCGACACCCGGGAGACGGACGGTTCCTGAGCGCGGGTGCGGGCCTCGGACACCGGCGTACTTCCCCGGGAGTACGGGTGATCACCTCGCCGGGGTGACGTGCTCGGGGGCCCGCGACGTCTAGCGTGACCGGCATGGAAGAGCAGCGCGTACGCGGGGGCGGTCCGCCGTGGGGACGGCGGCACGGTCCCGCCGGAGAGCGCGGTGCCGACGGCCGGGAGCGGCCCGGGACCCACTGGCCGTGGCCCTCCACCGCGCTCGTCACGGCCGTCGTCCTCGCCGGGACCCGCTTCTCGGCCCGCGGGCAGAGCCACCGCGAGGCACTGGACGCGTACGCGTACGCCCTGCTGGTGGTGGCGGCCGGGCTGCTGCTGTGGCGCACCCGGCGGCCCGCGTTCGTCGTGTACGCCACCGCTGCGGTCACCCTGGCCTACCTCGCCGCCGGATACCCCTACGGTCCCGTGTTCCTGACCGTCGCCGTCGGCTGCTTCAGCGCCGTCGTCGCCGGGCGGCGCCGGGCCGCCTGGACCTCCGTGGGACTGCTGTGGGCCGGGCACGCGCTGATCGCGCTCTGGCTCTACCGGTGGCTGCCGCCGCCCGGCGACTCCGCCTCCGGCTGGGGACAGCAACTGGTCGTCGCCACCTGGGTGGTGGCCGTCGTCGCCGTCTCCGAACTGGCCCGCGTCCGGCACGAGCAGTGGGCGCGCGAACGCGCGGAACGCGCCCAGGCCGCCCGGCGCCGCGCCGACGAGGAACGGCTGCGCATCGCCCGCGAACTGCACGACGTGCTCGCCCACAGCATCTCCGTCATCAACGTCCAGGCGGGCGTCGGCCTCGCCCTGCTGGACACCGACCCGGAGCAGGCCCGCACCGCGCTCACCACCATCAAGGCCGCCAGCAAGGAGGCGCTGGGCGAGGTCCGCCAGGTGCTCGGCACACTGCGCACCCCGGGGGACGCGCCGCGCGCGCCCGCACCCGGCCTCGACCGGCTGCCCGAACTCGCCGACCAGGCGGCGCGCGCCGGGCTCACGGTCGAGATCGAGGGCACCCCGCCCCCGCTGCCGCCCGGCACCGCTCTCGCCGCCTTCCGGATCGTCCAGGAGGCCCTGACCAACGTCGTACGGCACAGCGGCTCCCGGCACGCGCGCGTGCGCCTCGCCCACGGCGGCGGCACCCTGCGGCTGCGCGTCGACGACGACGGACCGGCGACCGGCGCGGCGGCGGGCGGCAGCGGCAACGGGCTGGCCGGGATGCGTGAGCGGGCCGCCGCGCTCGGTGGCACCATCGAGGCGGGGCCCCGCCCCGGCGGCGGCTGGCGGGTGCTGGCCGAACTGCCCCTGACGACCACGGAGGAGGACGACCGGTGATCCGCGTACTGCTCGCCGACGACCAGTCGCTGGTGCGGGCCGGTTTCCGGGCGCTGCTCGACGCCCAGCCGGACATCGAGGTCGCCGGGGAGGCCGCCGACGGCGAGGAGGCCCTGCGCCTGGCGCGGGACGCCCGCCCCGACGTCGTCCTGATGGACATCCGCATGCCCGTCCTGGACGGCCTGGCGGCGACCCGCCGCATCACCGCGGCCCCGGAACTCGGGGACGTCAAGGTGGTCATGCTCACCACCTTCGAGCTGGACGAGTACGTCTTCGAGGCGATCCGCTCGGGCGCCTCGGGCTTCCTCGTCAAGGACACCGAACCCGAGGAACTGCTGCGCGCGGTACGGGCGGTGGTCGACGGTGACGCCCTGCTGTCCCCGGGCGTCACCCGCCGCCTCATCGCCGAGTTCGCCGCCCGCTCCAAGGAACCGGCCGCCGCCGACGCCCTGGCCCGGCTCACCGACCGCGAGCGCGAGGTGATGGCCCTGGTCGGCATCGGCCTGTCCAACGAGGAGATCGCCCGCCGCCTGGTGGTCAGCCCGCTCACCGCCAAGACCCACGTCAGCCGCGCCATGGTGAAGCTCGGCGCCCGCGACCGCGCCCAACTCGTCGTCCTCGCCTACGAGTCGGGACTGGTCCGGCCGGGCTGGCTGGGCTGAGCCGGGCCGCCCGGTCCGGTCCGCGTCCGCCCGGCCCCGCTGCTCAGCCGATCCCCGAGGTCTCCCGCCACAGCGCCGCCAGCGCGGGATCGCCCGTCACCCGCGGCACGGCCACCCGGTTCCACAGCGCCAGGTACAACTGGTCCGCGGGCCCGGAGAGTTCGGCCTCGGCGTCCGCGCCGCCGCCCGGCTCGGTGACCGGCGGTCCCTCCGACAGCCGTACGGTCCACACCGCGGTGTCCGCACCGGACCCGGCCGGATCCGTGGCACGCACCCGCAGCACGCGCGGCCGGGGCGAACGGACCCGGCTCCGGGAACCGGCGTGGAAACCGCGCAGCAGCTCGTCGATGCCGTCGACGGCGAACTCCGCGCCGACCGGGGACGGCACTTTGCCGCGCGCCGCCTCGGCGTCGAAGCGGTGCACCGCCGTCTCGTGCGCCTGCCGCCGGGTCCAGAAGGCCAGTGCGGACGGCACCGCCAGGGGCGCCGGGTGGAACGTCCAGCACTCCACGTCCTCCGGCGCGTCGGACAGCACCGCCACGAGGCCGCGGTGGCTGTCGCGGTACCACTCCACCAGCGCGGCGCCGTCGAGACCGGGCGGAGGATCGACCGGGGGGCGCGGCGCGGTGTGCGCGTCCGCGACGAGAGCGGCGGCCCACCGGTGCACCGCCCCGGTGTGCAGCAGCAGGTCCCGCACCCGCCAGTCCGGACACGTCGGCACCGCGGCCCCGGTCCCGGCCTCCTCGGCGGCGGCGGCCAGCAGCCGGCCCTCGCGGTCCAGCGCGTCGAGATACTCGGCGGTCTTCATGGCGGGAAGTGTGCCGCACGGCGTGCGCTCCTGGCGACCGCCCGGGACCGCCCGGGACCGTGCGGGCGGCAGGAGTCCCGGTGCGGCCGCCGCCCGCGGCGGGGCGCGGCGGCCCCTCGGCACCCCGCTACGGCACTGGGTCGGCGTATGCCGCGTTGCGGTGGGCCGAATGGTGGGTTGGTCTTGAAGGGTCTCATTTCCCCACGCTGCGGACGGCGATCATGACGATGTCTCCCTTCGGTGCCTCGTTCGGCGGCCCGGACCCGTTCTCCGAGATCCTCAACCGCTTCTTCGGCATGACCCCGGGCGCCTCGCCGCCCCAGGTGCAGCGGGTGCCGATCGGACGGCTGCTCACCGAGTCCGCCCAGGACCTGATCAACCGCGCCACCGGCAAGGCGGCCGAGGACGGCAGCTCCGACCTGGACACCGAGCACCTGCTGTGGGCCTGCACCCAGGTGGAACCCGCCCGCGGCCTGCTCGCCCAGGCGGGCGCCGACCCCGACCGGCTCGCCGCCGACCTTGCGCGGGCGCTGCCCGCCGAGAGCGGCACCCCCTCGGCCGAGCCGGGCCTGACCCCGGCCGCCAAGCGGGTGCTGCTGCGCGCCTACGAGCACTCCCGGGCGGCCGGTGTCTCCTACATCGGCCCGGAGCACATCCTCGGCGCCCTGCTGGACACCCCGGGCGCGGCACCGACCAAGATCCTGGGCGCCCACGGCATCGACACCGAGCAGCTGCGCCGCGGCGCGGAGAGCGTCGCCCGCTCCGAGGCCGGGCCCGGCGGCGCCGAGCCGCCGAGCGACACGCCGACCCTCGACCAGTACGGCCGCGACCTGACCGAGGAGGCCCGCGCCGGGAAGCTGGACCCGGTGGTGGGCCGGGCGGAGGAGATCGAGCAGACCGTGGAGATCCTCTCCCGCCGCTCGAAGAACAACCCCGTGCTGATCGGCGAACCGGGCGTCGGCAAGACCGCGATCGTGGAGGGACTGGCCCAGCGGATCATCGCCGGGGACGTGCCCAAGACCCTGGAGAACAAGCGCGTCGTCGCCCTCGACCTGACCGGACTCGTCGCCGGCGCCCAGTACCGGGGCCAGTTCGAGGAGCGGCTGAAGAACGTCATCGACGAGGTCAAGGCGGCCTCCGAGTCGACGATCCTGTTCCTGGACGAACTGCACACCGTGGTCGGCGCGGGCGCCACCGGCGAGGGCTCGATGGACGCCGGGAACATCCTCAAACCGGCCCTCGCCCGCGGTGAGCTGCATGTCGTCGGCGCCACCACCCTCACCGAGTACCGCAAGTACGTCGAGAAGGACGCCGCCCTGGAGCGCCGCTTCCAGCCGGTCATGGTGCCCGAGCCCAGCGTCGAGGAGACCGTGCAGATCCTGGAGGGCCTGCGCGACTCCTACGAGGCCCACCACCAGGTCCGCTACAGCGACGACGCGCTGGCCGCCGCCGCCGAGCTGTCCGACCGGTACGTCACCGACCGGTTCCTGCCCGACAAGGCCATCGACCTGCTCGACCAGGCCGGCGCGCGGGTGCGGCTGCGCTCGATGGGCCGGTCCACCGAGGTCGCCGAGCGCGAGGACCGGCTGGCCAAGCTGCGCCGCGAGAAGGACCAGGCCGTGGCCGCGGAGGACTTCGAGCGCGCCTCCGAGCTGAAGGACCGCATCACCGACGTGGAGACCGAGCTGGAGGGGCTCGCCGAGCGGCGCGAGGGCGTGCTGGAGGTGACCGTCGCCGACATCGCCGACGTCCTGTCCCGGCGCACCGGCATCCCCGTCTCCCAGCTCACCGAGAGCGAGAAGGAACGGCTGCTGAAGCTGGAGGACGCCCTGCACTCGCGCGTCGTCGGGCAGGACGAGGCCGTCACCGCCGTCGCCCAGGCGGTGCGCCGCAGCCGGGCCGGCATGGGCGACCCCAACCGGCCCGTCGGCTCGTTCCTCTTCCTCGGACCGACCGGCGTCGGCAAGACCGAACTGGCCAAGGCGCTCGCCGAGCTGCTGTTCGGCGACGAGAACCGCATGGTCCGCTTCGACATGAGCGAGTTCCAGGAGAAGCACACCGTCTCCCGGCTCGTCGGGGCCCCGCCCGGCTATGTCGGCCACGAGGAGGCGGGCCAGCTCACCGAGAAGGTCCGCCGCCAGCCCTACAGCGTGCTGCTCTTCGACGAGGTCGAGAAGGCCCACCCGGACGTCTTCAACACCCTGCTCCAGGTCCTCGACGACGGACGGCTCACCGACGCGCAGGGCCGCACCGTCGACTTCCGCAACACCGTGGTCATCATGACCTCGAACATCGGCGCCCAGCGGATCCTCGCGCACCACGGCGACGTCGCCGCCATCAAGGACCAGCTGATGGAGGACCTGCGCGGCAGGTTCCTGCCCGAGTTCCTCAACCGCATCGACGACATCATCATCTTCCACGGCCTGGGCGAGGCGGAGCTGAACCAGATCGTCGACCTGCTGCTGGACAACAGCCGCCGCCGGGTCCGCGCCCAGGGCATGGAGCTGGAGGTCACCGAGGCGGCGAAGAAGCTGCTGGTCGCCCACGGCCACCAGCCCGAGTTCGGCGCCCGTCCGCTGCGCCGCACCCTCCAGGCCGAGCTGGACAACCGCATCGCCTCCCTGCTGCTGAGCGACTCGGCCGACCCCGGTGACACCATCGTCGCCGACGTCGAGAACGACGCCCTGGTGTGCCGGGTCGAGCGCCCCGCGCCGTCCGACGCCAAGGTCTACGAGGACGCCGGGAAGGCCGAGGCCGCGGGGGACGGGGCGAAGGCGCAGGGGGAGGCGGGGGGCCCGGAAGCAGCCTCCTGAGCGCCGTTCACTCGTACGCCGTCCGTCGCGTCGCGAACCCGATCGCGGCGGCGACGGCGGCCAGTACGGCGACGCTGGCCAGCGCGGCTCGCAGGGACAGCCAGTCGGCCATGAACCCGATGGCCGGGGGTCCCATGAGCATGCCGCCGTACCCGAGTGTGGAGGCGGTCGCGACGCCGTCCGGACCGGCCAGCGTGCCCGCTCGCTCTACGGCGACGGGGAAGAGGTTGGCGAGCCCCAGGCCGGTCACGGCGAAGCCGAGCAGGGCCACCCACACGGCGGGCGCGAGGCAGCCGAGGAGCATGCCGGCCGCGGCGACGCAGCCGCCGCCCACGATGACACGGGTGCGGCCGAGCCGTTCGAGCAGCGTGGTGCCGGACAGCCGTCCCACGGTCATCGCGAGCGCGAAGCACGAGTAGCCCACCGCCGCGACACCGGGCGAGGCGTGCAGGTCCTGGGCGAAGTGCAGCGCGCCCCAGTCGGCCATGGCCCCCTCGCCGTAGGCCGTGCACAGGGCGATGAGCCCGAGGACCAGGACGACCCCGCGGGTGCGGGCGCCCTGCCGGTGCCCGTCGCGGCGGTCCGGGCGGGCCCGCCGGGCGTCCGCGGGCACGGGGGAGTCCAGCCGCAGGAGCGTCCGTCCGGCGACGGCCGTGACGAGCAGACCGGTCACGGTGAGCGCCAGCAGATGGCGGGTGGGGGACAGGAGCCCGGCGACGAGCCCGCCGAGGCCCGCCCCCACCATGCCGCCGAGGCTGAAGGCGGCGTGGAAGGTCGGCATGATCGGACGCCGCAGCGCGGCCACCAGGTCGACGGCCGCGCTGTTGAAGGCGACGTTGATGCCGCCGTAGGCGGCGCCGAACACCAGCAGGACGGCGCCCAGCGCGAGGGCGGAGTGGGTGAGCGGCGGCAGGGCCACGCTGAGCGAGAGCAGCACCGCGCACACGACCGTGACCAGGTGGCTCCCGTAGCGGCGGCACAGCCGGCCGGTGAGGGTCATCGTGACGACGGCTCCGGCGGAGACCCCGAGGAGCGCGAGCCCGAGGGCTCCGGTGGAGGAGTGCGTCTGCTCCTTGATGGCCGGGATGCGCACCACCCAGCCGGCGAAGACGAAGCCGTCGAGGGCGAAGAAGGCGGTGAGGGCGATCCGGAGGCGGACGAGCGGGCGGTCCGGCACGACGTTGTGCGGACGGACTTTGTTTATCAGCGGCACAAAACCAGGCTAGAAGGGCGCCGGGAACGGGGCAAGGGGGTGGGGCGCGCGCTTCATGGCCGTCATGGCCGGATTCTCCGCAGGTCAGGCTGTTGACGGCGGCTGCGGCGGGAGCCTTGCCGTCGCCCGTCGCCCGTCAGCCCGTCATACGGCCCCAGCGGGCGTCCATCCGGGCCCACTCCTCGGCCCACTGGGCGTCGCGGCGGTGGTCGAGCCGGTTCTGCGCGAGCTTGGCGCCGCCGACGACGAGCCCCACGGTGGCCGTGCCGGCCCACAGGCCGCCCAGGACCGCCTGGAAGGCGGTGTCGGCGGCGGAGGCGGGCGGGGAGGTCAGGGCGCCGCGGCCGTTCGTCCAGACGGTGAGGTGGGATCCGGCGGCCACACCGGACGGCACCCGGGTGCGGCCCGTGTGGACCGAGCCGTCCGGATCGGTCCAGTGGACCGTCCCCCACACCAGCGCGCCTCCGGCCGGCCGGGCGGCGCTGCGGGACCCGCCCTCGGTGAGGACGGCGGACACCGGGTGGCTCTGCGCACGGGCACGCTGCGCGTTCTGCTGCATCACGCCCGCCGTCAGCAGCCCGGCCACCAGGGCGCCCACCACGGCGAGGACCCAGGCGGCGGCCAGGATCCACGTCTCGACGACATCGCTGGTCCGCCTGAGCGGATTGCGCTGCCAGCGCCACAGCCACATTCCCGCACGACGTGCCATTGCCGACACCCCCTCGTGCCAGACCGACGGGCTCACTGCCAGTGTGCCTCCACGGGCGGCCGGAGGCTCCCGCGCGAGGGGACCCGGCCGTCCTCAGACCGAGGCGACCAGCAGTTCCTCCGCCGGTTCGGGCCGCAGCCCGTCCGCGCGCCCGTCGAAGTAGCGCCGCGCCAGGTCCTCCGCGGACACATGGCGGACCTCCGTGAACCCCGCCTCGCGGGCGAGGTCCAGCATCTCGCGCGGGGAGAAGAAGCTGAGGAACGGTGTCCCGGACGCCCGCGCCATGCGCGTCGTGTTCTCCAGCAGGGCGCGCGTGCGCGGTTCCAGGAGCTCGGCGGGCTGCATGAACGTCATGGCCAGCGTGGAACCGGGCGCGAGCGCCGCCACCTGGCGCAGGGTGGCGGTGATCGCCTCCAGGGTGAGGTACATGCTCACGCCGGTGCAGGCCACCACCGCCGGGCGCCCCGCGTCGAAGCCCGCCGCGACCAGCTCCTTCCACCAGGATCCGCCCGTCTCGAAGTCCACGGGCACCAGCCGCAGGCCCTCCGGGACGCCCAGCCCGAGGTCCGCCAGGCGCTGCCGCTTCCACGCCTGCGGTCCGGGCCGGTCCACCTCGAACACCCGCAGCCCGGCGGCGACCTCCTCGGGGCGGCGCTGCGCGAAGGTGTCCAGTCCGGCGCCCAGGACGACGTACTGCGTGACGCCCCGGGCGGCCTCGGCCGTCACCAGGTCCTCGACGAAGCGGGCGCGGGCCACGACGCCCGCCCGGAAGGTCCGCGTCCCCTCGGGGTCCATGTCGGGGCGGCGCGGCCAGTCGTCGCCGGGCGCCGCCAGCCGCAGACCCACCTCGTCCTCGAAGACGTACGGCGGTGGATCGGCCCGCAGATGCAGCGCCCGCCACAGGGCGACCCGCACCGCGGTGTGGTCCGCCTGCTCCACCCGGCTGTCCTCCATGCGTCCACCACTCCTTCGCGACGGGGCGGGGGACGGGCGTCCCCCTGGGACAAGGGTGGTACGCCGGGGCGGCGATCAGTACGCCATCGGTGCGCCATTCGCCGTACCTCAGCCGAACGGGTGAAGCCCGGACGGTTTCGGACACGGATCGGTTAAGGCTTGCTCACGCACCGGTTGCCGTGCGGTGAGCGCGTCATGATGGGGCCATGACGCTCGCCACGCGTGCACTCGCCCAACTGGCCACCTGGCCCGACCTGATGGAAGCGGCACCGAGCTGTGGCACCGGGCAGGCACTCAGCTCGGCGCACGGGGAGATCGCCCACTTCCACTCCGACCGCGACGTCGACCTCAAGCTGACCGACCGGGCCATACGGCGGCTCTCGCGCGACCTCAGGCGCTTCGCCGCCGTCCGCGTGGTGCCGGGCTCCTCCTGGGTCACCATCCGTCTCGACGCCTCGGCCGACGTCGATCTCCTCCTGTCCCTCATGAGCGTCGCGCTCAAGGCCGATCAGGGCGGCCTCGGGGAGGACCGGCCGGTCCCCGTGGGCTGCAACGACGGCCGTGGTGTGGGCTTCCTGCGCACCTGAGGCGGCGTGTCCCCGCGGCGGCCAGGACCCCCGGGGCGCCGCCGCCTTCCAGCAGGCCGCGGGCGGCAGGGGAGTCGTCCCGGAGGCCGCGGGCCGCCGGTGGACCGTCCCGGTCGGGGCGGGCCGTTCAGACCGTGAGGACCCGGACCCCGGCCTCCTCGAACCAGCGCACCGTCTCCCCGTCCACCGCCGCGTCCGTGACCAGGGTGTCCACCGACTCCGCCGGGCAGATCCGGGCGAAGGCGCGACGGCCCAGCTTGCTGGAGTCCGCCGCGACGACGACGCGTTCGGCGCGCTCGCACAGCAGGCGGTTGATGGCGGCCTCCGCCTCGTCGTGGGCCGCCGCGCCGTGCGCGACGTCGAAGGCGACCACTCCGAGGACCGCCACGTCCAGGGTGATCTGCCCGAGCACCCCGTCCGCCAGCGGCCCGATCAGCTCGTACGACTGCGGCCGTGCGACCCCGCCGGTGACCACGATCTTGAACTGGGGCCGTACGGCCAGCTCGTTGGCGATGTTGAGCGCGTTGGTCACCACGGTCAGGGCGGGCGTGCCCGAGCCCAGGTCACCGCGGACGGCGAGCGCGCGGGCCACTTCGGTGGTCGTGGTGCCGCCGGTCAGGCCGACCGCCTCGCCGGGTGCGACCAGGGCGGCCACCGCCTGGGCGATCCGCTGCTTCTCCGAGGCGCGGCGGGCCGTCTTGTAGCGCAGCGGCAGCTCGTAGGAGACACCGTGCACGACGGCGCCGCCCCGGGTGCGCACCAGCATCTGCTGCTCGGCGAGCTGGTCGAAGTCGCGCCGGATGGTCGCGGCCGACACCTCCAGCCGGGACGCCGCCTCCTCGACCTCCAGCCGGCCGCGCTCCACGAGCAGCTCCAGCAGCGCCTTCCAGCGGGCGTCCCGCGACATCGGCGGCCTCCGTTCCTGCTCCTGCGTCCTCCGTGACCCTAGCGCACTTCGCGCAGCGGCAAATGCTTGATTGTGCTCGAAACTGCGCTGTATCTTGCAAGAACAATCAGATGACCCCGGGAGGGTGTGCCATGAGCCATGTCGAGGACGAGCTGACCAGCCAGCCGGAGTGCTGGACCCGAGCGGCGGCCGACGCCGCGGGACACGGCGGGGCGCTGCCCGCGCCGGGGGAGCGGGTCGCGATCGTCGGCTGCGGCACCTCGTACTTCATGGCGCAGTCCGCCGCCGCGCTGCGCGAGGGCGCCGGCCAGGGCGAGACCGACGCCTTCGCCGCGTCCGAGTTCCCGCACGGCCGGTCCTACGACCGCGTCATCGCCCTGACCCGGTCCGGCACCACCACCGAGGTGCTCGACCTGCTGGCCCGGTCGAAGGGCACCACCCGCACCACGGCCATCACCGCGGACCCCGCCACGCCGGTGATGACGGCCGCCGACGACGTCGTCGTCCTCGACTACGCCGACGAACGCTCCGTCGTGCAGACCCGGTTCGCCACCACCGCGCTCACCCTGCTGCGCGCCCACTTCGGCCTGCACACCGAGGCCGTCGTCGCCGACGCCCGCACCGCGCTCGCCGAGCCGCTGCCCGAAGGACTCGTCGACTGCACGCAGTTCACCTTCCTCGGCCGCGGCTGGAGCGTGGGCCTCGCCAACGAGGCGGGCCTCAAGATGCGCGAGGCGTCCCTGTCCTGGACCGAGGCGTACCCGGCGATGGAGTACCGCCACGGCCCGATCAGCGTCACCACGGCGGGCACCGCCACCTGGGCGCTCGACGAGGCGCCCGAGGGGCTCGCCGAGCAGGTGGCCGGCACCGGCGCGCTGTGGATCCAGGGCACCCTCGACCCGCTGGCCGAACTCGTCCGCGCCCAGCGCCTCGCGGTCGCCGTCGCCGCCTCCCGCGGCCTCGACCCCGACCAGCCGCGCCACCTCACCCGCTCGGTGATCCTCGCCCCGGACCCGGCCTGACCGCACCCGATCCGGCCGACCGCACGCGATCCGGCCCGGCCTCGTCATCCGCTCCGGTCCGACCGGATCCGACCGCTTCAGAACAGGTCAGACCGGGTCGGACCGGTCGGCCCACCCCCGCTCCGCCCCCGAAAGGAACAGGCCGTGCCGCTTGCAGCCACCGGTGAGCTGGTCGGCAGCGCCGCCGCCGCGCGCTCCGCCGTCGTCGCCTTCAACGTCATCACCCTGGAACACATCGAGGCCGTCGTCGCCGGCGCCGAGGCGGCCGGCGCACCCGTCCTCCTCCAGGTCAGCGAGAACGCGGTCAGGTTCCGCCACGGGCGGCTGCTGCCGCTCGCCCGCGCCGCCACCGCCGCCGCCGAACAGGCCGCCGTACCCGTCGCGCTGCACCTCGACCATGTGCAGAGCGACGACCTGCTGCGGCAGGCGGCCGACGCGGGCTTCAGCTCCGTGATGTACGACGCCGCCCGGCTGCCCTACGCGGAGAACCTCGCCGCCACCCGGGCCGCCGCCGAATGGGCGCACGCCCGGGGCCTGTGGATCGAGGCCGAGCTGGGCCAGGTCGGCGGCAAGGACGGCAAGCCGCCGCTGGACGCCCACGCGCCCGGCGCCCGCACCGACCCCGGCGAGGCGCATGCCTTCGTCGCCGACTCCGGGGTGGACGCCCTGGCCGTGGCCATCGGCAACTCGCACGCCATGACCGAGCGCACCGCCGCCCTCGACCACGACCTCGTCGGGCGGCTGGCCGACGCGCTGGACGTGCCGCTCGTCCTGCACGGCTCCTCCGGCGTGCCCGACGCCGAACTGACGGCGGCCGTCGCCGGGGGCCTCGCCAAGGTCAACGTCGGCACCGCCCTGAACATCGCCATGACCGACGCGATCCGCGCCCACCTCACCGCGCACCCCGAGGCGGTCGACTCCCGCAAGTACCTCGGCGTCGGCCGCGAGGCGATGGCACAGGAGGTGGAACGGCTCATCCGCGTGATCGGCGCCCCCGCCGCCGCGCCTACCGCCTGACGGCGGACAGCACCACGAACTTCGGGCTGCCGGCCACCAGCCGGCAGTTCCCGAACAGGCGGCGCAGCTTCACGTGGTAGCCCAGGTGCCGGTTGCCGACCACCCACAGCGCACCACCGGGGCGCAGCGCACGCCGCGCCCCGGTGAACATCCGCCACGCCGTCGCGTCCGTCGTCGCCTGGTGCGAGTGGAACGGCGGATTGTTCAGCACCAGGTCCACGCTGCCCGACGGCACCCCGTCCAGGCCGTCCCCGACCCGGAACTCGGCGTGCCCCGGCACGCCGTTCGCCCGGTACGTCGCCTCCGCCGAGGCCACCGCCTGGAACGACTCGTCCGTGAACAGCACCTCCGCCTGCGGGTTCGCCAGCGCCAGCGCCGTCCCCACCACCCCGTTGCCGCAGCCGAGGTCCACCACCCGCTGGGCGCCCCGCCCGTCCGGCAGGTGCTCCAGGAGGAAGCGGGTGCCGATGTCCAGCCGGTCCGCGCAGAACACCCCCGCGTGGTTGACGACCCGCCGCCCCGCCACCGCGCCCGTCCCCTCCGGCAGCGCGTACGCGTACGGCCACGGGTTCGCGGGCCGCTCCAGGGCCGGGTCCGGGGTGCACAGGATCAGCCGCGCCTTGCGCTCGGCCAGCGAGGTCCGGGTGGGGCCGAGGACCCGTTCGAACAGCGCCAGCGTCGAGGTGTGGATCTCCTTGACCATGCCGGTGCCGACGACGACCGTGTCCGCGTGCACCGCGGGTGCCAGCCGCAGCAGCTGGTCCTCCAGCAGGGCGAGGCTCTTGGGCACCCGCACCAGCAGGACGTCGATCCGCTCGGGCGGCGCGTCCTGGGTGGTCAGCAGCCGGACCGCACCCGTCTCCACACCGTTGCGGGCGAGATTGCGGCGGGTCGCCTCCTGCCCGAGGAACGAGTCGGTGATCTGTACCGGCCGGTGCGCCGCCAGCGCCGTGGCCAGCGCGCCCCACCGGTCACCGAGCACCACCACCGTCCCGGACGGGCCGGGCGTCCGCTCGGCGAGGTGCCGCAGCAGATACTCGTCGGAGGCGTCCCAGGCACGCAGCCGGTCGCGGGGGTCCTCGGGGTGGCGGGCCAGCGTCAGCTCGCCCCAGGGCGTCGTCATACGGTCGTTCATCGTCCGTCCAGGCTAGGCCCTGCCGTCAAATCGCCGTCCGGTCCGGCCGCCCCGCGGCGCCGGGACCCGCCCGCTCCGCTGCGCACCTTCGCCGGAGGCAGGATGGGACCATGGACGCCGAGCTGTTCCCGCGCTCCCGCAGAGAGATCGCGCCGGGCGCCGTGCACATACCGGACTGGCTGGACGCGGCCCGCCAGCGCGACCTGCTCACCGCCTGCCGGGAGTGGGCCCGCCCGCCGGCCGGGCTGCGCACCGTGCGCACCCCCGGCGGCCACGCCATGACCGCCCGGCAGGTCTGCCTCGGCCTGCACTGGTACCCGTACGGCTACGCCCCCACCGCCGTCGACGGCGACGGCGCCCCCGTCAAACCGTTCCCGGACTGGCTGGGCGCACTGGGCCGGGACGCGGTGACCCGGGCGCTCGGCGCGGAGGCCGCCGCCGGGGCCGCGTACGACATCGCGCTCATCAACTTCTACGACGCCGAGGCCCGTATGGGCATGCACCGCGACAGCGACGAGCACTCCGCCGCGCCGGTCGTGTCCCTGAGCCTCGGCGACACCTGTGTGTTCCGCTTCGGCAACACCGCCACCCGCGCCCGCCCGTACACGGACGTGGAGCTGCGCAGCGGCGACCTGTTCGTCTTCGGCGGCCCGGCCCGGCTCGCGTACCACGGCGTACCGCGGGTCCACCCGGGCACCGCGCCGCCCGAGTTGGGCCTGGACGGGCGGCTGAACATCACCCTCCGGGTGAGCGGGCGGTAGGCCGGGGCCCGCCCGGACGCCTGGCCGGGGCCCGTGCGGGCGGCAGGCCGCCGCCCGCACGGATCATGGGAGACTCGCCCTCATGAGCGGCAAGGCGGACCCCCGGGCGGCGGGGGAAGGGACCACGTCGAGGACGCGGCTTGACCGGGGGCGCGGCGCGCTCGGACCCGCGCTGGAGCTGGTGCACACCGGACGCGCCCCCACCCGCGCCGTGCTCACCGCCGAACTCGGCGTGACCCGCGCGACCGCGGGCGCGGTGGCCGCCGAACTGGAGGCGCTGGGCCTGATCAGGGTGGACGCGCGGCCGGGCGCGGCGGCCGGATCGCAGGGCCGTCCCTCGCACCGGCTCGCGGTCGCCGAGGACGGTCCCGTCGCCCTGGCCGCCCAGGTGCACGCCGACGGCTTCCGCGCCGCCCTGGTCGGTCTCGGCGGCCGGATCGTGGCGACCGCGCCGGGCTGCGAGACCGTCGACGCCGACCCGGCCAAGGTGCTCGGCTCGGTCGTGGAGGCGGGCGCCGAACTGCTGCGCAGCACCGGGCGCCGCTGCGTCGGCGCCGGTCTCGCCGTACCCTCCGCCGTCGCCGAACCGGACGGCCTGGCCCTCAACCCGCTGCACCTCGCCTGGCCCGCGGGGGCGCCCGTGCGGCGGATCTTCGCCGAGTGCGTGCGCGCGGCCGGGATCACCGAACCGGCCTTCGCCGCGAACGACGTCAACCTCGCCGCGCTCGCCGAGCACCGGCACGGCGCCGGACGCGGCGCCCGTGACCTGCTGTGCGTGGCCACCGGACACCGGGGCGTGGGCGGCGCGCTGGTCCTGGACGGGCGGCTGCACACCGGCAGTTCGGGGCTGGCGCTGGAGGTCGGCCATCTCACGGTCAACCCCGAGGGCCGGCCCTGCCACTGCGGCGGCCGGGGCTGTCTGGACGTGGAGGCCGACCCGCTGGCCTTCCTCACCGCCGCGGGCCGCGCGCCCGGCCCCGAGGTGTCCCTGCTGAAGCAGGCCGAGGACCTGATCCGCGGCCGCTACGGCGACCCGGCCGTCCGCGCCGCCACCGAGGCGCTCATCGACCGGCTCGGCCTCGGCCTCGCGGGCCTGGTGAACATCCTCAACCCGGACCGGATCATCCTCGGCGGGCTGCACCGCGCCCTGCTCGACGCCGATCCCGGCCGGCTGCGCGCGGTCGTCGCGGACCGCAGCCTGTGGGGGCAGAGCGGCGGCGTGCCCATCCTGCCCTGCACGCTGAGCCACAACAGCCTGGTCGGCGCGGCCGAACTCGCCTGGCAGCCGGTCCTGGACGACCCGCTCGGGGCCCTCACCTGACCGGCCGACGGCACCCTCGGTACCCGGTCAGGAGTCGAGATACTGCGCCTCACCATGGCCCGGTGACCAGTCGGCCGGGCCGTTCTCGGTGAGGGTGACGAAGACGTTGCGGGGCTCCGCACCGGCGTACGCGTGGGCGAGTGCGGCGATGCGCGCGTACAGCGCCCGCTTGCGCCCGTCGCTCCGGCCCGCGCGCAGGGCGATCGCCACGTGGACGATGCCCTCGTCCCGGCGGATTCCCAGGTGGTCCCCGTGGGGGCCGGGACTCCTCTCGTGTCCTGGTGTTCCCCCTGTGCTCTGTCGTGCGCGCTCTGTCGTGCTGCCTCTGTCGGGCTGTGCTGTGCTGTGCTGGGCAGGGCCCGCGGTCAGGCCCACTCGACGGCGAACGCCCTGGCGGGGTTCTCCCGCAGGACGCGGTCCGTCAGCTCCTCGCCGAGACCGGCCGCCAGACGCGGACGTACCCGGCGCAGCAGATACGGCATCCCGGGACCGCCGTTCACCGACCGGGCCCCCGCGGTCACGGTGTCGCCGCCGAGCAGCAATTGTCCGCCGAATCCCGCGTCGGCCAGCGCCCGCACGGCCTCGGGCATGTGCCAGTCGGTGGCGTGCTGGGCGCGGGAGGGGCCGTCGAAGGCGAGCCAGCAGCCGGTGCGCGCCGCCTGCTGGTGCAGGACCGGGTCGGGGAACCGGTTGGGGTGTCCCAGGATCACCCGGTGGGGCGGCACCTCCAGCGTTCCGCAGAGCAGGTCCAGGACGTCCGGCGCGGCCGTGCCCTGCTCCAGGTGGACGGCGACCGGCGCGCCCGTGGCGTGATGGGCCTCGGCCGCGGCGGTCATCGTCCAGCGGGCGTGCGCGTCCAGGGCGTGGAAGCCCCCGGCGACCTTGACGAGACCGGCCCGGACGCCCGAGGTGCCGATGCCCTCGGTCAGTTCGGCGACGAAGACCTCGGCGAGGCGGCCGCGCAGAGCGGCGAGTGTCTCCTCGGCGTAGTGACCGGCCTGGTGCAGTCCCGTCGCGCACACCACGTGCACGCCCGCCGCCCGGGAGACACCCGGCAGTTCGGCGGCCCGGCGCCCCATCCCGTACGGCGTCCACTGCACGACGGCCTCCCCGCCCGCCGCGCGGAACGCGCCCAGTTCGGCCCGCGCGGCCGCTACGTCGTCCAGCTCCTGCCCGGCCAGCAGGGGACTGCGCAGGAAGAGGTGGTCGTGTGCGTCGGTCACCCCGAGCCCGTCCGGTGGGATGTCACCGAGCACGGTGCGGATGGCGGTGCGGCCGGCGGTCACCACTGCCGTCCGGGCACCAGTGTCTTGCGTCCGGGCTGGGACAGGTGCAGGACCTGGAACACCTCGCCGTCGCCGCCGGACTCGCCAGATACGGCGGACAGGGCTGCCTCGCGGTGCGACCAGAGGGAGAAGCGCACCAGTTCCCAGCGGCTCGTGTCCACCCCGGCCGCTGCGAGGACCACTCCGTCCTGGTCCGCCAGCCGCCGCGTCCCGTCCACCGTCTCCTCGGCGAACTCGGCCAGTTCCACCCCCTCGGGCACCGGCGTGCGCCGCCGCACCGCGAAGGCCGCCGCCGTGTCCGCGGTCCGGCCCTCCTCGTACGCCAGCCCCGTCCACTGCCGCACCACCGGCCTGCCGAAGTCGCCGACCAGCCCCTGGAAGGGACCGCCGAACAGGAAGGAGTTCATCCCCTCGACGGTGTGCCACAGATAGAACGGCCCGTACTGGTTGACCGGCGAGCCGTCCACGCCGCGTTCGCGCATCAGATACGCCTTGAGGCCGAGCCCGCCCCAGTCGTCGAGCAGATGCCCGAGCCGAGCCACCCGGTCCCGGATGACATCCATGCCGTAGTCGGCGGGCAAGGTCATCTCGTACTGCATCGCGTGCATGTGCAGGTCCTTCCTCAGACCGTCTCGGCGGGGCGGTGCGGGGCGAGCAGAGCGAGGAGTCCGCGGACC
Organism: Streptomyces sp. PsTaAH-124; assembly: GCF_000373685.1. Taxonomy (NCBI): domain Bacteria; kingdom Bacillati; phylum Actinomycetota; class Actinomycetes; order Kitasatosporales; family Streptomycetaceae; genus Streptomyces; species Streptomyces sp. PsTaAH-124. The sequence goes on along the minus strand of NZ_KB892207.1, from coordinate 123,324 downwards.
CCCGCGTCGAAGGCGCCGGGGGAGCCGGAGGCGCGGGCCAGGACGTATCCGCCCTGCACGGTCGCGAGGATCGCCGCGGCGATCTCCTCCCCGTCGAGCGAGGCCGGGAACTCCCCCTGCTCCTTGCCCTCCTCGACGATCCCGGCGAGCCGTTCCCTGATGGCGTCCAGCGTCTCGTCGACCGGTGCGCGCAACGCGTCGCTGGCGACGATGTCCGGGTCCATCGTCAGCCGCCCCACCGGGCAGCCGCGCAGCACGTCCCGCTCGCGCCGCAGATAGCCCTCGATGCGCTCGTACGGCGTCCCCGGCCCGGTCAGCACCGCCTCCACCTCGGCGCGCAGTTCCTCCGCGGTGCGCCTGATCGCCGCCAGCGCGAGGTCGGGCTTGCCCTTGAAATGGTGGTACATGCTTCCCTGTCCGGCCCCCGCGCGTTCCAGGATCGCCCGCGGGCTGGTGCCGACGTATCCGCGCTCCCACAGCAGCTCACGCGTGGACCGGATCAGTCGCTCCTCTGTGCTCATGCGGCCACTGTACATACTAGTAGTTACAAAACCAAGATCAAGACGGATCCCAGTGGCCTCACCGGGGGTGTGGGTCCCCGCGCGCGAGGGGTATGTACCACTAGGTACATCCAGGTACATCCAGGTGGACTCAGGTAGGTCCAGGTAGATCCAGGTGCACACGGCCCGCGTTCGCGCCGTACCCCGTTCCGTACTCCCCGCGAGGTACGCGCACTGCCGCTGGGCGTACGACGACCCGGGGCCCTTCCGGGGGCAGGGTCGAGGCAGTACGGGAGAACCTCCGAAGGAGATGAACTCAGATGCAGACCCATATGCAGGCCATGGCGAACTGGGGCGGCGGGCCCGGACCGTGGATCCTTCTCTTCCCGCTGATCTGGGCGGCCGTGATCGTCGGCGTGGTCACCGTCCTGCGCCGGACGGGGCTCGGCGGCCGGATCGGGCCCTGGCGCGGACCGGTGGCCGGATCGTGGCGCGGGCCGGCCGCCCGGCCCGCGGGCGACTCGCCGCTGGGCGTGCTCGGCCGCCGCTTCGCCTCCGGCGAGATCGACGAGGAGGAGTACTGGCGCCGGATGTCCGTGCTGGAGGAGCACTTCGGCCGCCTCGACAAGGCCGGGACCCGCTGACCGGCACGGCTGTCATCGCCCCGGGGGTGCGGGCCCGCCGCGCGCGGTCGTCCTGTGGACGGCCGCCCTCCGGCCGGGTGTGAACTCGACGGCGGCGCCCGGGGCCGACGTACTCGCGCGACCGTACCGGGCCCGGTGACCACCCGGCCCGTACCCGCCGGACGCCCCGCCGCACCGGCGCGGGTACCGACACCGACACCGCCACCGACACCGGCATCGACACCCGGCATCGCGCCGTCCGGCGTGCCCACGCCCCGCCGGTCCCAGAGTGCTGGGGGACCGGCGGGGCGGCGGGGCAGGTCACGCGACCGGACGCCGTCTCCGGCACGGTCACGAGGTCGCCGCCGTCACCGCCCGGTCAGCCGGGAACGGCGGACCGAGCGGGAGCGTGCGCGGGGCGCGCGCCGTCGAGCACGGGCTCGACCTCGGTGAACCGGCGCACGGGCTGCTCCCCGCCCGCCAGCCGTGGCACCCGCGCGGGTGCCGTGACCGGTGCGGCCGCCGTGGGCAGGGTGAACCAGACCACCTTGCCCTGTTCGCCGTCCGGGCGCGCACCCCAGCTCTCGCTCATCGCGGCCACCATCGCCAGCCCCCGGCCCTCGGTGGCCAGCGGCGCGATCGCGCCCATGTCCTCCGCCGACGGAAGACGCGGATCGTGATCGCGTACGGAGACGGTGAGCCGGTCGAGCAGCAACTCCAGCTCGACGGTGCACGACTTGTCGGGCCGGGCGTGCTGGTGGACGTTGGTCAACAGCTCCGTCACACCGAGCGCGGCCCGGTCTATCAGAGGGTCCAGATGCCAGTAGCGCAAGTGCGCCGATACGATTCTGCGGACCTGGCCGATCCGCGACGGCAGGGCTTGGAGCTCCACCGTGCAGTGCCTGCTTGGGTGACTGATCACGGCTGCGACTCCCCGACGTTGAGGTCCGGAAGAACACGACGTTTCGGATGCAGCAGGGCGCCTGCGTGACACTGCCGCCTGCTGTCGTGGCCGGCGGGCTGGTTCGCAGCGTTATCGCCGGTAAACCCAGAGTGACGTGAGACCAGCGTGACGCAAGGGGTTCGGGAGCGCAAGTTCGCGCCAGTTTCGAGCGGTCCCCGGGCCGGGCCGTGACGCTCAGCCGTCCCGCCCCGCCGTTCCCGCCGCCCCCGCAGCTCCGGCCGCCCCCGCCGCTCTGCGCACGGCCTCGATGAACCGGTGCGCGGCGGGCGGTCCCGGCTCCCCGGGCACGGCGTCGCCCGTACCGAGCGTGAGCACGTACCGGTGGCCGTTGAGGTCGGCGAGTGCCCGGTCCTCCGGCGCCAGCCAGGGCCGGGAGGCGCGCACCGCCCGGATCGGCGCGCTGTCGATCTCGCTGCCGTAGCTGGTGAGCAGCTCCAGCCGGCCGTCGCTGATCCGGACCCGCCCGGCCCGGGTGAGCGAGCGCAGTCGCCTGGCGATCCGCACGCCCGTGGCCGTGAACTCCGGCTCCGCCATCCCTGACCGCCCCCTCGCACGCGCCGGACCCTGAGGACCACCGGGTCGCGGACCGGCGCGGTTCGTCCGGGGCCCGGTGCGCCCCGGCGGGCTGTTCGTCCCGCGCGGTGCAGTCTGCCCCGCTTCGGCAGCGGGCACCAGTGCGCGCGGGACACCGGACGGACCGCGCCCGGAGCACTGGCGCGAACACGCCCCCGGACATGCCCGCCATGCGCCGCCGACGCGCTCTGGCGTGCCGCGCCCCAGGGCTGCCTTTGAGCCTCCCAAAGTGGCGTTTATGCAGGTGAGAAGCGTGACGAAGGTGTCTATCATCGAGAGCGTCCGGCCGTGCGACACGCCGTCGCGGCCCAGTGTGAGGAGTCCCGCCGTGAGCACCACCGAGCAGCGCCGGACCGGCGAGACCCAGGACGTCGACCGCAGTGACCCCGGCTACCGGGACTGGCTCAAAGAAGCCGTACGCAAGGTCCAGGCGGACGCCAACCGCTCGGCCGACACCCATCTGCTCCGCTTCCCGCTGCCCGAGGAGTGGGGCGTCGACCTCTATCTCAAGGACGAGTCGACCCACCCGACCGGCAGCCTCAAGCACCGCCTGGCGCGCTCCCTGTTCCTCTACGGCCTGTGCAACGGCTGGATCCGCCCGGACCGCCCGGTCATCGAGGCGTCCAGCGGATCGACGGCCGTCTCCGAGGCGTACTTCGCCAAACTGATCGGCGTCCCCTTCATCGCGGTGATGCCGCGCACGACGAGCGCCGAGAAGTGCCGCCTGATCGAGTTCCACGGCGGCCGGTGCCACTTCGTGGACGACCCGCGCACCATGTACGAGGCGTCCGCCCGGCTCGCGGTGGACACCGGCGGCCACTACATGGACCAGTTCACCTACGCCGAGCGGGCCACGGACTGGCGGGGCAACAACAACATCGCCGAATCCATCTTCCGCCAGCTGGAGCTGGAGCGGTTCCCCGAACCGGCGTGGATCGTCGCCACCGCGGGCACCGGCGGCACCTCCGCGACCCTCGCGCGCTACGTGCACTACATGCAGTACGACACCCGTATCTGCGTCGCCGACCCCGACAACTCCTGTTTCTTCGAGGGCTGGACCACCGGGGACGCGGACGTGGTCTGCGAGCGCGGCTCACGCATCGAGGGCATCGGCCGCCCCCGGATGGAACCGAGCTTCGTGCCGTGCGCCATCGACCGGATGATGAAGGTCCCCGACGCCGCGGCCGTCGCCTCCGTACGCGCCCTGGAGCGGGTCATCGGACGCAAGGCGGGCGGCTCGACCGGCACCGGTCTGTGGAGCGCCCTGAAGATCGTCGCCGAGATGCGCGAACAGGGCCGCCGGGGCAGTGTGGTCACCCTGCTGTGCGACCCCGGCGACCGCTACCTCGACAAGTACTACTCGGACACCTGGCTGGCGGAACAGGGCCTGGACCACACGCCGTACACCGCGACCCTCGACACCTTCCTCACGACGGGCGCCTGGCCGCGCTGACGCCGCCACGGGCGCCCGGACCGGAACTCAGCCGGCGGGCTCCTCCGCGGGCTCCGCGGACCCCGCGGGCTCCTGGGCGGGCTCCTGCGGGGGCTCGCCCGCCACGACCAGCCGCAGGTGCTCCGCGATCTCGGCGCGTGCCCCGGGCGGCAGCCCGGCGTCCGTCACCAGCGTGTCCACCTGCTCCAGCGTCGCGAACGAACTCAGCCCCACCACACCCCACTTGGTGTGGTCGGCGACCACCACGACCCGCCGCGCCGACTGCACCAGGCGCCGGTTGGTCTCCGCCTCCGCGAGGTTCGGCGTCGAAAGACCGGCCTCCGCCGATATCCCGTGCACCCCGAGGAACAGCATGTCGAAGTGGAGCGCCGCGATCGCCTGGTCGGCCACCGGCCCCACCAGCGAGTCGGACGGCGTGCGCACCCCGCCGGTCAGCACCACGGTCGCCGCCCCCTGCCGCGGGCCCGAGGTGCGCTGCGCCGTGTGGAACACGTCCGCCACCCGCACCGAGTTGGTGACCACCGTCAGATCCGGCACGTCCACCAGATGATGCGCCAGGGCGTACGTCGTCGTACCGCCCGACAGGGCGATCGCAGAGCCCGGCGGGACCAGCCGCGCCGCGGCCCGCGCGATGTCCTCCTTGGCCGTCAGCTCCAGCCCCGACTTGGCCTCGAAACCCGGCTCGTGCGTACTGGCCTCCACGACCGGCACCGCGCCGCCGTGCACCTTCTCCAGCACGCCCTGACGGGCCAGCGCGTCCAGATCACGCCGTACGGTCATGTCCGACACGCCGAGCTTGCGGGTCAGTTCGTTGACCCGGACCCCGCCGCGCCGCCGGACCTCGTCGAGGATCAGAGCGCGCCGCTGCTCCGCGAGGAGGTTCTGATTCTCGCTCACGTGTGCTCCGGTTCCTTTCGCCTCGGGCCCGTACGGCCGCCCCGGCCCACCCGGTCCGACCAGGAGGCCCGACCCGCCCCCGGGTGCGGGCGTCCCATCCTCGCACGGGCCGCCCGCCCCGGTGCCATCGCCCGTCCGCAGCGCGTACGCCGGGATCACCGCGCCCGGCGGCCGCGGCCCGCATGTCACCCGGATCGGGGAGATTCCGTGACAGGGGCTGTGCCACGGGCCGCTGACCGAGATCCTGGTGGGGACCGGCGAGGACCACGGCGCGTCACGGGGGAGGTGCGGCGATGGAGCGGACACGACGGCGCCCGGCGCCCGGCGACGCACCGGACGGCACCCGCCCGGACCCGGCGGACACGCCCGGCGGCCCGGCCGCCGGCCCGGCCCCGCCCGCCCTGGAACTCCTCGTCCACGGCGTCGGCGGCACCACACCCGAGCAGATGCTCGACGACGGACGCACGGTCCGCGTCACCGGCGACGACACCGCGGCCGTCTACCGGCGCGCCGCCGACGCCGACGCCGAGACCCGGCCCCGGGCCCACGACGGCCGGCCGGTGCCCGAGGCGTACGTCTGGTGCAACCTCACCTCCGGCGACGGCAGCCGCGCCCTGTGGCTGTTGCTGCTGCCGTTCATGGTCGTCAACCTCGCCCACTGGATGCGCCCCGCCGCCCACCGGCGCCCGCGCACCGTACGCCTGTACGGCCTCCTGGTCCGTCTCGCCGGACTGACCCTCACCGTGCTGCTCGTCGCCGCCGCCTGCGAGGTCGCGCTCGACCTGGCCGCCTGGCAGTGCGCGGGCACGCGCGCGTGCACCTCGCGCCACTCCTGGCTGGGCTTCCTGGCACCCGCGTCGGGCGGCTGGTGGAGCCAGCCGGGCCGCCGCCTCGCCCTGGCCGCCCTGGTCCCCGCCGCCCTCACCGGCCTGCTGTGCTACCTCTCCCACCGCACCTGGAGCGCCTACGAGTCCCAGCAGCCGCCGACCCCGGGCGACGGACCCGGGGAACCCGGCGGCGGCGCCCTGGCCCGCCCCGGCTTCTGGTACGGCCGCCGCCTGGTGGCCCGGCTGCGCGCCGCCCACACCGCCGCCGGACTGCTCACCGTCGCCGCGGCGGTCGCCACCCCGGCCGCGCACTTCGACCGGCGGCCCGGCGGCCCCGCCGCCCTGGACGTCCTCGGCTGGCTCCTGCACGCCGCCCTGCTCACCACCGGCGCCGCCGCGGTGGCCGTCGTCTGCCGCCGGGGCCGCAGCGAACACCGGCCGGACCGGCGCCTGGACCGCCGCCTCGCCCGCCGGCTGCCGCTCGGCGCGCTCCTGCTGCTCCTGCTCGCCGTCCTCTACGCCGGCTGGTCGCGCCCGTCCTGGACATCCACCGGCAGACTGCCGGGCGACGCCTCCTTCGGCGCGCTCTCCCTGACCCAGGGCCTCCTGGTCGTCGCCCTGGCCGCCACCGCCCGCACACTGCACCGCAGCCGCCCCGCGGGCCACAGCCCCACCGACACCCCGCCCGGACCCGGGGCCGCGCTGCACGGACAGGGCGGACCCGCGGTCGCGATGCTGGCCTGCGCGCTCGGCGGAGTGATGTCCGGCGGCGTCGCCCAGCGGGTGGCCGACTGGCTGGACGGCACCGGCGGACGGCTGCCCGGCCCGCCGGTCCTGCTCACCTGGCAGGCGTCCGTCATCCCTGTGGTGCTCCTTCTGCTGCTGGCGCTCGCCGGACGCCTCACCGCACGCACCTGGCGACTGGCCCGCACGGAACGCGCCCGCGTGCTCGGCGACTTCGCAGGCCGGCCCGCCGACCGCGAGCGCACCCGCCGGATCGCGCGCACCCGCGCGATGGCCACCCTCACCGACGAAGGGCCCCTCGTCGTCGGTGTCGTCTCCGCGGCCACCCTGGCCCTCGGCACCGCCGCACTCGTCGGCGCCCTCGGCACCGGCCGCACGCCCGTCCAGGCCGCCGGCGGAGCCCACCCCGCCGTCCAGGGCGCCGCCCAGACCGCGCAGGCACTGGGCTCCTGGCTCGTCGGACTCGGCTTCGTCCTCTTCGTCACCTGGGGCCGCCGTGCCTACAAGGACGCCTCGGCCCGGCGCACCATCGGCATCCTCTGGGACGTCGGCACCTTCTGGCCGCGCGCCGCCCACCCCTTCGCCCCGCCGTGCTACGCCGAGCGCGCCGTGCCCGACCTCACCTGGCGCATGGCGACCTGGACCCGGGCCACGGGCGGACGGCTGGTCCTCTCCGGGCACTCGCAGGGCAGCGTGCTGGCCGCCGCCGCGGCCTGGCAGCTCACCCCCGCGGTCCGCGCCCGGGTCGCCCTGCTCACCTACGGCTCCCCGCTGACCCGCCTGTACGGCCGCTGGTTCCCGGCCCACTTCGGCCCCGACGCCCTCACCGGACTGCACCGCGACGTCGCCTGCTGGCGCAACCTGTACCGGCTCACCGACCCCATCGGCGGACCCGTCCTGCTGCCGCGCGACGACGCCGGACCGGACGTCGACCGCGCCCCGCTCAAGGACCCGCTGGTCCACGGCCGTACGGCACGGCACCCGCTGCCCGCCCCGATCCTGGGCCACTCCGACTACCAGGCCGACCCGGCCTTCGCCGAGGAACGGCGACGGCTCCTGGCCCGGCTGCGCCCGGACCTGCCCGCGCCGCGTCCCGCGCCCGGCGACGCCGCCGATCCGGGCTCCGCGCCTCCGGACACCGGACCCGGGAGCGAGGCACCGCCCCCGGACGCCACCGGGCCTCAGGGCAGTTCGGGCAGATCCTCGGCGTAGAGCAGCGTCAGATCGTCGGTGTCCGGATCGTCGAGCTGCGCCACCCGGCCGGCATGGCGCTCCACCATCGCCTCGAACGTCTGGCGCGCGGTGCGGCCGTTGCCGAACGCCGCGCCCCGGGGAAGCTCCGTGAAGTACTTCAGCAGCGCCTCGGCCGTCCCCTCCGCGAGCCGGTACTCGTGCTCCTCGGCCTGCTGCTCCACGATCCGCAGCAGCTCCCCGGGGCCGTAGTCGCCGAAGGTGATGGTGCGCGAGAAACGCGAGGCCACGCCCGGGTTGACCGACAGGAAGCGCTCCATCTCCGCCGTGTACCCGGCGACGATCACGACGACCGCGTCGCGATGGTCCTCCATCAGCTTCACCAGGGTGTCGATGGCCTCCTTGCCGAAGTCGCGTCCGGCGTCCTCGGGGGAGAGGGCGTACGCCTCGTCGATGAACAGCACTCCGCCGCGCGCCCGTTCGAACGCCTCCTGGGTGCGGATCGCGGTGGAGCCGATGTGCTCGCCGACCAGATCGACGCGGGACACCTCCACCAGGTGGCCCTTCTCCAGCACCCCGAGCGAGGCGAGGATCTCGCCGTACAGGCGGGCGACCGTCGTCTTGCCGGTGCCGGGGGAGCCGGTGAAGACGAGATGGCGTTTGACGGAGGCGGCCTTCAGACCGGCCTGCTGCCGCCGCCGGCCCACCTCGATCATGTCGGTGAGGGCGCGCACCTCGCGTTTGACGCTGTCCAGGCCCACCAGCGCGTCCAGCGCGCCGAGCACGTCCTTCGCGGTGCGCACGGGCTGCTCGGGCCGCGGCTCGGACGGCAGGGGCTGAGGCTCGGTGCTCCGCTGCCCGGGGATCACGCCGAGCAGCCCGGACGAGGTGTCCGCCGTCTGCACGGCCGTCTCCCTGGGCGCGGACGCGGGCGGGCGTACGCCGGCGCTCTCGTCGCTGGTGCAGTCCTCGACCACCGGTCCCGCCCCGGCCGCCGGGTCCCCGCCGTCCGCGAACTCGTACCCGCCGCGCGCGCAGCGTTCCGTACGGCACTTCTTCAGTGTCGTACGGCAGCCGTCGATCACATGGAAGCCGTAGCCGCCGCTGCCCGTCACCCGGCAGCCGTGGAAACTGCCCCGGCCCCCGGCGGAGACGTAGAAACCGGCCTCGGCGGGGGAGACGACGGTGCAGCGCTCGATGGTGGGGTCGGCGCCCTTGGTGACGATCACACCGGTCTGGGTGGCGTCCACGGTGCAGTTGTTCAGGGTGCCGCCGCTGCCGTGGTCGCGGAACCAGGCACCGGTGGCCGCCTCCTTGATCCGGCAGTCGTCGAGCTGCGCGGTGGCGCCGTCGCTCACCGACACCGCGGTGTTGCGCACCTGGGACAGGTCGCTGTCGACGACGTCCGCGCGGGAGCCGCGGTCCAGGACGAACAGCGCGTCCGGCACGTCGTGCACCCGGCAGGAGTCCAGGACCGCGGTCGCCCCGTCGCTGACCCATACGGCCGGGTAGTCGCCCGTACTGTCGGCGATCTCGCACTGGTTGGCGTCCACGCGGGTGCCCGGGTCCCACACCGACAGGCCGTTGCGCCCGAAGCGGTGCACGGTGGTGCGGGTCAGCGTCAGCACGGAGCGCGACCTGAGGTCCACCGCGTTCTCCGGGATGTCGTGCAGCCGGCAGTCGGCGAGGGTGAGCACGGCGTCCGTGTCGAGGGTGACGCCGTCGGCGGTGGTGCGGTGCACCTCGCAGTCGGTGAGGTGCGCGGAGGCGCGCCCGCTGACCTGCACGCCGCTGCCGCGGACCTCGTAGACCTCGCAGCCCACCGCCTCCAGCGCGGAGTTGTCGCCGGTCACGGCGAGTCCGGGGCCCGAGGTGTGGTGGATCCGGCAGCGTTCGAACCGGGGGCGGGCGCCGTCGCGGACCGCGACCCCCGACTGCCCGGCGGCCACGACCTCGCACTCCTCGAACACCCCGCCGGCCAGGCCGAGCACGGCGATGCCGATCCCGGCCGGATTGTCCACCGTGCACCGTCGCACCGTGGGCCGGGCACCGCCGCGCACCTCCAGTCCGGAGGCGGACCGGGTCACGATCCGCACGTCCCGCAGCTCCGGTGTGCCCTCCTCCACCAGCAGCGCGGGCGCGGTCGGGTCCTGGCCCTCCACATGCAGGTCCTGCACCACCGCGGAGGCGCGCACGGTCAACGGGACACCGTCCAGGGGCGCGATGCGCACCGCGCCGGGGGAGCCCTCGGGACCGCGCAGGGTCACCGGCCGCTGGACGACGAGGTTCTCGCGGTAGGTGCCCGGGGCGACGGTGAGGACGTCGCCGTCCGCCGCGGCCTCCAGGGCCGCGGCCAGCGATGCGTACTCACCCGTGCGGCGCCGCCACCGGGATGTGCCGGTGTGCGTCACCTGGACCGTGCCCTGTGCCATGGCGTTGCCGTGCCCCCACCTCGTCGTACTGATGGCTCGTTCACCTTCGGGGCGCCGCACCCGGTGGCGGGACCGCGGCCGTGCTCAGCCCTTCGGGCCGCCGCGCGCACGCGCGCGGAGAGTCGCCGAACGCGTCGGCCGGTCCACCGTAGCGTGTGCGTGGACGGTCGGTTGACCGGAGTCGCGACGCCGTCAGCTGCCGGCGCCGGTGCGGCCCCAGTCGGGACCCGCACGGTCCCATGCCTGGTCCCAGCGGGCGTACCTGCGGCGGACCAGGCGCCACAGGACCAGTCTGCGTATGCACTCGGTCAGGCCGGCCGCCAGCAGGGCGGTGCCGAGTCCGGCCAGCACCGCGTGGGTGGTGGCGGTGGCGGTGTCCAGGGGGCGGGTGACGGTCCGGCCGTGCCGGTCGGTCCACAGGCCGAAGCGGTCGCCGGGGTGCGGGTGTCTGAGGTCGGTGCTGACCGGGCCGTGCTGCCGGGTGCCGTCGGGACCGGTCCAGTCGGCGAGGACGCGGCTGCGGATCTCCCGGCCCGTCGCGATCTCCGGATCCGGCGCCGGAGCGGACGCGGTCAGTCCGCGGACGACGACGGCGGAGACCAGGTGCCGGGTGCGGTGCTGGTCGCGCACCGTCCGCTGAAGGGCTTCCTGGGTGACGGAGCCGACGAACGAACCGAGCACGGGGGCGGCGACCAGGACGAGCAGCAACGAGGCCAGGGCCAGCCAGGATTCGACCAGATCGGTGGTGCGCCGCAGCGGGTTGTGCCGCCAGCGCCAGAGTCCGCAGATCGCTCGCACGCTCCCGCACCCCCTTCCCGCTCCGTGATAACCCCCGGCGGAGCCGTTCGTCCGCGAACCCGGTCGAAGAGAGAGGTACATCACCCCGCACGGGGACTCTCACGAACCTCTCACGAAACCCCAACGAGCGGGCCGCCGCCGGGGGTTCCCGGGACGGGGCGGATGTCACTCCAGGATCGTGACCGGGTCGCCGAGACGGATGGTGCCGGTCGTCTCGGGCACCAGGTTCTGTCCGAAGACCAGGGAGCCGCCGAACCGGCGGTGCCGGCCGAGGGTGCGCAGCGGCTCCTTGCCGCGGGCGCCGGTGTCCTGGTCGGTGGTGGTGACCACGCACCGGCCGCACGGCTTGGCGACCCGGAAGGAGACCTCTCCGATCGCGACGCGCTGCCAGTCGTCCTCGGCCCAGGCGGCGGTGCCGCCCACCACGACACTGGGCCGGAAGCGGTTCATCGGCACCGGGCCCTCCTCCGCGCGGTCGCCCTCGGCGATCAGCGAGTTGAGGGAGTCGAGGGAGGACAGCGACGTGAGCAGCAGCGGGAAGCCGTCGGCGAAGCTCACGGTCTCGCCGGGGCGCGCGAAGGCCGGGTCGACGGGCCGGCGGGTGGCGGGGTCGTCCATGTGCGCGAGGCGCACCTCGGCGCCCACGAGGGCGCTGCACCAGGCGTGCGCGGCGTCGCCTGCCGCTACGGCCTCCACCTTGTCGCCGAAGATGTCCACCGTGACCGTCGTCCCCGGTACCGGCACGGGGACCGTGAGCGGCTCGTGTCCGGGCGCGGACAGCCGCAGGCCGCCGCCGGGCAGCAGCTCGGCGACGGCCGGTGCGAGATGCGGCCGCTGACGCTGGGTGACGACCTTTCCCCCGTCGTCGATCAGCACCCAGCGCCGGTCCCCGGCCAGTCCCCAGGGCTCCACCACGGCCTCCCGCAGCCCCACGGGCCGGAACGCCTTGACCGGGTGGATGTGTATCGAGCGCAGTTCCGCAGTCCCCATGACCTCATCCTGCCAGGTGGCAGGGACAGCCGGGGAGAACGATCAGTAGCCGCGGTACTGCTGGTTGTTGTACGGGTCCTGGTACGGCGCGGCGGCCGGGCGCGGGGCCGCGGGGCGCATCGCCTCGTAGCCGGTGCCGTTGACCATCGGGCGGGGCAGCTGCTGCTGCGGGCCCGGGTAGCCGCGCGGCGCGGCGGCCTGCTGCGGGATGTACGCGGCGGGGGCCTGCTGGAGGGGGGCGGGCTGCTGCGCCTGCGGGTAGCCGTAGGCGGGCTGGGACGGGGCTGCCGGCAGGGCGGGCAGCGCCGAGGGAAGCGCGGGCAGGTGGCTTCCCGTGTCGTACGGCGCGGGGACCCGGATCGGGGCGATCTGCGGGGTGCCCCGCTCGGCGACGAGGGAGTCGTAGATCGGGGTGTCCGGGAAGGAGGCGGAGTAATAGCCGCCGCCATAAGTGGAGCGGGGGGAGGTCATGGCCATAAGTTAAGCCCACGATGTGCTGGTTGGGGAGACCGATAAGAGGGTTGTTTTCCGTGTCGGCGGTGACGTGGGATCCCCAATACGAGCGAAATTGACAAAAAGGGGCGCCGCGGACGGCTCGGATCCTGTAAAAGAGCAGGGTTCTGGGGGGTTACCGGCGGTCGCCCCGGTCGGTTCCGCCGCTCGCTGTGGGAGTTGTGCGCCGCCGGGCATAGGTTGGGCGGGGAGTGAGCCGACGAACTGCCGTGAGCCGGGAAACCGCCTGGCCGAAGTGATGGGGGCGCGACATGTCCATGCCGAAGGGATCGAACACGCCGGTGCCGACGACGGCCCTGCGCGTCGAAGTGGGCCGGCGTTCCGGTCCCGGCGTCCCCGACGTGGACGCCTCCGCCCTGCTGCTCGCACCGAGCGGGAAGGTGCGCTCGGACGGCGACTTCGTCTTCTACAACCAGCCGGCCCACACCTCCGGCGCGGTACGGCACGAGGGCAAGCGGGACGCCGCCGGGCAGGTGACGGACACGCTCGTCGCCGACCTCGCGCGCGTGGAGGCGGCCGTCGACCGGATCGTGCTCGCCGCGTCGGCGGACGGCGGCGCCTTCGGCCAGGTGCCGGGCCTGTACATCGAGGTGCGGGACGCGGCGGCCGACACCGTCGTCGCCCGCTTCGACAGCAGCGGTGCCAGTGTCGAGACCGCCTTCGTGCTGGGCGAGTTCTACCGCCGCCAGGGCGCCTGGAAGTTCCGGGCCGTGGGCCAGGGATACAGCAGCGGACTGGCGGGCCTGGCCACGGACTTCGGCATCACCGTCGACGAACCGCAGCACGCCGCGCCGCCGCCCCCGGCGGGCCGCACCCCGGCACCGCCCGCGTTCCCGCCCCCGGCCCCGGCGACGGCCGCCCCCCTCGCGCCGCCGCCCCCGACCGGCCCCCCGGCGCCCCTGCCGCCGCCCGTCGGCGCCACCGGCGCCGTGCCCCCGCCGCCCCCGGCTCCCGCCGCGCCCCCGGTGCGCCTCACCAAGGTCACGCTCACCAAGGCGGCGCCCTCCGTCTCGCTGGCCAAGCAGGGCGGCACCTCGGGCACCATGCGCGTCAACCTCAACTGGCAGGTGCGCAAGCAGTTCTCCGGCTGGACGGGCAAGCGCGGGCGGGCCACCGCCATGCACTCCGACCTCGACCTCGACCTGTGCGCCCTCTACGAACTCAGCGACGGCCGCAAGGGAGTCGTCCAGGCCCTCGGCAACGCCTTCGGGGCACTGCACCGGCCCCCGTACATCCACCTCGACGGCGACGACCGCACGGGTGCCGTGACCGACGGCGAGAACCTCACCCTCAACCTCGACCACACCCACGACTTCCGGCGCGTCCTCGTCTTCGTGACCATCTACGAAGGGGCCCGGTCCTTCGCCGACCTGCACGCCACGGTCACCCTCCAGCCGCAGCACGGCGCCCCGGTCGACTTCTCCCTGGACGAGTGCACGGTCCCCTCGACCGTCTGCGCCCTCGCCCTGATCACCAACACCGGGGGCGACCTCGTCGTCCAGCGCGAGGCCCGCTACCTGGTCCCCGCGCGCGGGGTGAGCCCCCAGCGCACCGTCGACCACGCCTACGGCTGGGGCATGAACTGGACCCCCGGCCGCAAGTGAGCCCGGCCCCTCCCTGATTGCCCTCAGCCCTCCTCGGGCAGGGCGTCCGGACGCGCGTAGGTGCGGCCCTTCCAGGCCGCACCCCGCCCCCGGTAGTGCTGCACGGCCGAGTCCACCGTCATCAGCAGATAGAGGAACGCCGTGAACGGCAGCAGCGGCGCGAGCCACAGCGGCCGGCGGTAGTACCGCAGCATCGGCGCATACGTCGCCGCCATCACCAGCCACGCCCCGCCCCCGGCCGCGGCCGTCGTCGCGCCGCCCCACCACAGCCCCGCGACCAGCGCCACCGGCGGCACCAGATACACCAGCGCCAGCCCCGCCACCGTCCCGGCCAGCACCAGCGGGTTGTGCCGCAACTGCGCGTACGCGCTGCGCGAGACCATCCGCCACAGGTCGTGCAGCCGCGGATACGGGCGCACGCTGTCCACCCGCTCGGCCAGTCCCAGCCAGATGTGCCCGCCGCCGCCCTTCACCGCGCGGGCCAGGGCCACGTCGTCGATCACCGCGTGCCGGATCGAGTCCGGGATCCGCGCCCGCTCGGCCGCCTCGGCGCGCAGCAGCACACAGCCGCCCGCTGCCGCCGCCGTCCGCCCGCCCCGCCGCCCGATCCACCGGAACGGATACAACTGCGCGAAGAAGTAGACGAACGCCGGTACGACCAGCCGCTCCCACAGGCTCTCCACCCGCAGCCGGGCCATCTGCGAGACGACGTCGAAGCCCCCGGTGCGCGCGGCGGCCACCAGCCGGCGCAGGCTGTCCGGGGCGTGCGCGATGTCCGCGTCCGTCAGCAGCAGGTACTCCGGCGCACGCGCGCGTGCCAGCGCGATGCCGTGCCGCACGGCCCACAGCTTGCCGGTCCAGCCGTCCGGCGGCTCACCCGGCGAGTCCACCGTCAGGGGCAGCCCGCCGCCGCGCCGCCCCAGCTCGCGGGCCAGTTCCCCGGTGCCGTCGGAGCTGCCGTCGTCGACCAGGAACACCTCCGCCCGCCCCGGATAGTCCTGCGCGAGCAGCGACGGCAGGCTCTCGCCCAGGACCGCCGCCTCGTCCCGCGCCGGGACCACGACGCAGACGGCCGGCCACTCCTGCGGTCCCGGCTCCCGTCCCGCGGGCAGTCGCACGTCCGTACGCCAGAAGAACCCCTGGCCGAGCAGCAGCCACAGCCAGGCGGCGAGGGATCCCAGGGCGGTCCACATGATCACGCTCACCCCCGCAGTCTGCCCCACCCGGACGGCCGGTTCGAGGGGATCGTCTATCGTGGCCGGGTGAAGATCGCGCTCATGGACTCCGGAATCGGGCTGCTGGCGGCCACCGCCGCGGTACGGCGCCTGCGCCCCGACGCGGATCTCGTCCTGTCCCTGGACCCGGCCGGCATGCCCTGGGGCCCCCGCACCCCGCAGGACCTCACCGCTCGCGCCGTCGCCGTCGCCGAGGCCGCCGCCGCGCACGCCCCGGACGCCCTGATCGTCGGCTGCAACACCGCGACCGTGCACGCGCTCACCGCGCTGCGGGAACTCCTGGAGCCGGACCTCCCGGTCATCGGCACGGTCCCCGCGATCAAGCCGGCCGCGGCCGGCGGCGGACCGGTCGCCATCTGGGCGACACCCGCCACCACCGGCAGCCCCTACCAGCAGGGCCTCATCCGCGACTTCGCCGGCGGTGTGCCGGTCACCGAGGTGCCCTGCTGGGGCCTGGCCGAGGCCGTCGAGCACGCCGACGAGACGGCGATCGACGAAGCCGTCACCGCCGCCGCCGCACTGACCCCCGACCAGGTGACGACCGTCGTCCTGGGCTGCACCCATTACGAACTGGTCGCCGAGCGCATCCGGCACGCCGTGCAGGGCCCCGGGCACCCCCCGCTGGTCCTGCACGGATCCGCCGGTGCCGTCGCCGCCCAGGCACTGCGCCGGATCGGCGGCCGTCCCGCGCCCGCGGCCCCGGCCGAGGGCACCGTGACGGTGCTGCTCAACGGCGCCGAGAGCGCCCTGCCCGCCCCGGCCCTGGCCTACGCCGAAGGGCGCCTCCTGCGGGCGGCCACCCCCGCCCGCTGACGCACCGCCCCCGCCGCCGCCCGGGGCCGGTCGTGCGCCCGCGCGGGCGAGCGCCCGGGACACTCCCCGTGTGCGACGCGCTACCCAGGCGGCGAAACCTGGGTAACCTCGAAGGCATGAGGGACCCTTCCCGTGTCGAGAACGGCCCGCATCCCGAGGTGTGGACAGGGCGGGCCACCAACCGGTTCCAGTGGCTGCTGGCGCTCGTCGGCGCCGCCTGCCTGGCGCTCGGCATCGAGCTGGCCGTCGACTCCGCCTGGAGTTCCGGCGTTCTCGCGCTGGTGATGTCCGTCGTGGGCTGCATCGCGGCCGGACTGCTGGTCCTCTTCGGCACCCTCGCCTTCGTCCATGTCGCCCTCAAGGTCGACAAGGAGTCCCTGGAGGTGCGCTGCGGCCACATCGGTCTGCCGCGCCGCCGTATTCCGCTGGCCCATGTGGCGGGCGCGGACTTCGTCCCCCATGTCACCCCGCGCCACTGGGGCGGCTGGGGGTACCGCTGGCGGCCCGAGAAGGGCACCGCGGTGGTCGTACGGCGTGGCGAGGGCGTCGTGCTGCGTCTGTGGGACGGCCACACCTTCACGATCACCGTCGACAACGCCGAATCGGCGGTCCGGGTGATCAGGGCCCGGCTGCGCCCGCCGGCACCCGGCCCGGCCTGAGCCCGCGGGCCACCGCCGCGCGGGCCCCGGAGCCACGACCGGGGCGGCCTCCCGGAGGCCCCAGGTCCGGAGCCCGTGATTCCGCCCCCCGCCGCTCCCGTCCGCCGTACGCGCGCCGGTGACGGCCCGGACACCGGTTCACGCCCGTGCACCGTGCTGTCAAGGGGCAGGAAAGCCGCCGTACACTCCCGGGGTGACCGTCACCGCAACCTCCGTCGACGAGTCGGACCGGGTGGGCCCGCCCTCCGCCCGCGCACCCTGGCCCGCGCGACTCGTCCGGCTCGTACCCGCCGTCGTGGCGGCACTGTCCGGCCTCCTCCTCTACGTCAGCTTCCCGCCGCGGACCCTGTGGTGGCTGGCCCTGCCGGCCTTCGCCGCCTTCGGCTGGGTACTGCGCGGGCGCACCTGGAAGGCGGCGCTCGGTCTGGGCTACCTCTTCGGCCTCGGCTTCCTGCTGCCCCTGCTGGTGTGGACCGGCGTGGAGGTCGGCCCCGGCCCCTGGCTGGCGCTGGCCGCCGTGGAGGCACTCTTCGTCGCCCTGGTGGGCGTCGGCGTCGCGGCGGTCTCCCAGCTGCCCGCCTGGCCGGTGTGGGCGGCGGCCCTGTGGATCACCGGCGAGGCGGCACGCGCGCGCGTGCCCTTCCACGGCTTCCCCTGGGGCAAGGTCGCCTTCGGCCAGGCGGACGGCGTGTTCCTGCCGCTGGCCGCGGTCGGCGGCACCCCCGTGCTCGGCTTCGCGGTCGTCCTGTGCGGTTTCGGCCTGTGCGAGGCCGTACGCCTGGCGGTCCATGGCCGGCGCACCGGGACCCTGCGGCGTCCGGCCGCCGCCGTCGCGCTGCTGAGCGTGGCCGTGCCGGTGGGCGGCGCGCTGGCGGCCCGCACCCTGGTCAGCGACAAGGCCGAGAACGGCACCGCCACCGTCGCGCTGATCCAGGGCAACGTGCCGCGCGCGGGCCTGGAGTTCAACGCCCAGCGCCGCGCCGTGCTCGACTACCACGCGCGGGAGACCGAGCGGCTGGCGGCTGAGGTCGAGGAGGGCAAGGCGCCCCGGCCCGACGTGGTGCTCTGGCCGGAGAACTCCTCCGACATCGACCCCCTGGAGTTCCCGGACGCGCGCCTGGTCGTCGACCAGGCCGCCAAGGCGATCGGGGCGCCCGTCTCGATCGGCAGCGTCGTGGAACGCGACGGCAGGCTGTACAACGAACAGATCCTTTGGGACCCGGTCAAGGGCCCCCTCCAGACGTACGACAAGCGGCAGATCCAGCCCTTCGGCGAGTACCTGCCGCTGCGCTCGCTGCTCGGCGCGATCAACGGCGACTGGACCTCCATGGTCCGGCAGGACTTCAGCCGGGGCACCGAGCCGGGCGTGTTCACCGTCGGCGGCACCCGGATCGGCCTGGCCACCTGCTACGAGGCCGCCTTCGACTGGGCCGTGCGCGACACGGTCACCCACGGCGCGCAGATGATCTCCGTACCGAGCAACAACGCGACCTTCGACCGCAGCGAGATGACCTACCAGCAGCTCGCGATGTCCCGCGTCCGCGCGGTCGAGCACAGCCGCACCGTCACCGTCCCGGTGACCAGCGGCGTCAGCGCGGTCATCATGCCCGACGGCCGCATCACGCAGAAGACCGGCATGTTCGTCCCGGCCCACCTCGTCCAGAAGGTGCCCCTGCGCTCCTCGCGCACGCCCGCCACCGAGCTGGGCGTCCTGCCGGAACTCGCCCTCGTCCTGGTCGCAGCGGGCGGCCTGGGCTGGGCGATCGGAGCCGGTGTGCGCGGGCGGCGCGCCCGGGACGTGTGACCGTACGCCGGGCGGACGCGCCCGGCCGCCCCGCGGATCGGGCGGTGACCTGGGACGTCCGCCCGTTAGGGTCGGCCCCATGGCTACTCCTGACTTCATCCGCACGATCCGGGCCTCGGCGGGCACCCAGCTGCTGTGGCTGCCCGGGGTCACCGCCGTGGTCTTCGACGACGAGGGCAGGGTCCTGCTGGGCCGCCGCTCCGACACCGGCAGGTGGTCGGTGATCGGCGGGATCCCCGAGCCCGGCGAGCAGCCCGCCGCCTGCGCCGTGCGCGAGGTGCACGAGGAGACCGCGGTGCACTGCGTCACCGAACGGGTGGTCCTGGTCCAGGCGCTGTCCCCCGTCACCTACGCCAACGGCGACGTCTGCCAGTACATGGACATCACCTTCCGCTGCCGTGCCGTGGGCGGCGAGGCCCGGGTCAACGACGACGAATCACTCGAGGTGGACTGGTTCACGGTGGACGCCCTGCCCGAGCTGGACGAATTCGCCCTGTTCCGGATCAAGCAGGCCC
Organism: Streptomyces sp. PsTaAH-124; assembly: GCF_000373685.1. Taxonomy (NCBI): domain Bacteria; kingdom Bacillati; phylum Actinomycetota; class Actinomycetes; order Kitasatosporales; family Streptomycetaceae; genus Streptomyces; species Streptomyces sp. PsTaAH-124. The sequence goes on along the minus strand of NZ_KB892207.1, from coordinate 104,189 downwards.
TGTCCGACGCCCCCACGTGGTTCGACACTACGGACCTTGGCTGAAGTGTGGGTCGCGCCCACATGTAGTGGGGCGGGGGGCCTGCCTAAGGTCGACACATGACCTCGCCCAGCCCGCATCCTGCCCCACAAGGCCCTCCGCTCGACCTCGGCGGTCGCACCGCGCTCGTCACGGGCGCCGCCGGCGGGATCGGCCGCGCCTGCGCGCTCCGGCTGGCCGCCGCGGGAGCCGAGGTCAGAGCCGTCGACCGGGACGCGGAGGGCCTGGCCGCACTCGCCGCACACGCCGCTCGTCTCCCGGGCGCCCTCGAACCCCACGTCCTCGACCTCACCGACCTCGACGCCGCCGAGCACGCGGCGGCGGGCACCGACGTGCTCGTCAACAACGCCGGGATCCAGCTCGTACGCCCCATCGAGGAGTTCCCGCCCGACGTCTTCCACACCGTGCTGACCGTGATGCTCGAAGCACCCTTCCGGCTCATCCGCGGCGCCCTGCCGCACATGTACGGGCAGGGCTGGGGCCGGATCGTCAACATCTCCTCGGTGCACGGCCTGCGCGCCTCCGCCTACAAGTCGGCGTACGTCGCCGCCAAGCACGGCCTCGAAGGTCTGTCCAAGACGGCCGCCCTCGAAGGCGCCCCGCACGGAGTCACCTCCAACTGCGTCAACCCCGCCTATGTGCGCACCCCCCTGGTCGAACGGCAGCTCGCCGACCAGGCCGAGGCCCACGGCGTACCCGAGGAGCGGGTCCTGTCCGACATCCTGCTGAAGGACAGCGCCGTCAAACGCCTGATCGAACCGGAAGAGGTCGCCGAGGCCGTGGCCTACCTGTGCGGCCCGCACGGCTCCTTCGTCACCGGCAGCTCGCTGGTCCTCGACGGCGGCTGGACCGCCCACTGACCTGCACCGTCGTCACCGAGAACGGAGTTTTCCACAGGGCCCGGCGGACCACGGGCCGATGGGGAATCCTGTGAGCATGTCCAGCGATCACGCGCAGTCCGCCGGGCGCCCCGCCGCCGACGCGGGCCCGCCGACCGGCACCGCCGCCCTGCCCGGCGCCGCATCCCCGCCCGACGGCAGCGCGGGCACCCCGTTCCTCGAACTGCTGGCCCGCGGCGCACCCGCCACCGCCTACGAACAACCGGTGCTGCTCGCCCGCGCCGAAGGCCGGTCCGCCGAGTGGATCACCGCCCTCGACCACGCCAAACTGCTCGCCCTGCGCGTACGCGCGGAACTGGAAGGACGCAGACGCCGCGAGGCCGAACTGTCGGCCCTGTTCGAGACCGCCCACGACCTGGCCGGCCTCAGAGACCTCGACGCGGTGCTCCAGGCCATCGTGCAGCGCGCCCGGTCGCTCCTCGGCACCGACGTCGCCTACCTCACGCTCAACGACCCCGCCCGCAAGGACACCTACATGCGGGTCACCGAGGGCTCGGTGGCCGCCCGCTTCCAGCAACTGCGCCTGGGCATGGGCGAAGGACTCGGCGGCCTGGTCGCCCAGACGGCCCGCCCGTACGTCACCGACGACTACTTCGAGGACGCCCGGTTCCAGCACACCGGCACCATCGACGCGGGCGTGCAGGACGAAGGACTGGTCGCCATCCTCGGCGTCCCGCTCATGCTCGGCCCGCACGTCATCGGCGTACTGTTCGCCGCCGACCGCCGGGCCCGGGTCTTCGAACGGGAGCAGATCGCCCTGCTCGGCTCCTTCGCCGCCCTCGCCGCGGCCGCCATCGACAGCGCCAACCTGCTCACCGAGACCCGCGCCGCCCTCGCCGGCCTGGAACGCGCCAACGAGATCATCCGCGACCGCAGCGCCGTCATCGAACGCGCCTCCGACGTCCACGACCGCCTCGCCGAACTGGTCCTGCGCGGCGGCGGAGTCCACGACGTGGCAGCCGCCGTCTCCCAGGTCCTGGAGAACGGCACCGTCGAGTTCAGCGAAGCCGCCACGGCACCCGCCGACGCCCTGGAGGCGTCCCGGGCCGAAGGACACGCGGTGCGCCACGGCGACGACTGGGTCGCCGCCGTCACCACGGGCGGCGAACTGCTCGGCGCACTCGTGCTCCGCGGCCACCGCGGTCTCGACCCCGTCGACCAGCGCACCCTGGAGCGCGCCGCGATGGTCACCTCCCTGCTCCTGCTCGCCCGCCGCTCCGCCGCCGAGGCCGAGCAGCGCGTCCGCGGCGAACTCCTCGACGATCTCCTGGACGCCCGTGACCGCGACCCCCGCCTGCTGCGCGAGCGCGCCACCCGGCTGCACGCCGACCTGGACGCCACGTACGTCGTCCTCGCCGCCCGCCTCGACACTCCCGCCGCCGACGCGGAGCAGGAGGCCGACGCCCGCCGCCGGCTGTGGTCGGCCGCCTCCCACCTGGCCGCCACCCGGCACGGCCTCGCCGCCGCCCGCGACGGCGGCACGGTTCTCCTGCTGCCCCTCCAGCGCGGCGCCACCGCGACGGAACTGGCCCGCCGCACCGCCCGGCACCTGGGCACCGCCGTCCACGAGGCGGTCACGGTGGGCGCCTCCGCGCCCGTCGGCGACCTGGCCGCCCACCCGGGCACGGCCACGGCCGCCTACGCCGAGGCCCAGCGCAGCCTGGAGGCCCTGCGCCTGCTCGGCCGCACCGGCGACGGCGCCGCCGCCGAGGACTTCGGGTTCCTCGGCCTTCTCCTGGCCGGCGAGCGTGACGTCGCCGGGTTCGTGGACCGCACCATAGGCCGGGTCACCGCCTACGACGACCGCCGGGGCACGGACCTCGTCCGCACCCTGGAGGCGTATTTCGCCTGCGGCATGAGCCCCGTGCGCACCAAGGACGAACTCCACGTCCACGTCAACACCGTCGCCCAGCGCCTGGAACGCGTCGGCCGCCTGCTCGGCGAGGACTGGCAGACACCCGCTCGCGTGCTGGAGATCCAACTCGCCCTGCGGCTGCACCGGCTGTCCTCGCCTGCACGGGGGGAGGGAGGGGAGAGGGGGAGGGAGGGGAGGGGAGGGGAGGGGGGAGGGGACCCCCCCAGGGGAGAGTGGCGGAGTCAGACGGTGCGGGCGGTGTCGGCGCCATCCGTCGCGGGCTCACCGTCCTTCACGGCACCGGAACCGGCACTGGCAGCGGCGCCCTCGCCGACGGCATCGGAGGAGGCGTCGGCGTCCTCGGCGGCGGCGAGATCACGGTGCCGGGTCTCCTTCGCCACGCCCACGGCGATCAGCGTCAGCACCGACGCGGCGATGACGTAGAGGGAGATCGGGGTCGAGCTGTCGTAGTCGGAGAGGAGGGCCGTGGCGATCAACGGGGCGGGCGCGCCCGCGGCGACCGAGGCGAACTGGGCGCCGATGGACGCTCCCGAGTAGCGCATCCGGGTGGCGAACATCTCGGAGAAGAAGGCGGCCTGCGGGGCGTACATGGCGCCGTGCAGGACGAGGCCCACGGTCACCGCGAGGATGAGGTTGCCGAAGCCGCCGGTGTCGATCAGGGCGAAGAACGGGAACATCCACAGGCCGACACCGGCCGCGCCCAGCAGGTAGACCGGGCGGCGTCCGATCCGGTCGGAGAGGGCGCCCCAGGCGGGGATCACCGCGAAGTGCACGGCGGAGGCGATCAGTACGGCGTTGAGCGCGGTCTGCTTGGACACTCCGGCGGACGTGGTGGCGTAGACGAGGATGAAGGCGGTGATGACGTAGTAGCTGATGTTCTCCGCCATGCGTGCGCCCATCGCGATCAGGATGTCACGCCAGTGGTGCCGCAGTACGGAGACGAGCGGCAGCTTCTCCTCCTGGGCGCCGGGATCGTCCGCCCGTGCCGCCTTGCGCGCCTCGGCCTGTGCCAGGGCCTGACGGAACACGGGTGACTCGTCCACGGACAGACGGATCCACAGACCGACCATGACGAGCACCCCGGACAGCAGGAACGGGATCCGCCAGCCCCAACTGCCGAAGGCGTCGTCGGACAGCACAGCGGTCAGCAGCGACAGCACACCCGTGGCGAGCAGTTGCCCCGCCGGTGCGCCGGTCTGCGGCCAGGAGCCCCAGAAGCCCCGCCGCCGCGCGTCCCCGTGCTCCGACACCAGCAGCACGGCCCCGCCCCATTCCCCGCCGAGCGCGAACCCCTGCACGAGCCGCAGGGTGGTGAGCAGCACCGGGGCCGCCGAGCCCACGCTCGCGTGGGTGGGCAGCAGCCCGATGGCGAACGTCGCCCCGCCCATCATGAGCAGGCTGAGCACCAGCAGCTTCTTGCGTCCCAGCCGGTCGCCGTAGTGCCCGAACACCAGCGCGCCCAGCGGCCGCGCCGCGAACCCGACCGCGTACGTCAGGAACGACAACAGCGTCCCCACCAGCGGATCAGAGTCCGGGAAGAACAGCTTGTTGAACACGAGCGCGGCGGCGGACCCGTACAAGAAGAAGTCGTACCACTCGATCGTCGTGCCGATCAGGCTGGCGGCGACGATCCGGGGCAGGTTCGAAGGGGGTGGCGGAGCGGTCGCGGGGGAGGACATGGCACCACTTCCTGGCGTTCGGCGGGGGACGACTACGTGTCGCGTGTCGCCACACCGTAGGAACGTGCAGGTCAGAGGCGTATGTGGTGGGACACCATAGTTCTGGGTGCCGGAGTGCGCGTGTACACCATGGAGGCGGCGGGGAACTGCGACGGACGGTCAGTTCCCGGTGAGGTGGGCCGTCAGGCGGGACAGCAGGGTGACGGACGCGCCGAGTCGCAGCATTTCGTCGGGTGTGAAGACCTCGCGGATCGCGGCACCGAGGGCGTCCGCGCGGAGCGTGCGTTCCCGTTGGAGGCGGGAGCGGCCGTCGTCGGTGAGGTGCAGCAGCAGTTTGCGGCCGTCGTCGGGGTGTCGCTCGCCGCGGACCAGGCCCTCGGCGGAGAGGTTCTTCACCGACTTGGCTGCCGACTGGTGTGTGACGCCGCGCAGGCGGGCGAGGTCCGCTGTGGTCAGGGGGCCGTCACGGTCGAGGTACCCGAGAACGGCGGCCTCGCCGGGCGGCATGGTGTCCACGGTCCGCACCGCCCGGACCAGGTCGCCGAGCGACCGCCGCAGTTCCTCGGCCAGCGCGTCTTCGTCCATGGGGGCATCCTAGCCCGCGCTACTCAGTTGTACAGTCTGATTGTACAGTCTGGTTGTGCAAGTAAGTTGAGGTAAGGCGGAGCGGTATGCCGGTCATGGAACTCACCAAATTCGGTCATGCGTGTGTGCGGCTGGAGAAGGACGGGCGTCGCCTCGTCATCGACCCGGGCGGTCTGACCGACCAGAGAGCGTGGGAAGGGGCCGACGCCGTGCTCGTGACGCATGAGCACTTCGACCACTTCTCCGAGGAGGCGCTGCGCCGGGCCGCCGCCGCGCGTCCGGGGCTGCGCATCTGGACCAACTCCTCCGTCGCGAAGCGACTGGACGGCCTGGGCACGCAGGTCGCCGTCACCGGGGAGGGGGACGCCTTCAGCGCGGCGGGCTTCGACATCACTGTTCACGGGGCCTGGCACGCGGTCATCCACCCGGATGTCCCCCGCATCCCCAACGTGGGCTTCCTGGTGGACGGAGCCCTCTTCCATCCCGGCGACGCTCTCACCGTCCCCGGCGCTCCGGTCGGCACGCTCCTGCTGCCGGTGCACGCTCCCTGGTCCACCGTCGGCGACCTGATCGACTATCTGCGCGAGGTCGCTCCCCGCGATGCCTACGCCGTGCACGACGGCGCCCTCAACGACACCGGCACCGCCATGGTCGAGGGCTTTCTCGGCGAGCGCGGTCCCGGAGTCCCGACCCGCTACCGCCGGTTGGCCCCGGGCATGAGCGCCCGGATCGGTTGACGGGTGGGGGAGGCGCCTCCCTCCCTCTCTCCCTCGACCGTGCGGCTCACGGGCGGTGGGGGCGGAGATCACGGAAGAACGCGGTGATGTCGTCGGCGAGCAGAGCGGGTTCCTCGTGGGCGGCGAAGTGTCCGCCGCGGGGCATGCGGGTGTAGCGCGTGAGGCGGTAGGTGCGTTCGGCCCAGCTCCGCGGCGGCAGGGAGAGGTCGGCGGGGAACAGCGCGAGGGCGGTGGGGACATCCACCCGCCGTACCCGGCGGGTCAGATGGCGGGCGTACTCGTAGTACGGGCGGAAGGACGTGGAGATGGTGCCGGTGAACCAGTAGAGGGACGCCTGGGTGAGGAGGAAGTCGTCGCTGAAGCGGCTCGGCAGGTCGCCTCCGCAGTCGCTCCACGCGCGGTACTTCTCCAGGATCCAGGAGAGCAGTCCGGCGGGTGAGTCGCTGAGGGCGGGCGCGAGGGTGAGGGGGCGGGTGTTCTGCTGGTGCAGGTAACCCCCCTCCTCCGTCTGCCAGGCCGCGGCGGACGCGAGATGGGCCTGCTCCTCGGGCGTCAGGGAGGCCGGGTCGTGCCCGGCCGGTGCCGCTGCGGCGAGCAGGTGGATGCCGACGACGGACTCGGGGTGGGCCTCGGCGAGCCGGGAGGTGATGCCGGCGCCGAGGTCTCCGCCGTGGGCCGCGTACTGCCGGAAGCCGAGGTGGCCGTGCATCAGCCGGTGCCAGAGCTCGTGGGTCTGCTCGGCGCCGGTGAGGGCGGGCCGCTGGGGGGAGAAGGCGAAACCGGGCAGCGAGGGGACGATCACGGTGAACGCGTCCCGGGCGTCACCACCATGGCGGGACGGGGCGGCCAGCCGCTCGGCGAGGGCGGTGAGTTCCAGGACGGTGCTCGGCCAGCCGTGGGTGAGCACGATCGGCAGGGCGTCCGGATGTTCGGCGTCGTATCGGAGGTAGTGCACGGGGGTGCCGTCGATGTCGGCGAAGCGGGACGGCAGGGCGTTGACGGCGGCTTCGTGGGTCCGCCAGTCGTAGTCCGAGGCCCAGTACGCGACGAGGCGGCGGAGTTCGGCGGCGTCGGTGCCCGCCTCCCAGCCGTCGACCGGCCAGGGCTCGGGCCACCGGGTGGCGCGCAGCCGGGCACGGAGATCCTCCAGGCCGGCGTCGCTGACCTCGATGACGGGGGTGGTGGTCGGCACGGTGCGCTCCTTGGCGGGTCGGTGCTCAGGGGGTGGGTGTGACGGCTGCGGTGTCGGGCGCGTCCCGGCGCGTGGTGCGCGGGTCGCGCCAGGCGGGTGCGCCGGACTCGCGCGCGTCGCCGGGTGAGGACGGTGACGGGAGAGCCGGGCGGGGCAGGAAGCGCCGGACGGCCGCCGGTGTCGCCAGGGCGACGAGCAGGGCGACCGCCCCGATGCGCAGGCGCACCGGAACGCGCAGCGCCGTCAGCAGTGCGCCGAGGCAGGCGCCCGCCACGGTGCCGACGCTGAATCCCGCGAAGAAGCGGGGCATCAGGGCGGCCCGCCCGAGCCGTCGTTCCAGGGCCGCCGCGTGCACGCTCACCGCGACGTCCCAGAACCCCGTGGCGGTGCCCAGGACGAGAAGTCCCGCCAGGAGCAGCAGCAGAAGGCCGACCGACGCGGTGTCCAGGCCCATGCGCTCCTGGATCTGCGGCAGGCGGGACGTCCAGGTCGACCCGGCCAGGCCGCGACTCGGCCAGGCCGAGGAGGGCGAAGGCCGGGCGCGTCGAGCGGACGGCCTTCGCCGTCCTGGCGGCGCGCGGGTCCGGGGGACGGGTGTTCACGTACCGGGTGTTCACGTGCCGGGTCCGGTGGCCGGACCGAGCGTCTGCACGATGGCCGCCCGGGTCGTCGCACGCGGTTCCCGCTCCGTGGACAGCAACGTGTGCATGATCATGCCTTCCAGGAGGGCGTCGAGGCGGGCCGCGGTCCCGGCCCCGGTGAAGCGGGCCAGCACCGCGCGGCTCGACCTGGTCCACTCCTGGGTCAGCGCGCGCAGCGCGGGATCGCGCAGCGCGGCCAGATGCAGTTCGAAGCCGAGTACCGCGCTGCGGTCCCGGGACGGCCCGCCCCGCACCAGTTCCACCAGGACGTCGATCAGTTCCTCGCGCGAGGACACCTCGGTGAAGAGGGCTTCGTACTCGGCGGTCCGCAGCTCGACGTACCGCGCGAACGCCTGCGCGCACAGCTCGGTCAGGCTCGCGAAGTGATAGGTGACGGAGCCCAGCGGCACGTCCGCGCGGGCGGCGACCTTGCGGTGGGTGATTCCGGCTGCGCCGTCCTCGACGAGCACGTCCAGCGCGGCGTCGAGTACGCGCTCCCGTCGCCGTGGATCGTGGCGGCGGGAGCGGCGCCCCGCACCGCCCGCCGCCCCGTGCCCTCCAGGCTCTCCAGGCCCTCCGGGTTCTTCTCTCTCCTGCATAAGAACAAACGTACACTACGTTAGGAACGAACGTTCTTATCCGGGCGGCGCGGCGACCCGCGACCTGCGGACGGCGGATCAGGCCGCGGTGAACCCGCCGTCCGCGGCGAGTACGGCGCCCGTGACGAAGGAGGACCGCGGCGAGGCGAGGAAGCAGAGGACTTCGGCGATCTCGCGGGGCCGCGCCACCCTGCCCAGGGGATGGACGTCCGCGAAGGACGCCAGGTAGGCGCGGCTGTCGGGGCGGAAGGTGTCGAGGAAGTCGGTCTCGACGACACCCGCGGCGACGAGGTTCGCGCGGATGCCCAGGGGGCCGCCCTCCAGGGCCAGCACCTTGGTCAGCTGGGCGAGGGCCCCCTTCGACGCGCTGTACGCGGCGCCCGCGGGCAGGCCGACGGTGGACGCGTAGGAACCGGTGCTGACGATGGCGCCGCCGCCGCGCTGCTCCATGGCGCGGAAGGCCTCGCGGGCGAAGAGGAAGGCGCCGCGGGCGTTGACGTCCATGACGCTGTCCCAGTCCTGGGCGGTGGTGTGCGTGACGGGCTTGTTCAGAGTGCGGCCGGCGTTGTTGACCAGGATGTCCAGGCCGCCGAACGCGTCGACGGCGGCACCTACCGCGCGGGTGGCGGATTCTTCCGCGGTGACGTCGCCGGTCACGGTGACGACCCCCGGCAACTCGTCCGGCAGCACGGCGAGTTCGGGACGTGTGTCCAGGGCGACGACGTGTGCGCCGCGGGCGTGGAGGAGGGCGACGGTCTCCTTGCCGATGCCGCGCGCGGCACCGGTGACGAGGGCCGTCCTCCCGGCGAACTCGGCGGCTTCGGCGGCTTCGCCGGCTTCGGCGGACGGTGTCGTGGATGTCATTCGGGTGCGCTTCCTGGTGGGATCGGGGCGGGTGTCCGTACGTGGTCGGCGCTCACGGACGACGGGACGGTGGGGTGCGGGACACGGGACCGTCGTCAGCGGGCCCGGCCGCCGGGCCGGTGCCGGATGAGGACGGTGGCGCCCAGCCCGGCCAGCACGGTGGCGACGATGACCGCGGTGCCGGGGCCGTAGCCCGCCAGGGGGTCGCCAGGGTGTGTCCGCCGCCCGGCGTCGACGACCGCGGTGACGAGGGCGAGGACGACGGCACCGCCGATCTGCATGAACGTGTTGAGCAGGGCTCCCGCCAGTCCCTGGTCCCGGTCGGGCACGTCGGCGACCGCGCTCATGTTCAGCGCGGGAAAGGTCGCGGCGGTGCCGATCCCGTTGACGGCCATGACCGGCAGGACCACGGTGAGGAAGGGGCTGCCGGGGCCGATCCGGAAGAACAGGGCGTAGGACAGCGCGAGGAGCAGCATCCCGGCGGCGATGACCCTGCGTGTACCCAGCCGGGCCGCGATCCGCCCCGCGAACGGCGCCAGCGCGCCGTTGACGAGACCCAGCGGGACGAAGGCCCCGGCGGTCTGCAAGGGGGTCCAGCCGAGCACGTTCTGTAGGTAGAGCGTGGCGAGGAACGCGAACGACGTGTACGCGCCCCACATGGCGAAGATCGTCAGATTGGCGCCGGCGGTCGCGCGCCGGGTGAGGAAGGACAGCGGCACCAGGGGCCGGTGCGCACGGGCCTCGACGCGGAGGAACAGGACCAGCAGGCAGACCGCGGCGCAGAAGAGGACGAGGGTGCCGGGGGACAGCCAGCCGTGCGAGGGAGCCCGGGTGAGGGCGTAGACCAGGAGCACCAGTGCTCCGGTGGCCGTCAGCGCGCCGGGGATGTCGAGCTTCTCGCGGGCGCCGCCCCGGGAGTCCGCCGGGAGCAGCCGCAGTCCGGCGAGCAGCGCCGCCACCGCGATGGGCACCGGGAGCGCGAGCACCAGCCGCCACGACGCCTCGGTCAGTACGCCGCCGAGGACGAGCCCTCCGACGAAGCCGCAGGCACCGGCGGTGGCGTACCACCCGAGAGCACGGCCGCGCCGCGGGCCCTCCGGCCAGCCGGTGGTGATCAGGGAGAGGGCCGCCGGTGCCAGGAAGCCCGCCGCTATGCCCTTCACCAGCCGCGCGGCGACCAGCGGGCCGCCGGTCGGCGCGAGCGCCCCCAGCACGCTCACCACGCCGAAGACGGCGACCGCGGTCAGGAAGGCGCGGCGCCGGCCGAACAGATCGGCCACCCGGCCGCCCAGCAGGAGGAACCCGCCGTAGCCGAGCGCGTAGGCGGACACGACCCATTGCAGGGACCCCGACGCCATGCCGAGGTCGCGCTGGATCGCGGGCAGGGCCACGCCCACGTCGGACAGGTCGATGGCGTCCATGAAATGAGCCGCGCACAGCACCAGCAGGGCCGGGCGGCCGGGTGCGGGGGAGACCCGCGCGTAGCCGTGAGGGTCGGTACGGGCGACGAGGGCGCTGTCGCTGTGCTTCCTCACGAGGGCTTCTCTGCCCGGTCCTCGCGGTGGAGCACGAGGTGCTCGTGGTGGAGCACGCCGTCGCGGATGTCACCGGTGGCGGTAAACCCGGTGTCGTCGACGTAGTCGAGATGGTCGCCGGTCACCGTGTACCGGCCGGTGTACGCGCTGCGCCGGTCTCCCCGGGCCTCGTCGTAGCGCCCGTCCGGCAGCAGCTCCTGGCGGATGTGACCGTCCGCGGTCACCCACATGCCGACCACGTCGGCGTTCCCGCGGGTGCGGTCGCCGCCGCGCGCGTCGCCTGTCATCGGATTCCCTTCGTCGGTGGGCGTCAGCTGTCGTGCCCGACCGAGTCTGCGCAGCTCGGCGAAAGGGGTACCAGGGTCCTCTCCGCCTGGGTGCGGCACACCCAGGAAGCGCGCGCGGACACCGCCTAGCCTGGGACCCATGGACGACAACCACCTGGGGGAGTTCCTCCGCGCGCGCCGCGCCCGCCTGCGGCCGCAGGACGTCGGCATGGCCGATCACGGCGTGCGCAGGGTCGCCGGACTGCGCCGCGAGGAGGTCGCCGTCCTGGCCGGTGTCAACGCCGACTACTACACGCGGCTGGAGCAGGGCCGCGAGCGGCACCCCTCGCCCCAGGTGCTGGACGCCCTCGGCCGTGCCCTCCTGCTCGGCCCGGACGCCCACGCCCACCTGCACCGCCTGGCCGGGGTGGCACCGCGGGGCGGCTCTCTCCACGCCACGGAGCGGGTGAGTCCCGCGCTGCGCCAGCTGATGGACGGCTACGCGCACACCCCGGCGTTCGTCATGAGCCGCACCCTCGACCTCCTGGCCGCCAACGCCCTGGCCGACGCGCTCCACGCCCCCTTCGCCCCCGCGGACAACCTGGCCCGTATGACCTTCCTCGACCCGGCCGGACGGCAGTTCTACCAGGACTGGGACCGGGCCGCGCAGGCCGCCGTGGCCAATCTGCGCCAGGCGAGCGGCTTCGACCCCGAGCACCCGCGTCTGCGCCGCCTCGTGGACGTACTGGCCGAAGACAGCGCCGAGTTCCGGCGGCTGTGGGCGCGGCACAGCGTGCGCGGCAAGACCCAGGACGCCAAGCGGCTCCTCCACCCGGAGGTCGGCCCGCTCTCCCTCACCTACCAGTCCTTCGACGTCCGCGACGCCCCGGGCCAGCAACTCGTCATCTACCACGCCGAACCGGGCAGCCCCTCCGCCCAGGCCCTGGCCCTCCTCGGCTCCCTGCACGCCGACGGAGGGCGAGCCCCGTCGCGTTCCACTGTGGAGTGACTCCCGCGCCGGGGCGTTTCGACCGGGGGCCGTGTCCGCCGGGCGATCGGGGTCGCGTCCGCCGTGTCACACTCTTGCTTGCGCAGGCAGCTCTCGGCCGGTGGCTGAGAGGGTGAAGGCCGTCCGCGCTAGGAAGCCCGTGCATCGTGGCTCTCGCGATGGGCGAGGACTTGTTCCATGTGGGTCTGGGCCCACTGCCTGAGCCCGCGTGTGAGGTGGTGCAACGAGAGGCCGAGGTCGGTCAGTTCGTAGGTGACGGTGACCGGGACCGTCGGTGTCACGGTGCGGGTGAGCAAGCCGTCGCGTTCGAGAGAGCGCAGGGTCTGGGTCAGCATCTTCTGGCTGACGCCGGCCAGCAGCCGGGCCAGTTCGGAGTAGCGCATCGCTTTCGCGGCGTGCGAGGCACCGGGCTGTCCGGGCGCGTCACCGCCCAGTGCGCACAGGATCAGGACGACCCACTTGTCCGAGATCCGGTCGAGGAGCCGACGGCTGGGGCACACCGCCAGGAACGCGTTGTACTCCGCCTTTTCCTGCGCCTTCTTGTCCGCCCTGTCCGCCCTGTCTGCCTGCATCGCCCCTGACCTCGCCTCTCACCTTCTGGGTGGTTACGCACTTCTGAGTGCCTGCTTCCCCATGGGAAGCTTCTCTCCCATGCTGGTGCACAGAGGCGGGAGACACCACCCCTGACATGGAGTGAAAGGCACCACGATGAACACGCCCTCCACCACCCTTCCCGGCGGAACCTGGACGCTGGGTGACGCGGTCGTCACCCGGTTCGGGTACGGCGCGATGCAGCTCTCCGGCCCGTGGGTCATGGGGCCGCCCGGCGACCACGACGGCGCCCTGGCGGTGCTGCGTGAGGCGGTCAGCCTCGGGATCACCCACATCGACACCAGCGACGCCTACGGACCGCGCATCACGAACGAGCTGATCCGGGAAGCGCTGCATCCCTATCCGGAGTCGCTGTTCATCGCCACCAAGGTGGGTGCGACGCGGGACGCGCAGGGCGGTTGGCCCACGGCCCGGCGCCCGGAAGACCTGCGCAGGCAGGTCCAGGAGAACCTCGGATCTCTCGGCGTCGAGACCCTCGACCTGGTCAACATGCGCATGGGCGACGCCCAGGGCCCCCGGCCCGGTTCGCTCGCCGAAGCGTTCGAGACGCTCGTCGGCCTTCAGCACGAGGGCCTGATCCGCCACCTCGGCGTCAGCAATGTCACGGAGGAGCAGGTCGCCGAGGCGCGCGGCATCGCCCCGATCGTGTGTGTGCAGAACATGTACAACCTCGCCCACCGCGACGACGACGATCTCGTGGACCACCTCGCCGCCGATGGCATCGCCTACGTGCCGTTCTTCCCCCTGGGAGGCTTCACGCCGTTGCAGTCCGAGGCTCTCTCGCGGGTCGCGACCCGACTCGGGGCGACTCCGATGGCGGTCGCGCTGGCCTGGCTGATGCAGCGCTCGCCCAACATCCTCCTCATCCCCGGCACTTCGTCCGCCGCCCACCTGCGCGAGAACATCACCGGCGCTGGTCTCTCCCTCTCGGGCGCGGATGTGGCCGAGCTGGACGGCATCGACCACTGACCGGCGCGCGGGCCGCGCACGGACCGCACATCGTCCACCGGCCGGGACCGGGCCACATCGTCCACCGGCCGGGCGGCAGGGGCATGTGGCGGTGCCCCCGCCCGCCCCCGGGCGCGGGACACGCGGACGGGCCGCTGTCGCCACGCGCCGTCGACGGTCCACATCCGCGCCCGGTCGCGGACGCCCTCACCCCTGTCGCCGCCACCCGATCAACGGCGAGGTGGCCACCAGGGCGAAGGCACGGTCATGGCGTACGCACGTACGTACGTGCGGGCACGGTGTGGTGGCGGGTCCCCGCCGCCGCTTCTCGGACGTGGTCACAGGCCCACGTCCCGGCTGCGGATGTCCTCGATGGACTCCCGGCGCACCAGCAGCCGGGCGAGGCCGTCGCGTACGGCGACCACGGGCGGGCGGCCGACCAGGTTGTAGCCGGAGGCCATGGACAGGTGGTAGGCGCCGGCCGCGGGGACCGCGAGGAGATCGCCGGGGCGGACGTCGGCGGGGAGTTCGGTGTCGGAGGCCACGATGTCGCCCGCCTCGCAGTGCCGCCCCACCACGGTGACCCGCGCCGGGGCCGCGGTGCTGTTCCGGCCGGTCAGGCGTGGTGCGTAGCGGACACCGTACAGGGCGGGCCGGGGGTTGTCGCTCATGCCGCCGTCCACGGCCACGAACACCTTCCCGCCCGAGTGCTTCACGGCCAGGACGCGGTACAGGGCGACTCCGGCGGGACCGGCGATCGCCCGGCCCGGTTCGATGACCAGCCGGGGGACGGGGAGCCCGGCCGAGGCGCACGCGTCGGCGAGTTCGGTGCGGACCTTGCGTGCCAGGGACGTCAGGTCGAGGGCGTCGTCGCCGGGCCGGTAGGCGATGGCGTGTCCGCCCCCGAGGTCGAGTTCGGGCAGGACCAGGCCGTGCTGTTCGTGCAGCCGGGCCATCAGACCGACCATGCGGCGTACGGCCGTGAGATACGGCTTGACGCTGGTGATCTGCGAGCCCAGGTGGCAGTGCAGGCCGGTGAGGCGGAGCTGGGGCTGGCCGAGGACGCGCGCGATGGCGTGCTGGGCGTAGCCGTCCGCGATGGACAGTCCGAACTTCTGGTCGTCCGTGCCGGTGCGGATCTTCTCGTGGCCGCCCGCGCTGATGCCGGGCACCACCCGCACCATGACCTTCTGGCTGCCGCTCGGACCCACCGCGGCGGCCAGCCGGGCGATCTCCGAGGGGCTGTCGATGACGATACGGCCCACGCCCAGCCGCAGAGCCGTCTCCAGGTCCCGCGGGGACTTGGCGTTGCCGTGGAGCACCATCCGCTCCGGCGGGAAGCCCGCGGTGACGGCGAGCTCCAGCTCACCGGCCGAGCAGACATCGAGACCGAGGCCCTCCTCGTCCATCCAGCGGACCATGGCCCGGCACAGGAACGCCTTGGCGGCGTAGAGGACTTCGGCGTCCGGGAAGGCGTCCCGGTAGGTCCGGCAGCGGTGCCGCACCTCGGCCTCGTCGAGGACGTAGACGGGCGTACCGAAGCGGTCGGCGATCTCCGCGAGCGGTACGCCGCCCACGGCCAGCTCGCCGGGGCGCGGCGCGGTGGTCGAGGCGGGCCACACCCGCAGTGCGGCAGGGGCCTCGGGGAGGGCGGGTTCGTGAACGGTGGTCATCGCCTGCTCTCCTCTCAGCCGACGCGCTGGGCCGGGGCGGCCAGTGCCGCTTCCAGGACGGCCGGCGCCGGGCCGGGCATGCCCGGGGGCGGGGCCGTGAACAGCGGGTCGACGGTGACGGTGGCGGCGCCGAGCGGGGCGGCCAGTGCGCGCAGCGCGGGCTCGGCGAGGCGGATCCATGCCTGACCGGCGCCGAGCGTCGCGGCGAGCCTGCGCTCGGAGGTGAAGCCGACGGCCGTGCGGTCGCCGAGCGGGGTGCGGAAGAGGCGGGCCGCGCAACCGCGGGGGCCCGGCCGGACCGGGACGTACAGCGGACCGGCCGGGAACCGATCGGACGGCTCGGGGTCCTCGGCGGACAGGAGTTCTTCCATGGAATGCCTCCGGAAAGGGAGCTGAGAGGCCCCGGACGCGGGGAGGCTGACCGGGGCTCGCCATCGAAGCTATGCCCGCCCGCGTCCGGTCCCGGCCGCCCCTGACGAGATGTTGACCGGGACCGGGGGGACCTTGACGCGATGATGACGCGCCGGGGGGCGCCCGGAGTCGCCCGGACCGCTCCGGCGACGGGTGGGACGTGCGGGCGGGACTCCGGTGACAGGCCGCCGCCTCCGCAGGAGCGGCGGCGCCCCGCGCCGCCTCGGGAGGCTCATGCGCGGATGCGCGGATGCGCGGATGAGCCGATGCGCCGATATGGGGGTGTGGCGGTGTGCGGATGTGCGGCCTGGCGGAGGGCGTGGCCCGCTACGCCGTCTGCGTCAGACGCCCTCCAGGACACGGCCGAGTGCCGCCCGGCCCAGAGGCCCCCAGTGCGGCTTGCCACCGGGAAGACCCCGGTCTCCGTTCTGGCCTATGAGCATCAGGAAGAGGCTCTTCATCGCGGCCAGCCCGCGGGCGCGCCGGACCGCTGCCTCGTCCGCGTGCGCGTAGGCGTCGAAGAACCGTGAGGCCGCGCCCGACGGCAGCAGCACCCAGGCGGCGGCGAGGTCCCACGCCGGATCGCCGGCGGACAGGTCACCGAAGTCGACGACGCCCGCGAGCGTGCCGTCCGAGACGACGACGTTCGCGGGATGGAGGTCGCCGTGCACCCACACCGGCCGCCCCTCCCACGCCCCGGCCGCGACCGCGTCGTCCCAGACGGCCCGTACGCCGTCGCCGGTGCCGTCGAGGACAACCGCCTGGAAGAGCCGGTCGAAGCCGTCAGCGCAGTTCCGGGGATGGGCACCGCGGTCCGCGGCGACCGGGGCGTCCGCGGGCGCCTCCACATGGAGTGCCCGGAGGAAGGCAGCCAGCGTGTCGGCCGCGTGGACGCCGCGGCTGATCGAACTCCTTCAGCTGAAGCTCCGGAGTGGGGTCCATGCGCTGCATCCGGACGGCCAGCTCGTCGCCGAGACGCCACATCTGGTTGCCCCAGCCGCCCGGCACCTCACGGACGGCCAGCCCGGCGAGGTCCGGATGCTGCTCCCGCAGCAGGTCGTGCACCAGGTCCGCGGTGATCTCGGTCTCCGTGCCGCTCATGTGCAGACACAGTACCGGGGCGGTGATCATGCCGAGCCGAGTGGCCGTCCTGTCAGACATCCATGGAGTCCGGCCGGCCCTGGAGGCCGTGCTCGCCGAACCAGAAGTACACGCTCCGCGCGAGGACCACCTCGACCTGCTCGGCCGGCTGCCCCGCTCGCTCACTCTGCCCGTGCGTGGCCTGGGCAAGGTGCTGTTCTGCCACGCCACCCCACGGGACGACGAAGAGGTCGTCCCGGTGGACTCACGTCCCGACCGCCGGCGAGAGGCCTTCGGCGGGCTCGACCCCGAGGTCCGCACGGTGGTCCGCGGACATACGCACATGCCGTCGTCCGCCTCGCCCACGGCCGGCTCGCTGGAGGGCGTCGCCGCGTCATAAGCATGAGTGATCGCAGACCGTGCGAAACCGGCGTTGATCCGCTCCCGTCGCTCGGAGAGGGTTGATCACGGCGTGCCCGGCCGGTCCTGGAGACCCGTGGTCGCGCCGCACGCACCACAGCGGGACCGCTCCGCGGTCCGCGACCGAAGGGGAAACATGTTCTTCCGCAGGACCGTGGCAGCAGCGGCCGCGACGGCCGGGCTCGCCGGAACCGGGCTGCTCGCCGGAGCCGCGCCCGCGTCGGCCGGTGTGCTGCCGCCGACACCGGCCGACGCGATCAGGATCACCAACTACAACAGCGGCAAGTGCCTGGAGATCGCCGACTGGCGCACCGACAACGGCGCCCCGGCCCGCCAGTGGGACTGCACCGGCGGCGACAACCAGTTGTGGTACGTCACCAACAGCAGTGGCATCGGCACCACCCTCGTGAACAAGAACAGCGGCAAGTGCCTGGAGATCGCCGACTGGCGTACCGACAACGGCGCCCCCGCCCGCCAGTGGGACTGCACCGGGAACCGCAACCAGGAGTGGAACTACGACCACGCGGTGATCCTCGGTTCGGGCGCGGCTTTCTACCTCAAGGGTCTGTCGAACCGCAACAGCGGCAAGTGCGTGGTGATTCAGGGCGCCCAGAACGGAAGCCCTGCGTTCCAGTACTCCTGCACCGTGCAGAGTTACGCGGACCAGTGGTGGTACGACGACCGTGTTCTGCCCGGCTGAGCCGGGCCCTGCACGAGGCGTGCCGCGGGCGTCAGCACAGTGCCGCGGGAAGTCGGCCCAGGTCGGAGGCGACCTGGGCCAGGGAGCGTATGGCGGCGCCCTCCGTCCCGGTGCGCCACACCATGGCGAAGGTCAGTGAGGGCAGGCCGTCCGCGGGGAGCCAGGTGAGGTCCGGGCGGGACCAGTAGGGCACGGAGTGGGCCGGGAAGAGGTGGAAGACCTCGCCGTGGCTGATCAGGGAGAGCAGTTGCCCCATGTCGGTGACCAGCGGCCCGCGTTCGATGAGCCGCCCGGCGGGGGTGTGCGAGGGGACGATGGTCTCGCCCCAGTAGAGGGGCATCTGCGCGCTGGTGACCGGAAAGTCGGCCAGCGTCTCGACCGAGACCTTGCCCCGGGCGGCCAGTCGGTGATCGCAGGACACCGCCACGGCCCGGTCGTCCACGAAAAGGACGGGACCGACCGTGAGGTCGTCCTCCACGACCGGCAGCCAGGTGACCAGGACGTCCAACTCCCCCTTCCGGAGCGCGCCGAAGGGGTCGGTGAAGGGGGCGTGCCGGAACCGCAGGTTCACCTCCGGATGCCGGGAGCGGAACTCCTGCCAGTAGCCCCGCAGATGGTGCACGTTCCCCGGGATCATGCCCACGCTCAGGGAATTGCCGACTCTGCGCGCGGCGACCCGCGCACGCTCCAGGCTCTCGCGCATGCTCGCCTGGACCGGCAGCAGATCGTCGCGCAACTGGCGGCCCACGGCCGTGAGCCGTACGTCTCGCCGGTTCCCCCGGTCGAAGAGCACGGCGTTGAGCTGCCGTTCCTGTTTGGCGATGGCCTGACTGACCCGTGCCTGCGACACGTACAGCCGCTCGGCGGCCCGCCCGAAATGCAACTCCTCCGCCAGCACCAAGAAGATCTCGATGTCCCGCAACTCCACCGCCGGCGCCCCCCGTCGTCCTTCTCCCCGTGCCGAGCCGCGAGTCCCCGCGGGGCACCGCCCGTCGCGATCGGCGACGCGCACTGTACACGGACCCACCGACAGCAGTGGCCGCGGACCGAAGGCCGAAGGCCGGGAGGGCGGATGTGGCTTGCGGGAGGGTTCTCGCCGGTCGGGACGCGCCCTAGACTTCGACCGCTCCGAAATCCGGCGATCTTCTGGAGGGTGTGCAGGATGGGCCGAACTCTCATGACCGCGTTGGCGGCAGCGGCGCTGGTCGTGTCCGGGGGCGGTATCGCCTCCGCTTCCGATGCCCCGCCGCGGACCACGCACGGTCCTTGCCAGTACACCCGGACGCCGGACGAACCGGCGGCGCGGCCGGTTCCCCTGCCGCCCGATCCGCGGCGCACCCCGAGCCGCGGCACCGTCGACACGGCTGTCCGGACCACTCAGGGCCCGCTCCCGCTGCGGCTGGACCGGGCGAAGGCGCCGTGCACGGTGCAGAGCTTCACGCACCTGGCGCGGTACCGGTTCTTCGACCGTACGGTGTGCCATCGGCTGACGGCGTATCCGACGCTGAAGGTCCTTCAGTGCGGCGACCCGACCGGCACCGGCGAGGGCGGGCCGGGGTACAAGTACAAGGACGAGCTGCCGGTGGACCTGCCGCAGGCACCGAGCGATCCGACCGGTGTCCGCCGCGTCTACGGGCGCGGCTTGCTGGCGATGGCCAACGCCGGTCCGAACACGAACGGTTCGCAGTTCTTCGTCGTCTACGGCGACTCCGTGCTGCGACCGGACTACACGGTGTTCGGCACGGTCGGTGCCGCCGGCCTGAAGACGCTCGACAAGATCGCCGCCGGCGGCATCGAACCGACTGCCGAGGACCCGGCGCCTGTCGACGGCACACCCGTGCTGCGCAGCGAACTGCTCAGCGTCCGGCCGTCCTGCCGGACAAGCTAGCCCGTGCCCGGTCCTGCCCGGCAGCGGACAGAAGTCGCGCTCACCGTCTCGGCATGACCGGGAGCGGGCCGGGCAGCCACGAGGAGTCCGGGAAGCGGCTCGTGGAACTTCTCGGGGACGGGGCGCGTCTCTCCTGTTGTAGATCATGGTCTGGGAGGGGACGCAAGGTGAGTGACCGCGAGCGGGACCGGGACCGGGACACCGGGTCCGCGTCCGATGAAGACGGCCCCTGGTGGGCCGGGCTCGGGCCGGTCGGAGGTGCGGTCCTCGCGGTGTGCGGGGCGGGGCTGCTGCTCTGGCTGGTGCTGCGCGGAGCCGACGCGGACGACGACTGGTCCCGCTACTACGGGGCCGGCAAGATCCTGGCCATCGGTTGTGTGGTCGCCGGGACGACGCTCCTGGCCCGCCGCCGCGGCTGAGACAGCGCCCGGGAGGAGGGGCGGGCAGGGCACGCCCCGGCTCGCGCGCGCCCTGCCCGCCCCGACGGCACGCGACGTCACCGCTGCCGGAGGGCCTCCTCCGTGTGCCGTCCACCGGCCAGCGCGTTCAACTCCTCGATCTGGGCCGGGTCCAGCCGTACCGCCGCCGCGGCGATGTTCTCCTCCAGATGGCCCATGGACGCCGTACCGGGAATCGGCACCATGTTCTCGGCCCGAGCGAGCAGCCAGGCGAGCGCGATCTGAGCCGGTGTGGCGCCGATCCGCGCGGCGAGGCCGCCGAGCGGACTGTCCGGCCGGGCCAGGGCGCCGATGTCGAGCGGGAACCAGGCGATGAACGGAAGCCCCTCGCGCGTGCAGTGGTCGAGTACGTCCTCGTGCTTGCGTTCCGTGATGCTGTACTGGTTCTGCACAGAGGCGATCTCGACGATCTCCCGGGCGGCGGTGATCTGCTCCACCGTCACCTCGTTGAGCCCGATCGCGCCGATCTTCCCCTCCTCCTTCAGCCTCTTCAGCTCACCGATCTGGTCCTCGAACGGCACCAGAGGGTCGACCTGGTGCAACTGGTAGAGGTCGATGTGATCTACGCCCAGCCGGCGCATGCTCAGCACACACTCCTGCCGCAGGTACTCCGGACGCCCGAGGACGGCGTAGGAACCCGGACCCGACTGTGTCTGACCGCCCTTGGTCGTGATCAGCACGTGCTCCGGAAAGGGGTGCAGCGCCTCGCGGATGATCTCCTCGCTGATGTGCGGCCCGTAGACGCTGGCGGTGTCGATGAAGTCGACGCCCAGCTCGACCGCGCGCCGCAGGAGCCGCACCGAGGCGTCACGGCTGGCCGGTTCCCCCCAGACGCCGGGCCCGACCAGGCGCATGGCCCCGAAGCCGAGTCTGTGGACGGTCTTTCCGGCGATCTCGATGGTCCCGGACGCGTGGTTGACGCGGTCCCCGAGAGGCTGGTCCTCGGCCATGGGCACTCCTTGTCGAGCTCTGTGAACGGCGTGCGAACACTCTACTGATGGCGTGCGGGAGGTGTACGGGCGCAGCACCGGCGCTTCGGCCCAAGTGGCGCTGTGACAGCGGGAATTGGGGGAGGGGGACGTCAGCCGCCCGCGAGGGAGGCGGTCCGGACGGCTGCCGCGGCCCGCTTGCGCCGCCCGCGCAGCAGGACGACGACGAGTGCGAAGACCTGGAGCAGGGGGTCCATGCCCGGCAGGTCGGCGGTCGCCTCGGTGTGGAGGTGTCCGGTGCGGCGGATGGTGCCGGCGGGCTCACCGTCGCCGCCGAGCATGGTGTACTCCCGGCCGGCCGCCGCGGTCTGCCGGAACGCGACGACCCGTCCGGAGGACGTGAGGTTCCAGCTGCGGCGCACCCGGTCCGTGGTCGCGACGGTGTTCCCGTCGGCGTCGAGCAGTTCGCAGACACCGCTGAAGCGGTGAACGCGGACGAGATGGCCGACGCCGCCCAGGGTGAACCGCGCGCCGACGCGGCCTCCGCGCAACGAGAACGTCGTCAGCGCCCGGCCGTCCTCGGTGAGCTCGTACTCCTGGGCCGGGACATGGATCCTCTTCGCGTGCAGCATGTCTCCACTGCACCACCGGCCCGCCGGTCGTACCCATGCCATTTGTCATGCATGACCCGGTGACAACCCGGGCGGGGGCGCCGGTCCCGGGCGGGGCACGCTTTTCCGCATGACTCATGTGACTCATGTGACTCGTGCGACTCATGCGGCACTCACCGGGCGGCCGCTCCGGCGCCCCCGCGGCGGCCGGGCGTAGCATGCTCGACGTGGGCGCACGCGATCCGGACGAGTTCTCCGCCGACCGGTGGCCCGACTGGAGTTTCTGGAAGGAACAGCCGGACGGTCCCGAGGCGTACGGCCGGGGCCGGGGCAGGAACCGGGGGCGCGTGGTCGTCGCCGCGGCGACGGCGCTGGCTTCCCTCGCTCTGATCGCACGGGCCGTGGACATCGCGCACGGCACCGGTCCCGCGCCGCTCACCTGGCTCGCGATCGGCCTCGTCGTCTGTTACGGCGTCGGCTGCCTGCCCGCGTCCTGGTACGGGCCGATGGCGCTGCGGCGCGGGCGCGTCGCCATCGTGGCCGTGATGTTCCTGCTCGGGGCGGCACCGGCGGTGCTCCTGGCGTCGCCGTACCACCTGACCGATCTGACGTACGCCCTCGCGATCGGGCTCATGCTGCTGCCGCTGCGCCACGCCCTGCTCCTCGGCCTCGGCACGGTGCTGGGGCAGATCCTCTGGATGCGGCTCGGGCAGGGCGGGGTGGCCTGGGCGCAGGTGGCCATCCTCGTCGGTGTGACCGCGGCACTCGGCACCGTCTTCGCGCTCAACTTCACGATCGGCCATCTGCGCGCCGCGCGCGAGCAGGTCAGGCGGCTGGCCGTGAACGAGGAGCGGGAACGGGTCGCCCGGGACATGCACGACGTCCTCGGCCACAGTCTCTCCACGATGACCGTCAAACTGGGGCTGACCCGGCGCATCCTGGAGTCCACCGGAGACGTGGCCCTCGCCGTCGGCCAGGTCACCGAGCTGGAGACCATGGCGCGCACAGCGCTGTCCGACGTACGCGCCACCATCTCCGGCTACCGCACCCTGTCGCTGGACAGCGAGCTCGCGGGCGCCCGCCTGGCCCTGCGGGCCGCCGGAGTGCGGGCCGATCTGCCCGCCGCGACCGATGCCGTGCGCCCCGGACTGCGCGAGGTGTTCGGCTACGTCGTGCGGGAGGCGGTGACCAACGTGCTGCGGCACTCCGACGCCGAACGGTGCACGGTCCGGGTGGGGCCCGACTGGGTCGAGGTCACCGACGACGGCAGCCCGACCGGCGATGCCACCGCCGGGAACGGGCTCACCGGACTGACCGAACGCATGGCCGCCGTGTCGGGCACCCTCGGACACGGGCCCGCCCCCGGCGGCGGGTTCCGGGTCGTCGCCCGCGGGCCGGACCCGGCGCTCCGTCCCGCGCCTCCGCGACCTCCGCAGCCTCCGCGACCTCCGCAGCCTTCGCGACCTCCGGGGCCTTCAGAGAGGACCGGGCGGCCGGGAACCGAGCCGACGGGAACCGACCCGACAGGAGACGAGCCCACATGATCCGTGTCCTGCTGGCCGACGACCAGGCACTCGTACGCGGCGCCCTGGCGGCCGTGCTGCGGCTCGAACCCGACCTCGACGTGGTCGCCGAGATCGGCACCGGCACCGAGGTACTGGCCGCCGCGCAGCGGACCACGCCCGACATCGCGCTGCTCGACGTGCAGATGCCCGGCCGGGACGGTCTGACCGTCGCCGCCGACCTCCGGCGGGCGCTGCCCGGCTGCCGCACCGTCATCTGCACGACCTTCAGCCGGCCCGGCTACCTCGCGCGGGCGATGTCCGCGGGCGCCGCCGGATACGTCGTGAAGGACTCCCCGCCCGAACAACTGGTCGACGCGATCCGTCGCGTCCACGCCGGACTGCGCTTCGTGGATCCGGCCCTCGCCGCGGAAGCGCTGGCCGGCGGCGCGAGCCCGCTGACCGGACGCGAGGCGGACGTGCTGCGCGCCGCCGCCGAGGGCGGCACCGTGGCCGACATCGCCCGAGTGCTCCGGCTGTCCCAGGGCACCGTGCGCAACCACCTGTCGTCGGCGATCGGCAAGACGCAGGCCCGTACCCGCGCCGAGGCGGCCCGGCTCGCGGAGGAGAGCGGCTGGCTGTGACCGCCGCCCTCGTGGAGTGACACACCCGGGCTCGCTGCCCGGCGGCGCCCTGGGCACGACCGGCCACAACCTGCGATGTTCAAACGTCTGATGTTTGTGTACGGTGTTCCCATGAAACGCATCAGCGCACCACGGCGGACGGCCAGCCTGTCCGCTCAGCTCGTGGACAGTCTCCGCTCGCACATCGAGTCCGGCGGCTGGCCGGTGGGGACGCGGATCCCCCCGGAGCAGGCCCTCATCGAGGAGCTGGGGGTCGGACGCAGCACGCTGCGGGAGGCGATCGGCGCGCTGGTGCACCTGGGCCTGCTGGAGCCCCGGGCCGGTGACGGCACCTATGTCCGCTCCTCCAGCGAACTCCAGTCGGTCATGGTGCGGCGGGCGAGTTCCGCGCAGCGGGACAACGTCCTGGAGCTGCGGACCGTCCTGGAGGAGTACGCCTCGGGGACCGCGGCCCTGCGCCGCAGCGAGAGCCAGTTGCGGCAGCTGCGGGAGCTGCTGGCCGACGCCGACGCGGCCTGCGCCGGTGAGGACACCGCCGCGGCCACGGGCGTCGACGCGCTCTTCCACCGGGCCGTGGTCCGGGCGAGCGGGAACGACCTGCTGATCGAGGTGTACGACTACCTCGGCACGGCGCTCACCTCGTCCCTGGGAGGTCTGCCCTGGGACGCGGCGCACGCCGGGGAGCACGCCCGTCTGCACCGGCGGCTCGTCGACGCGATCGAGGCCCGGGACCAGGGCGGCGCCCGCGACGCCGCGGCCGCGATCGTCCGGCTCACCCATGACCACGGGACCACCACGACACGAGCAGCGGAGGACCGGTGAGCACACGTCCGGCATCGATGTCCCGTCAGCATTCCGCCCCCGGATCATCGGCATCCGGTTCATCGGCGTCCGGCCCGGCCGCCTCCGGTCCCGCCCGGTCCGCCGTGCCGGTGGGGCTCCTCGTCGCCGTCTGTCTCGTGGCGGCGAACCTGCGCACCACCCTCACCGGCGTCGGCGCGCTGCTGCCGGAGATAGAGCACGGCAGCGGCCTGACGGCGAGCTGGGGCGGCCTGCTGAGCACCCTCCCGCTGCTGACGTTCGCCGCGACGTCGCCCCTGGTCGCCCGCGCGTCCCACCGGTTCGGGAGCGCGCGGCTGCTGGTGGCGGCGCTCGGTGTGCTGGCCGTCGGGACGGTGGTCCGCTCCCTTCCCTCCGTCGTCTGCCTGTTCGCCGGGACGGTGATCCTCTCCGCGGCCATCGCGTTCGGCAACGTACTGCTGCCCGCTCTGATCAGGCGGAGCGTGCCCGCACACCGTATCCAGGGCGTCAGCGCGCTCTACGTGACCGTCATGGGCCTCATGGCCGCGGTGTCCTCCGGCGTCTCCGCGCCGCTGGCCCACAGTGTGCCGGGCTCCTGGCGCACCGCGCTGGCCTGGGGCGTCGTCTTCACCGTCGCGGCGTTCCTCGCCTGGCTGCCCCGGATCCGGGGTGACAAGCCGCAGGAGTCCGGCGGCGCGGCGCACAGCCCGGTGCCCTGGCGGTCGCGGCTGGCCTGGCAGGTCACCTTCTTCATGGGCCTTCAGTCCCTGGCCTTCTACACCGCCGTCGCCTGGCTGCCCAGCATCCTGATCGACCGCGGCACGAGCAGCACCACGGCCGGATGGATGCTCTTCTTCTACCAGGTGGTGTCCCTGGCGGCCAGCAGTCTCCTGCCCCTGCTCACCCGCGGCCGCCACGACCAGCGCTGGACCGCGGCCGGGGCCTCGGTCCTCGTGGCGGGCGGCTTCACCGTACTGGTCGCCGCCCCCGCGCTGTCCGTCCTGGCGTGCGCCCTGCTCGGACTCGGCGGCGGAGCGTGCCTCGTCCTCGCGCTGACCTTCCAGAGCCAGCGCGCCGGGAGCTCCGGCGAGGCTGCCGCGCTGGCGGGCATGGCCCAGTCCATCGGCTACCTCGTGGCGGCGGCCGGGCCCCTGCTCCTGGGCATCCTGCACGACACCACGCACAGTTGGACGCTTCCGCTCGTCGTCCTGGCCGTCCTCGGCGTCGCCACGGCGGTCGCCGGACACGGTGCGGGACAGGACCGGCACCTGCATCAGCCCGCGCACTGAGACGGCCGGTCCGCGCCGGAGGGGGAGGCGGACCGGCCCGCTCGGCGGGCCCCGCCCGTACCGTCCGGTGCGGACCTCGCTCTGGACCTTTGACGGGGAGGCGCCGATAGTGGACCGGATGCCGTCAGGGGCGGAGGGAGGCACGCGATGGCGAGCGGTTCGCCCTCGGTTCCCGCCGGTCGGCCGGCGGACAGCGACCGTACGGGCCACCCGCCGGCCCCCGGTCCGGCGGGACCGGCCGGTTCGCCCGTGCTCGCGTACCCGGGCGCTCCCGGGGACCGGCCGATCGACCGTGAGCTGCGGCGGCTCCTGCGGGACGGCACCTTCGCCCAGGTGCTCGACTACGCGCTCAACCACCGCGGTCTGAGCCTGGAACGCGTGCAGCACCACCTCGCCGCGCAGGGCGTCCGGGTCAGCCGCGCCGCACTCAGCTACTGGCGGCACGGCCGCAGCCGTCCCGAGCGCGCCGAGTCGCTGCGCGCCGTCCGCGGACTGGAGGCCGTACTCGGCCTGCCCGCCGCCTCGCTGGTGTCGCGGCTCGGTCCGCCCCGGCCGCGCGGACGGTGCCGCAAGGCCGAGCCGGACGCGATCGACCGGCGTCGGCTGTGGCCCGCCCACCGGCCGCTGCTCGCCGCGATGGGCGCGCTGCCCGACGACCGGATCAGGAAACTCGATGTGCACGAGCACGTCCTGGTGGGGGAGGACCACCGGCTGTCGAGCCTGCGCACCCGGATGGTGTTCGAGGCGTCGGCCGACCGCGTCGACCGCTGTGTGGTCCTGCTCTGGGCCGAGGACTCGGCCGCCGCCGTTCCGTCCGACGTCAAGTACGGCCGGGTGGGCCGGGTACGGGCCGACGACGCGACCGGCGCCACGGTGTGCGAACTGCTCCTGGAACAGCGCCTCGCCGCGGGCGAGCGGAGCGTCGTGGAGTTCACCTCGCACTTTCCGCCCGGACCCGAACTCACCTTCTACCACCACCGGTTCACCCGGCCGATCCGGCAGTACGTCCTTCAGACCGAGTTCTCCGGGCGGCTTCCGGTGAGCTGCGTGCCGTTCCGGCAGGCCGGTGTGCACGCGCCCCGGCACGTCGGCGCCCCGCTGTGGATCGGGCCGTCGGGCACCGCGCACCTGGTGATCACCGACAGCGGCCCCGGCATCGTCGGCATGGCCTGGGAATGGGACTGACCGGCGGCTCGGCGAACCACCGGTCAGCCCCTCACCTCACGAGGAGGCCAGGGCAGTCCTTGGTACCCCTCAGTACACGAACCAGCTGAACCCCGCCTTCCCGCTCCGGCCGCCGCTGTCGGTGGCCGTCACCGTCACGTCGAAGACCTTCGACGCCTGCGACGCGGTGCCGCTGACCACACCGGTGCGGCTGTCGACCGAGAGCCCCGGCGGCAGACCCGTCGCCGACCAGGTGTACGTTCCGCTCCCGCCGCTCGCGCGCAGGTGCAGACCGACCGCAGTCCCGTGCTGGGTGAACTGGAAGCCGGGGTCCTGCACCGTGACCGCTGCCGGTGTTCCGCCCTGGACCGTCAGCGTGAACGCGGCGTCATGGCCGGCCGTCGCGTTCTTGCCACTGACCCTCAGCTCGTACGTTCCCGCGGGCGTCGACGCGCTCGTGGCGACCGTCAGCGTGGACGAGCCGCCCGCGCTCACCGACGACGGATCGAAGCTCGCGGTCGCGCCCGAGGGCAGACCGCTCACCGACAGCGCGATGTCACCCGAGGGCGGGGTGCCGCCCGGCAGATGGGCCTTGATCTCGTCGGCGTACGTCGTCACACGTGTGTACACGCCGTAGGTGTCGCAGTTGTTGGACATCCAGGAGAAGAACCCGACGATCTGGTTGCCCTCCAGGAACGGGCTTCCGCTGTCGCCGACGCACACACCCGCGTGGCCGTCCGCGTAGCCGGTGCACAGCATCGACCCGTCGCCCTTCCAGTTCGACGACAGCACCGGCTGCTGCGCGCACGCCGAATCAGCGGCCACCGGCAGGTCGACCGTGCGGAGCACGTCGGAGTACGTGTTCGCGCCTGTCCTGCCCCAGCCGATGCCCTTGCCCATCGTGCCGGGTGTGTTGACCGAGGTGTCCGTCGCGATCGTCGGGTAGACCATGCCGGACGGCACCGGGACGTCCTGCGCCAGGGTGAAGACGGCGACGTCGTGGCCGGTCTGCCAGCCCTGGTAGTCCGGGTCGGTCCACACGCTCTTGATGTCGGCGCGGAACCCGGTGTCGTTCAGGTGGGTCGCCCCGTACACGAACCACTTGTCGCCGGAGTTCTCCAGCCAGCAGTGTGCCGCGCCGACGACCGTGTGCGGGCCGGTGAGCGCCATGCTGCACGACTGCTGCCCGGGGAAGGAACTGCCGTTCCTGCGCATCGAGATCATGAACGGATACGTGTCGACCGTGGTCGGGCTGCCGCCCACGACCGCCGGGCCGACGCCGTGGGCTGCCGTGGTGCCGTCGGTCGTTCCGGCCGCCGGGTGCCGGACCGCCCGCGGCGCGGCCGCGGTGCTCACGGTCGCGGTCGCCGACTGCCCGGCGGTCACCGTCGCCGCACCCGGGTTCACGCCGATGGAGAAGTCGCCCTGCCCGGAGCCGTTGACGGTCAGCGACACCGGGGTGCCGTGGGTCGCGTCGGTGCTCTTGCCGGTCACGGTGACGTCGCTCCGTCCGGGCGACGCCGAGGACGCCGCGGTCAGCGTCAGCGTGGAGGAGCCGCCCGCCGTCACCGACGCCGGGTCGAAGCTCGCGCTCACCCCCGCGGGCAGCCCGGACGCCGACAGCGCCACGGACCGCGCGCTGCCCTTGACGACCTCGGTGCTGATCGTGGTGGTCACCGACTTGCCCGGGTCGACGCTCACCGACTGCGGTCCGGCGCTGATGGAGAAGTCGTCGGCCGCGGGCGGGGTCGCGCCGTCGATCAGCGGGTCGGCGAGGTTGTCGCCCTGCATCGAGCCCCAGCCCGTGCACAGGTCGTAGCCGGTGCCCGCCTTGTACGTGCCGTTGTCGCCCGTGGTGACGTCGTGGAACGCCGAGCCGTACCGGGACGACTGCGCGACGGCGTAGACCGTCGGGTTCATCGCGCCGAGGTTGCCCTTGCCCGCGGCCCCGGCCTTCTGGTTGACCATGGCGATGTAGCCGGCCCACAGCGGCGCCGAGGCGCTGGTCCCGCCGACGTCCTGCCAGCCGCCGTTCATGTAGACCGACACGGCGCCGGCGCCGTAGTCCGCGTCGAGCGCCACATCGGGCACCGACCGGTACTTGTTGGTCCCGGGCTGCCAGTCCGGCCTGGCGAAGATCTGCGAATAGCCGCCGCCGGAGCGGGTGTTGCCGGAGCTGCCCTGGTTCCAGCAGGATTCCGACTGGTACGTCCCGGCGCTGTCGCTGGTCCGCAGCTGCGTTCCGCCGACCCCGGTGAACAGCGGGTCGCTCGGCGGATAGTCGGCCTGCACCGTGGAGTTGTCGCCCTGGTAGCCGCAGCCGGTCGCCCCCCAGTCACCGGAGGCCGACAGCAGGGTGACCCCCTGCGCGACCATCTGGGTGTACGAGTCGTGCGACGCCTGGATGGGCGCCGACTCGCACTTCTCGCCGTTGAGCCAGGAGCCGGACAGCACGGTGATCTGGTTGTCGCTCGCGATCTTCGCCATCTCGTCGACCCAGGCGTTGTCCGAGTTGGGCGCCTCGTACACGATCTGGGCGGCGCCCGGCGCCGTCGCGGCCACCGACTCCACGTCCAGGGTGACTTCGAGCTGGTCGCTCCCCGGGCTGCGGACACCGCCGTTCACCGGGACGACCCGCGCGTTCACCGACGGCTGGCCGAAGTACTTCGTCCACGCGTCGACGTCGGACTGCTTGAACGCGTCGAACTCGATCAGTCCGACGGTCTGCCCCGAGCCGTTGTACGACGCGGACAGATTCTTCATGCCGTAGGCGGTACGGAACTGGGCCGGCGTGTATCCGCCGGCGGGCCCGGCCGGACCGGCGGGACCGCGCGCGGGCGTGGCGCCCGGTGCCCTGCCGCTGTGCCCGGCCGGTCCGCCGCCCGCCCGGTGCGCCACCGGCCGGTCGGTCAGACCGGTCACCGCCCGCACGGTGGACGCGAGCGCGGACGGTACGGAAGGCGCCTTGTCGCTCGCGTAGAAGTGCCTGCCCGCGGCGTCGGCGTAGTCGCCGATCGACGTGCCGAACGCGGCCTGCACCTGCTCGGCGGAGCCGGTCGCGTCGATGACCTGCCGGTTGCCCGAAACCCTCGTGACACGCAGGCCGTTGGACTTCAGGAAGGCGCTCGCCCCGGCGACGTCGGACGCCCGGGGCGCGTACCGCTCGTTGTACTGCGCGCTGGTGAGGTAGTGGCGGTAGTGCGGTGACGCCGGATCGCTGACCGACGCGACGAACGCGTCGAGCCCGGCCTCGTCGTGCGGTCTGAGCGACAGCGCGACGTCGATCGTGCGGCCGGCCGCCGTCGCACCGAGCCGGTGCGCGCCCGCCGGGGCCGACCCGGCGGCTCCCAGCGACGTTCTGGGATGTGGGTCGGCCGCCGCGGGTATGGCCGCGGCCAGCGCGGCCACGGTGGCCAGACAGGCCGCCGCCGCGGCCGTCCGCGCCGCTATCGGCAATCGTGACACGATGCCTCCAAGATGGGGGATGGGAAACACCGCGCCAAGCTAGTGACCCGCGGGCCGCACAGGACCTCCCTCGTGGACGTTCCACGACGTTCACAGAATGCGCCGGTACGCAGGGCGAACGCGCAGGTGGGAGCGGGAACGGTGGGCCGGTTGTCAACAGCGTTGAACGGGGCGTCAGTTCACACCGCTCGACTCGACGGGACCGGCGGCGCCAGGACCGCTCGGTCACCGGAACGGAAGCAGACCGACTCGGCCGGGAGATGCTCGGCGCCCGGAAATACGGCACAAGAACTATTCGGGATTCTTTCCGCCACGCGAGGGCGTCGGCGGAAATTGCCGCGGCAGTGGCGATCGCATTTAACCGCCCTGTCGGCGGCTGTTCATTTGCGGGTCACGGAAAACCCTTGGGGGTGGATAGCATGCGCAGGTTCCTGGAATGAAATCCCCTGGGGGGCTCGTACATGTCCACACTTTCCGTCATCGTCCCGTGCCACAACGTCGAGGCGTATGTCGCGGAAACGATGCGCAGTCTGGCCGCCAACGCGGCCCCGGAGTTCGAGTTCCTGCTGATCGACGACTGCTCGACCGACCGCACCGGACAGATCATCGAGGACATGATCGGCAAGGTGCCGAACGCGCGCGTCATCCACCACGAGACCAACCAGGGAGTGGCGCAGGCCCGCAACACCGGACTCGACGAGGCGACCGGCGACCATGTGACGTTCCTGGACGGCGACGACTGGTACGCCCCCGGCCATCTGCGCGCCCTGGTGGACCGCATGTCCCGGCTCGGATGCGACTTCGCCCGCACCGACCATGTGCTGGCCACCGGCCGGAAGCGGCAGATCCGGTACGCCCCGGCCCGGCTGCGGGACGTCGTGATGGACCCGCGCGACGGCATCGCGCCCGCGCACATGGCCACGATGGTGGACTACCCCTTCGTCCCGTTCGGCATCTACAGCTCCCGGCTGTTCGCCGACGGCGAGGGACGGTTCGAGACACGGCTGCGCACCGCCGAGGACCGCCTGTGGGTGTGGCGGCTCCATCTGCGCGCCCGCAGCTACGCGGCGCTCGACCTGCACGGAGCTTTCTACCGGCGGGGCGTCGAAACGTCGCTCACCCAGATCTCCGACACCCGCCAGCTGGACTTCATCCCCGCCTACGACACCGTCCTGCGCGAGCTGGCCGACGATCCCGAGGGGGACCGTTTCATACCGAAGGCGGTCCGCACCTACTGCGCGATGATCGCCTTCCACATGAACAAGTCCGACCAGTACGAGAGCCAGGTGGCCAGACAGCTCAAGGCCGAGTCGACGGCCGCGCTGCACCGGATGCCCCGGCAGGTCCTCGACGAGACCCTGGCGACCATGGACCCCGCCCGCGGCACGCTGCTGCGCCGACTGCGCGACACAGGGGAGTCCCGTCCGGCCCGCGCCGCCGCCGTGGTGGTCCCGCCCCCGGTCCTGCGCGCGCCGCGCACCGCGGCCACCCCCGCCGACACGGGCGTCCCCGACCCGGCCGGCCGCTCCGACGGCACGACGCCGGTGCAGATCTTCCAGGCGTCCACGCTGTACGGCGCCGCCACGCTGGCCGCGGCCCTGGACGCCGGCCGGTTCGGACCCGCCGACCGGGCCCGGCGCGTGCTGCTGCTCACCAACAACGCGGCCGTCCCCGAAGTGGCGCCGCACATGAGCGACATGACGGGCTTTCAGGAGATCGCCGCCCGCTTCGACCAGGTGGAGGACTGGAACGAGGCCATCGCCCCGCACCACCCGGGCGGCTGGCAGCCGCGCCCGGACGACGTGCCGCTGTGGGAGCGGGTGCTGCGCACCCGGTGGCGGCTCGGCACCGGACCGGTGACGCTCGTGGTGGAGTCGATCCAGGTCAGCCCGGCCAGAAGCCTCGCCGCCGTGTTCGCGGGCGCCCCGGTGCACGTGTACGCCGACGGCCTGATGAGCTACGGCCCGACCCGCGACGAGCCGCCGCACTCCGTCGCGGTACGGGTCCAGCGGCTGCTGCACCTGGACCTGGTGCCGGGCCTGCGCCCGCTGCTGCTCTCGGAGTTCGGTGTCGAGGCCGAACTCGTCCCGGACGACGCCTTCCGCGCGGTGCTGTCCGAGCTGTCCCGGGCCGCGTCCGGCGACGCCGAGGTCGCGCGGGCCGCCGAGGCCGCGCCGACCGCGCTGCTGCTCGGCCAGTATCTGGCCGCCCTGGACATCCTCACCGCCGAGGAGGAAGAGGACCTGCATGTGCGGATGCTGCGCGCCGCCGCCGAGGCCGGTCACCGGTCGGTCGCCTTCAAGCCGCACCCCACCGCGCCGGTCCGCTACGGCGAGGCCCTGCGGCGCGAGGCCGACAAGGCCGGAGTGCGCCTGACGGAACTCGGCGGGACACTGCTCGCCGAGGTCTTCTACGACCACCTCCCGCTGGAACTGGTGGTCGGCTGCTTCTCCACCGCGCTGCTCACCGCCGCGGTCTACCACGGCATCCCCACCGCCCGCGTCGGCACCGGGACGGTACTGCGGCGGCTCGCACCCTACGAGAACAGCAACCGCGTGCCGCTGGTGATCGTCGACCGCGTCGTCCCCGGTCTCGAAGCCGGTGCCGCTCCCCGGCCGCCCGAGGACCCGGCCACCCTCCAGCCGCTGCTGGAAGCGGTCGGGTACGGCATGCAGCCCACCCGGTACCCCTGGCTGCGGCCGCGCGCCGTGCGCGTGCTGTCGCAGGCCGCGGGAGACGCGGGCGCGGTCCAGGCGGGGCCGTGTGCCGCGTACTTCGACACCGAGCGGCTGACCGAGCTGGAACTGCCCGGCGGCCGCAAACGGCGCGCCCCGCTGCGGCAGGTACTCCCGCGCGGCCTGCGCGAGGCGGCGTCCCGGTCCTGACCACCCGTCCCGGCGGCACCTGCCGTCCGCCCCCGGCAGGCGCCCGGACACCCTGAGGCTCCGCGACGGACGCTCCGCCTTCCGTACACACGGACGTTCCGCCTTCCGTACGCGAGGGCCCGTACCAGATTCCCGAGGAGAGGAACCGTGTCCGTCACCGTCAGACCCTCGTCCGGCCGTCCGGCACCCGACGACGACCGCGAAACCGGATCCGGCGGGCGCGCCGGTCTCCCCACCCGGCTCCGTGCACTGGCCGACCGGTCGCGCGACAGCGTCCCGCTGCGCGCGGCCCTCGGCGCCGGTGTCCTGTCGTGCCTGGTGTTCTGCCTGGGGAATCTGCTCGCGGGCAGCTATCCGCTGGGCCCGCACAGCCGCAACGTCGTCGACATGGGCACCCAGTACGTGCCCTTCCACGCCTACTGGCGCACGGTGCTGCTCGGCGGCGCCGACGGCGACCTGTTCATGAACTGGGGCTCCGGTTACGGCTCGAACTTCCTCGGTGACGTCGGCACCTATCTGAGCAGCCCCTTCGACCTGATGGTGGTGCTGTTCCCGGCCGACCGCGTCGAGCTGGCCCTCTACGTCATCACCACGGCGAAGATCACCGCGGCCGGGGCGGCGATGGCGGTGCTCCTGCTGCGACTGCGCCGCGGCCCGTGGCCGGTGGCGGCGCTGCTGGGGTCGGCGTACGCGCTGTGCGGCTGGACGCTCGACAACGGCGCCTACGTACCGATGTGGCTGGACGGACTGCTCGCGTTCCCGCTGCTGTGCCTGGTCGGCGAGTGGGCGCGCGGCGCGCGGCGCCCCGTGCTGGGGCCGCTCGTCGTGGGGCTGGCCTGGGTGTCGAACTTCTACACCGCCTACATGGCCACCATCGGCGCCGCCATCTTCCTGCTGGTCCGGCTGCTCACCGACGACAAGGACCGCCGTCGGCCGTCCGCCGTGCTGCACGCCGCCCGGAGCGTGCTGATCGGCGTCGGGCTCGCCGCCCCGCTGGTCCTGGTGATCTACTCGGCCACCAGGACCGCCCACCCCACTCCGCCGGTGACCTTCTCCCCGGCCGCCTGGCCGGACGTCTTCGCCCGGCTGCTGCCCGCCACCAGCAGCACGGAGTCACCCGCGCTGTACATCGGCACCCCGGCGCTCGCACTGGCGCTGGCCATGCCGTTCCACCGTGGTCTGCCGGCCCGGACACGGTTCGGCTGGCCGGCCGCGATCTGCCTCGTCGCGCTCTCGCTGCACTGGCGGCCCACCCATCTGCTCTGGCACGCGGGCGCCGAGCCCAACGGCGTCCCCGACCGCCAGGCGTTCGTGCTGTGCGGTCTGCTGCTGATCGCGGCCTGGCTGTCCACCGCGGACGGCCTGCCCCGGCCGGCCGCGCTCGCCGCGGGCCTGACGGTCCTGGCCGCCCTCGCCCTGGCGGCACGGGGCACCTACGCCGTCGACCGGTGGTCGTACCCGGTGTTCGCCGTCGCCCTGCTCCTGGCCGTACTGGCCGCGGGCGCCGCGCTCGTCGCACCCCGGTTGCGGGGAGGCGGCGCGGGAGCCCGGGTCCTGCCGGTGCTGGCCGTGGCCCTCCTGGTGACCGCCCAGGCGGGCGAGACGGCCGTGGCCGGGATGCGGGTCGCGCAACTGGAACTGCGGCACAGATCCTGGTCGCCGCGGCTGGGCGGGCAGGAGCGGGCCGTGGCGGACGCGGTCGCCGCCGCCGACGACTGGCCGCGCTCGCGCACCGACCCCGGCGAGGACCCCGGACGCAACGACCCGATGGTCGTCGGCGGCCAGAGCGGCGGCTACTACAGCAGCCTGACCGCGCAGATCACCCAGGACACGCTGACCTCGCTGGGCTACGGCTACTTCGCCAAGGGCCGGCGCCCGGTGAGCCTGGACAACCCCGTGACCGACGCCCTGTTCTCCGTCGGTACGCGCATCCGCCTGGCCGGGGATCCGGCGGGAGGGCCCGGCAAGGTGCCGCAGGCCACCACCACCGACGTACCGCCGCTGGTGACCGTCCGTCCCCGACTGCGCCTGCCGGACGGCACGGCACGCTTCGGCCCCTCCGTCTTCGCCAACCAGGAGATGCTGCTCGGCGCCCGTGTCTACGATCCCCCGGCCCCGACCACGAGGACCCGCGCCGGAAAGGGCTCGGTCACCCTCACCACCACCTGCACGCCCGGCAGCCGGGCGTACCTCTCGGCGCTGACGTTCAACGGCACCGCGACCATGAACGGCGGCCGGCCGGTGGCGTTCGCCGGGAAGCTGCCCGCCGTGCGGCCTCCGCTGCGGAGCATCGGGGTCGTACCGGCCTCCGGGAAGGTCCGGGTCGAACTGCGTCACACCGGATGGCTGGACCTGCCGGAGCAGCCGATCGGCTGTCTCGTCCCCGGCCGACTGGAGCGGGCCGTCCAGCAGTTGAGCGCCACCGGTGCCACCCGGGTCCAGGTGGGCGGGCACTCCGTCACCGCCCGGATACCGGCCGGCAGCACCGGCACGGCGGTCCTCGCGATCCCGCGGATCAAGGGCTGGAGGTGCTCGGCCGGTGACGGCCCCGCGCGCCCGGCCGCCGCCTATCTCGGCCTGATCGCGGTGCCCCTGGACGGCACGGCCGATTCCGTCAGCTGCGACTTCCGGCCGCCCGGCCTGCTGAAGGGCGGAGCGGTCGGAGCGGCCGCCCTGGCCGGACTCGCGGCGACCGCGCTCTGGTACCGGCGCACCCGCCGCAGGCAGGAGACGCCCGTCCCGCCACCGGTGGTGTGACGCCGCCACCGGGCAGTTCGTCAGCGGGACCGTGTCAGCGGGGCGTTGTGAGCAGGGCGTTGTGAGTGGGGCGTCGTTGTGAGTGGGGTCTTGTCAGTGGGGTGTGCCAGAGTCTGCGCATGTTCGAGATCGTGGTGAAGACGGAGAACCAGGAGCGGCACCTCCGTGTGTCCGCCGAGGAACTGGCCGCGCTGGTGCGGCGCATCGGCGGTGACGGCGACCGGTTCCTGGTCGTCCAGCGGATACCCGACCTGCCCGACGTCTTCGTCCAGGTCTGGCACGAGGCCGGTGGCGACTACACCTTGGAACACCGCGACGGCGCCGCCGACCGGCACTTCCAGGCCCTGACCGGCCGTCCCGAAGCCGTGTCGGCGGCGCTGGCCGGCTGGGCCCGCCGACAGACCGGCTGGGACGCGGGACTGGAGTGGCGCCTGCTCGACATGGGACCCGCGCGGGACGTCCCGCCGCTCGCCCTCGGCGCGGACGAGCGCGCCGAACTGGAGCGGCGGGTCCGCGAGGTGCTGGTCGGCGGATACGCCTCCCGCGAGGAACTGGCCGAGGTCGCCGAGGAGTACCTGGTCACCGAGGACCGTCGGCCCCTCTCGCAGGACCAGGCGCGGGCGCTGGCCGACCGGCTGTGGCTGGAGCGCGTCGAGGAGCAGGCCCGCTGGCAGGGCGAGACCGACCCCGAGCGGCTCAGCCGCGCCTTCACCGCGCTGGAGGCCGCCGGGATCACCGCCCGGGAGAACTTCACCTGCTGTCGCTCCTGCGGCAACGCGGAGATCGGCGCCGAGGCGGCGCCCGGCGCCCGCGGCTTCGTCTACTTCCACACCCAGTGCACCGACTCCGCCGCCGTAGGCCGCGGGCTGATGCTTCTGTACGGCGGCTTCGACGGCTCGGAGGAGACCACCGCGGCGGTGGGACGCGAAGTGGTGGCCGCGCTCGACGCCGTCGGACTGACCACCGCCTGGGACGGCGATCCGGGCCGGGCCGTCCACCTCACCGCGCTCGACTGGCGCCGACGCCTGGTGGGCTGACGGGCGCCGGTCGCCCGGCGCCGGGCGGCGTCGCAGTCACCGTGACCGTCAGCCCGAGTGCCCGCCGTCGTGCGGCAGCGGCAGCGGCGGCGCTCCGCTTAGCCGCGCCGGATCGGTCCGGGCCAGGGCCGCCGCCATGTCCAGCCGTCGGCCGTATCCGTACGCCTCGGCGAAGCGCTCGTCGCCGAGCGCGGCCCGGCCGCGCTCGCTCAGCGCGCGGACCTGCGGGTCGGTGCGGTCATGGGCGCCACGCAGCCGGGACGCTGCGCCGAGCAGGACGGCGGCCTCGCGGTGGTCCCCGTGCAGCGCGGCGAGTCCGGCCACGGCCACCGCGACCGACGCCACCACCGGCATGTCCCCGCTGCCGGCCGCGGCGGTGTGCGCCCGCACCAACGCGTCCCGTGCGCCCGCCGCGTCACCGAGTTCGAGACAGAGCGCGCCCCGCACCGTCCCGGCCAGCGCCTGACCCTGGTCGCCGTCGAACAGGACGTGCGTGGACAGTCCGGCCTCGACCGACTCGACCAGCTCGCGCGCCCGGACCAGCTCACCGGTCCGCGTCCGCAGCGCGGCTTCCCGCACATCGAGCAGGATCGCCGTCTCGGGCGTCGACGAGAGCAGCGCGCGCTCCCGGGCCGCGGCGATCGTCCCGGCGGCCTGCGTGGTCTCACCGAGCCGCACCCGCAGATCGACCAGGCGCAGATCGACGAAGATCTCGTCGCTGAGGCCGAGCGAACCGAACTCGCGGGCCAGCCGCTTGGCCTCGGTCACGTCGGCCAGCGCGCCGTCGAGATCGCCGTCGTACTGCCGCACCAGCGCGCGCAACGGCAGTGCCCTGGCCAGGCCCCAGCGGTCGCCCGCCCGGGTGAAACACTCCAGCGCGACGCGCAGATCGTCACGGGCCCGGTCCAGACGGCCGTCGTTCTCGGCGAGCTGGGCCCGGACCAGGCACGCCATACCGGCCGCCCACACATCGGGCCCCTCGACGAGCCGCTGGAGGACGCCCGGCGGTACCTCGGCGCCGGTGAGGGAGGCCAGCCAGACCGCGGTCAGCACCCCGCTCGGGCCCGGCAGCCGGGGATGGTCGAGCAGCCGGCGGTTGAGCGCCCGCAGTCCGTCGCGCCGCTCCTCGAACCAGTCGGCGGCCGACGCGCCCCGGGTGGCGGAGACGTTGAGCGCGAGCAGCCCCTCGGCGATGTCGCGGGTCAGGCTCGGCCCTCCGGCGGGCAGCGCGACCGCCTCGCCGAGCCAGTGGGCGGCGTCGCGGTGCCGGCCGAGCAGCTGCCAGTACCAGATCAGGTCCACCGAAAGGGCGAGCGCACCGGTCTCCGCGGTGTCGCAGAGGTGGCGCAGGGCGGCGAGCACGTTGTCGTACTCGGCGTGCAGCGCGTGCAGCGCGGGGAGCTGACCGGGGCCGCGCAGCAACGGGTCGTGACGGGCGACCAGTTCGGCGAAGTGGCGGGCGGCCCGGTCCCGTACGCCGGTCAGCTCGCCCTGCTCGGCCAGGCGCTCCAGGCCGTACTCGCGGATGGTCTCCAGCATCCGGTGGCGGCCGGTGTCGGGTGCGAGGTGCAGCAGCGACCGGTCGACCAGGTCCGCGAGCAGCTCCGGGACGTCGGCGGCGGGCACCGCGGTGCCGTCGCGGAGCGCGGTGGCCGAGGCCACCGTGACGCCCCCGGGCAGGACGGAGATCCGCTCCGCGACCGTGCGGGCGTCCGCGTCGAGCAGGTCCCAGCTCCAGGCGATGACCGCGCGCAGGGTGCGGTGCCGGGGGAGCGCGGTCCGGCTGCCGGTGGTGAGCAGGCGGAACCGGTCCGACAGCCCGTCGGCCAGGCCGGTCAGCGAGAGTGTGCGCAGGCGGGCCGCGGCCAGTTCCAGGGCGAGCGGCAGGCCGTCCAGACCGCGCACGACGCGCAGCACCTCGGCGAGGTTGTGCTCGTCGACACCGAATCCGGGCCGTACGGCCGCCGCCCGCTCGGTGAACAGGCGCACCGACGCCGTACCGCGGGCCCGCGCGAGGTCCGCGTCCGGCTCCGGCAGGGCGAGCGGACCGAGCGGGACCAGTGCCTCGCCGTCGACCGCCAGCGGTTCCCGGCTCGTGGCCAGCACCCGCAGCGCGGCGCAACGGGTCAGCAGGGCCGCGATCAGATGCGCCACGGCGTCGACCAGGTGCTCGCAGTTGTCCACCACGAGCAGCGCTTCGTGTCCGCCCAACTGGTCGGCCAGTACGTCCACTTCGTCGGCCGGTGTGCCGCGCAGCCCGGCCGGGGCGTCGAAGAGTGCCGAGCCGCGCAGCCCGATCGCGGCCAGCAGCGCCGCGCCGGCCTTGGCGGGCTCGGTGACGGAGGCGAGGTCGATCATCCAGACGCCGTCGCGGTACTCGTGCCGGTGGCGGCGGGCCGCCTCGACGGCCAGGCGCGTCTTGCCGGCCCCGCCGGGACCGAGCACCGTCACCAGGCGTCCGGCGGCGAGCAGCGCGTCGATCCGGGCGAGGTCGGCGTCCCGGCCGAGGAAGCTGGTCAGCGGCGCGGGCAGGTTGTCCCGCCGGGTCAGCGTGGCGTCGGCGGCGGGCCGCTCGCCGCGCAGCAGGCGCAGATGGCGTTCGCCCAGGGCGGCGCCGGGGTCGGTGCCGAGGGTGTCGGCCAACTGCTCGCGGATCCGTTCGTACAGGGCGAGGGCCTCGGCCTGGCGGCCCTGGGCGGCGAGCGCGTCCATGAGCAGCGCGGCGGCGCGCTCGTGGACGGGGTGTTCGGCCAGCAGCGGGGCCAGCCGGGCGGCGGCCATGTCGGCGCGGCCGAGGGCCAGTTCGGCATCCGCGAGGTCGGTGACGGCCTCGGTCGAGGCGTGCGCGAGGCGGGCCGCGACGGCGGGTGCCACCGCCGAGACGGCCGGGGGTTCGGCGCCGGGGCGGTCGCCCCACAGCGCGAGGGCCTCGCCGAGCACCGCCGCCGCGGACCGCGGATCGGCGGCGCGCAGCCGGTCACGGCCCTCGGCGGCGAGCCGCTCGAACCGCAGTGCGTCCACGTCGGCGGCGTCCACGGCCAGCCGGTAGCCGTCCGCGTGCTGCGTGACGGCGTCGGCCGAGCCGAGGGTCCGGCGCAGCCGGGAGACGAGGGCCTGGAGCGCGTGGGCCGGGTCCGTGGGCGGTTCCTCGGCCCAGATCGCCTCGATGAGGCCGCTCGGTCCGACCGGGTGCCCGCCGGCGAGGGCCAGCCGTACGGCCAGGGCCCGCAGCCGGGCGCCCGGTACCGGCAGGACGGTGTCGCCACGGGACACCTGGCAGGCGCCGAGCAGTGTGACCCGAAGCCGTGCACCCCCGTCCATTCCCCGATCCTCGCACACGGCTGACCGGGTCCGCTCACGGCGCGGGGGCGCCGCGCGCCCGCGTGTCAGCGGCGTGTGCGCCCCGTGTGAGCGGCCCGCGCCAGTCTTGCCGGGACGCAGGGAGGCCGCGGACGGACCGCGGCCCAGGCGTGCGGAAGCCGGGCGGGAAACGGCTTCGGAGAGGTGGTTGTCGTGCATGACGTGGTGATCGTGGGCGGTGGTCCGGTCGGGCTGTTCCTCGCCGGCGAACTCGGTCTCGCGGGCTGCTCGGTCCTGGTCCTGGAACGGGAGCCGACGCCCGGCTCGCCGTGGCGGGCGGATCCGCTCGGGATGCGGGGCCTGTCCGCCGGATCGGTCGAGGCGTTCTACCGCCGGGGGATGCTGCCCGCGCTCCGTGCGGCATCGGGCCCGAAGGGCGGCCCAGGACCCGACACGGACACGGATACGGACACGGACGCGGATCTGGACGAGCCGTCCCCTCCCCGCGCGGTGGGCCACTTCGCGGGCATCGTGCTCGATCCGGCGCGGGTCGACCTCACCGCCCTGCCGTTCCGGCTGCCCGGCCCGGCCGGGGACGGCGTCATGACCTGTCTCGAAGCGGTCGAGGCGCTCCTGTCCGAGAGGGCGGCCCTGCTCGGCGTGGAGATCCGGCGCGGTGTCACGGTGACCGGCGTCGAACAGGACGACGAACACGTGGTCGCGCGAGCCGGCGGACAGGCGTACCCGGCGCGCTGGCTCGTCGGCTGCGACGGCGGACGCAGCACGGTGCGCGGACTCGCGGGCTTCGAATTCACCGGCTCAGGGCCGCAGTTCACCGGCTACGTCATGCTCGCCGACGTCGCCGAACCCGAGCTGCTGCGCCCCGGGTTCCACCACACACCGCACGGCATGTACCTCCGGATGCCCGCCGAGGGGCACCTCGGCATGATGGACTTCGACGGCGGCGCCTTCGACCGCTCGCGGCCCCCGGCCACCGGCCACCTCCAGTCCGTGCTGCGCCGCGTGTCCGGCACGGATGTGACGCTGAACGGCGTCTCGCTCGTCTCGACCTACACCGACCGGGCGATGCAGACGACGACCTACCGGATCGGGCGCGTCCTGCTCGCCGGAGACGCGGCGCACATCCACTCGCCCCTCGGCGGCCAGGGACTCAACCTCGGCATCGGCGACGCCATGAACCTCGGGTGGAAACTCGCGGCGACCGTGCACGGACACGCGCCCGACGGGCTCCTCGACACCTACACCCGCGAACGCCACCCCGTGGGCGCCGACGTGCTCGACCGCTCGCGCGCCCAGGTGGCGGCGATGCGGCCGGACGAGCACGGGCGCGCACTGCGCGGGATGCTGGGCGACCTGCTCGCGACCCGCGACGGCACGACCCACATGTTCGGGAAGCTGTCCGGGACGTCGATCCGCTACGACCTCGGCGGCGACCACCCGCTGACCGGCCGCAGCGCCCCCGACCTCCGCCTCGACGACGGCACCCGCCTCGGCGAGTTGCTGCGGGACGGCCGAGGTGTCCTGCTCGACCTCAGCCCCGACCGGCGCTTGCGCGGCACGGCCACCGGCCGGGCGAGCCGACTGCGCTATGCGGCGGGCACGGCGAGGAACGACCTCGGCCTGGGCGCGGTCCTCGTCCGCCCGGACGGCTTCGTCGCCTGCGCGGGCGGCCGCGACGTCGATCCGCGGCCGTTCGAGCGGGCCGCCGAGCGGTGGTTCGGCCGCTAGCAGAGGCGGTGGCCGCCCTGCGGCGGCACCCTGCGAAGACCTTTCCCTCCCACCCACTCACCTCTCAAGGAGCACAGATGACGATCACCCTGCGCCCGGGAACCACCGTGATGTTCACCGGCGACTCGATCACCGACAGCGGGCGGTCGGCGAGCGAGGACGGCCTCGGGTCCGGCTACCCCCTGCACATCGCGGGGCAGTGGGGCCTGCGGCACCCGGACCGGCCCGTGACCTGGCTGAACTCCGGGGTCGGCGGCCACAAGGTCATGGACCTGGAGGCCCGTTGGCAGACCGACGTGCTCGACGCCCGTCCGGACGTGGTGTCGATCCTCGTCGGCATCAACGACGTCGGCTGGCACACCCTCGACCCGGACGGCCACATGATCCCCGTGGAGGACTTCGCGGCCGGCTACGACCGCCTGCTCGCGCCGCTGGCCGAGCGGGGCACCGGACTGATCCTCGTCGAACCCTTCCTCCTGCCGTACAGCGACAGCCTGGACATCGACGACGACCACCACATCGGCCCGGACGACTGGAAGCAGTGGCGCGCCGACCTGGACCCCAAGATCCAGGCCGTCCGCGGCCTCGCCCACCGCTACGGCGCCCGACTGCTCGCCGCCGACGGCATGTTCGCCCAGCTCGCCGCGGCGACCGGCCCGGCGCACTGGGCCGCCGACGGCATCCACCCGACCCCGGCGGGCCACGCCGCCCTCACGGAGGCGTGGCTGAGGCTGGTCGCCTGACCTCCCGGGCTCTTTCGAAAGACATGTTTCGAGCGTAGAGTCTCGAAACATGTCTTTCGAAGCAGGCGCCGCTCCCCGCGAACCCCGCGACCTCACCGAACCGAAGGCCATGCGCGCCCTCGCCCATCCCACGCGCCTGGCCCTGCTCGAAGCACTCGGCCGCCGCGAGCCGCTGACCGCGACCGAGGCCGCCCGGATGGTGGGCGAGTCCCCGACCAACTGCGCCTTCCATCTGCGCACGCTGGCGAAGTACGGCTTCGTCGAGGAAGCGGGAGGCGGCGCGGGGCGCAGCCGCCCCTGGCGGCGCACCCACATCGGCTTCCGCTTCGAGGACGCGGCCGACGCCGGCGACGCCGAGACCACGACCGCCGCCGCCGCGCTCGGCGCGGTGCTCTGGGAGTCGTGGCTGGAGCGGATCCGCAGGATCGGCGCGATGCGGGCCGGGTTCTCCGGGGACTGGAGCAGGATCACCAGCTCCGCCGACGCGGTCTTCCACCTCACCCCGGAGGAAGCCGAGTCCTTCCTGGAAGAGATGACCGCGCTTCTCCACCGCTACCGCGAGCGGCTCGACGATCCCTCGCTGCGCCCCGAAGGCACCGTCCCGATGGAGCTGATCCAGTTCACGTTCCCCGCCGACGCCCTGCGCCCGCTGGAGGACTGACCGTGCGCGCCCTGCTCGTCCGCCGTGACATCCTGCTGCTCATGCTGGCCCGGCTGATCGACATGGCGGGGAGCAACGCCTTGTGGATCGCCCTCGGCGTCCGCGTCAAGGAACTCACCGGCAGCGACTCGGCCGCCGGTCTCACCTTCTTCGCCTTCGTCCTGGGGACCCTGGGCGCACCTCTCTGCGGTGCTCTGGTGGACCGGTCGCGCCGCGCGCCGTTGCTGATCGCCCTGAACCTGTTCTCGATGGTGCTGGTGCTGCCGTTGCTGCTGGTGCACGACCGCCACGGCATCTGGATCTGCTACGCCGTCATGGTCCTGTACGGACTGGCCAGCGGCACCTCCGGCTCGGCCATGACCGCGCTCACCCAGGCGCTGATACCGCCCGAGCGCCTGGGGGATGCCAATGGCCTTCTCCAGACGCTGCTCCAGGGAGTACGCCTGATCGCGCCGCTCCTGGGGGCGGGCGTGCTGTCCGTGTTCGGTCTGGCGCCGCTGGTGGTGGGCGACGCCATGACCTTCGCCCTCGTGGCCCTGCTGGTGGCCCTGATCCGCCTCCGGGAGAACGGACCGCGACTCCCCGGGCCCGAGGCGGAAGGGCAGGGAACCGGGGCCCGTCTCGCCGCCGGATTCCGGCACATCGTGGGGACTGCCGC
This sequence comes from Streptomyces sp. PsTaAH-124, assembly GCF_000373685.1. Classification (NCBI taxonomy): domain Bacteria; kingdom Bacillati; phylum Actinomycetota; class Actinomycetes; order Kitasatosporales; family Streptomycetaceae; genus Streptomyces; species Streptomyces sp. PsTaAH-124. Next base: position 59,883 of record NZ_KB892207.1, on the reverse strand, counting down.
CCTGCGCCGGTTCACCGTCGCCACGATGATCGCGGTCATCGCCTTCGGGTTCTCGCAGTCGGTGCTCTTCGCGGTGGTCGACTCCGGGCTGGGCCGCCCGCCTGCCTTCGTCGGGGTGCTGGGGGCGACGCAGGCCGCGGGGGCCGTGGTGGCCGGGGTGGGTGCCGCGGTGCTCATGCGGCGCGCGGGGGAAACCCGGACGGTGGTGTTCGGTCTCGTCCTCTCCGCCGCCGGGTTCCTCCTGACCGCCGTCCCGGCTCTGCCCGCGGTCGTGCCCGGCACCGTGCTCATGGGGACGGGCCTGCCCTGGATCATCGCGGGCGGCACCACCCTCCTCCAACGGCGCACGCCCGCCCACCTGATGGGGCGGACCGACGCCGCGCTGAGCGTACTGATCGGTCTGCCGCAGACCGCGGCGATCGCCGTCGGAGCCGCTCTGGTCGCGCTCGTCGACTACCGCGTCATGCTCGTCCTGATGGCGGTGCTCACATCGGCCGCGGCGCTCTACCTGGCCACTCGTACCGCTCGCCGGGCGACCGGAGGACCACATCCCGACCCCGTCACGACGAGTCCCTGACGGGACCTCACCAAGCGTGCGCGCATGACCTCGCCGGTCGTCCGGGCGGCCCAGGTCCGCGCGCCCGCGAGCGCCGTGCCGCCGTCCCTCCCGGGAGGGACGGGCCCGGTGGCCCGGCTTCGGCGGTCGGGTCATGAGCTGCGGCAGCCTTCTTGGGTGAGCAGCCAGTCGCGGGCCGCGTCCAGGGCGTCGTCACGGTCGCGGGCCGCCGGGCGGGGGTCCTTGACGACCTCCTCGTCCGGCGGGATCGGGCCGTCGTGGACGCGGCCGGTCCGGTCCGCCTCCCGGGCTCCGGTGAGGAGGAGCAGCGCGCCGTCGGGGAGGGGGTACGACGCGTTCCCCGTCGGGAGGCCCTGGGTCGGTTCGCCGAAGAACCGGGTGTGCGGGCGCCCGTGGAAGGCGATCACGACCGCCTCGCCCGCGCTGCGCGTCTCCCTTCCGGTCAGTACCGCGACCGGCGGCACGGCCTGGGCGAGGGGCTTCGCGGCGCCCCAGCCGGCCGACGTGCCGTCCTGGTACGGGGAGCCGTCCTTGACCGACCACACGGACTTCTTCCCGTCGGCGTCCACGAAGGCGCCCACCGTGCCGTCGCCCAGGAGGGGCCCGGCGACCGCGAGGACAGGCCACATCCCGCCGCCGGTCGACCCTCTCAGATCCACCACCCAGCCGCAGGCGCCCGCACGGTCCGTCCTCGCCACAGCATCGCGGCCCTGTCGCACATAGGTGTCGTACGTCTGCCGGGCGCCGTCCACGCCGGGCAGGGCGAGGTAGCCGACGCCGCGCCCGAGTGAACGGCTCCGGGGTGGCTCGACGGGCGTCGCGGAGGGGTCCAGCTGCTCCTTGGCCTGCGCCGGATCCCAGAACTGGCTGTGCCGGTCGCCCAGACGGCTCAACGCCACCTCGATCGCCTCGTAGGTGTCCGCCGGTCCGCGCGCACCCTGTGCCTGTGCGAACGTGCTGCGGCGCAGGGCGGCCCAGTCGACCTGGTGACGGCGGAGCGAGTGCTCCTCCACGATGTCCAGCGCCTTCGACAGATACGTCCGTGCCGCGGGCGCCATGGCGGCGTCGGCCGAGTCACGCGCACCGCCGCCGGTGCACGCCGTCGCCGCCATGACGACCGCGAGCAGGACGGCCCACGCCGGTACCCGCGGTGAACGTCCTCGCCTCATCCCGTCCCCCCCCCTGATGCCCCGAACGACCTCATGACCACACGGCCAGATGCCCGGGACGCGCAGGTCCCGGTCCTGGAAGGCACCCTAACGCCGGTGATCGTCCGCCGTTCCGGCCTGTGGAAAACCGGCGTCCGGCGGCGGGAGCGTCGGCCGGAAGGCGGTGAGACTCCGGAAGCCCTCCGGAAGCCGCACATCCCTCCGGAAGCCGCGCATAGGGGAAACCGCTACCGTCATGGCGTATGAGCAGACGGTTTCCGCTCTTCTTCTCCGCGATCCCGCGTCTCGTCTGCGCGGTGGTCGCCGGAGTGCTGATCGGGGCGGCGGTCGCCATGCCGACGGACGCACCGCTCGGTGTCCTGGCGGGAATCACCGCGACGGAGACGTTCTTCGTGGTGACCGGATGGATCGTGCTGTGGCCCATGGACGCCGAGGAGACCCATGTGCACGCACGGCGCGAGGATCTGCGCCCGGTCGCCGAGGAACTCGTCGTGGTCGCGGCGGCCGTGTGCGGTCTGGCGGGTATAGCGGTGCTGCTGCTCGGCAATTCCGATCCCGTGCACGCCGCGACGGCGCTCGGCGGTGTCTTCATGGCCTGGGCCGCGCTGCACCTCATGTACGCCACCCGCTACGCGTTCCTCTATTACCCGGAGTCCACCCGGGGAATCGACTTCAATTCCCCCCGGCCACCGGCGTACCGGGATTTCTTCTATTTCAGCTACAACCTCGGTATGACCTACCAGGTCTCCGACACCGGGGTGTCGAGTCCGGCGATCCGGGCCATGGTGCTGCGGCACTGCCTGCTGTCGTACGTCTTCGGCACCAGCATTCTCGCCACGGCGATCAACCTCGTCGCGGGCATCGTCACGCGCTGACCCCGCCGGAGGGGGCGGGATAGGTCAGCTGTCCGTCACGGACCCGCGCGTGCTCGTTCAGCGTCGCCGGTTTCACCGCGGAGCCGGAGACGATGTGCCCCACCCGCGCCCCGGCGACCAGCAGCGCGTCGGTGATCAGCCGGCGGTGGCACCGCCAGGGCACCGCCTCGCTGCACATGACGGCCGGGCGTTCGTGCTCCGCCAGCTCCAGCAGTTCCCGCAGCCCTTCCGCGAACTCCTCGGTACCCATGTGGTCGGCGTAGTCCCGGAACGCCTTCACCCGCCAGGCGCCGTTCGGGCTCGGGGCGCCCCGAGGCGTGTGCCGGCGGCCGCCCAGCCGGGGGATCCAACGGTAGGAGATGTCGGGCGGCAGGGACGCGACGATCGCCGACCGGTTCCACTGGGGGTACTTCCTCGACGAGGGGAAGGACCGTACATCGACGAGACAGGTGACGTCGTTGTCCCGCAGCAGTTTCACCAGGTCGTCGAACTCCCGGGTCGAGTGCCCGATCGTGAGGATGCGGTTCATCGCCCTACAGCCTGGTCAGCGCCCCTCCCTTGTGCATCGCCAGGTGATCGGTCCTGTCGCTCTTGATCTCGTACTGGGGATCTTCCGCCGAGCAGTGGCGGGTACGGCCCTTGAATTCGACGTCGTGCGTGTGCTTCCCGACGATGACACCCTCCACGTATCCGGCCTCCGAATTCCACCGGACATGGTCCCCGACCGTGAATTCCTTCGCCATCACCGCACCCCTTCCTCGCCTTTCCCGCCTGCCGGAAGACCGTGCACGAGTACCCCGGCCGCGCCCGCGCCACCCGTCGGCTCCGGGGGCGGCGGTCTCCCGCGCGGCGCCCCGGCTCCCGCTCGCGGCCGTGCCGCCCGGCTGCGACCATGGCCGTGAGGCGGAGGCGCGGCGGAGGCGGAGGCGCGGACGCACCCGCGCCGCGCCGGCCACCGGCGACCACGACGACAACGCTGTGATCGACCACGAAGAGAACGCTGCGACGAAGGCGCTGTGATGCTGAGATGCAGGCGCTGACCTGGGCCTACGACGGCTACGAACCCGAGGACGAGCGCCTGAGGGAGGCGCTGTGCACCCTCGGCAACGGCCGCTTCGCCACCCGCGGGGCGCTCCCGGAGTGCGCAGCGGACGCCGTGCACTACCCGGGCACCTATGTGGCCGGGTGCTACAACCGGCTCGTCTCCCGGGTCGCGGGCCGCGAGGTGGAGAACGAGGACATGGTCAACGTCCCCAACTGGCTGCCGCTGCGCTTCCGCCTGGCGGGCGGCTCCTGGCTGACCCCGGACACCGCCACGGTCCTCGACCACCGGCAGGTCCTCCGTCTCGACGCCGGGCTGCTGGAACGCCGTACCCGGTACGGGCTCGGGTCCGGGCGCTCGCTGACCGTGCGCCAGCAGCGCATCGTGCACATGGGGGACCCTTGTCTCGCCGCCCTGCGCACCGAGTTCACCGCCGAGGGGTTCACGGCGGACGTCGAGATCGAGGCGGCCATCGACGGCGGTGTCACCAACGCGGGCGTACCCCGCTACCGGGACCTGGCCGGTCGGCACCTCACCCATGTGCACACCGGCACGGCGGCGCCGGACACCGTCTGGCTGCGCTGCCGCACCCGCACCTCGGACATCCGTATCGGCACGGCGACCCGGCTGGCCTGCGACGGGCCCGCCGCTCCGGTCCCCGGCCGGCACGAGCACCTGCGCGCGGTGCAGGAACTGCGGCTGCGGCTGGCGCCCGGCCGCACCGTCACCGTCGACAAGACCGCCGCGCTGCACACCTCCCGCGACCCGGCCATCGGCGACCCGGTGCACGCCGCCGTCGACCGGGTGCGCGCGGCACCCGGCTTCGCCGCGCTGCTGGAGGAACACCGCGCGGCCTGGGAGCAGGTGTGGCGCCGCGCCGACATCGACGTGCCCGCGGAGGCCGGACGCATCCTGCGCCTGCACCTCTTCCACGTCCTCCAGACCCTCTCCCCGCACACCGCCGACCTGGACGTCGGCGTGCCCGCCCGGGGGCTGCACGGCGAGGCCTACCGCGGCCATGTCTTCTGGGACGAACTGTTCGTGCTGCCCTTCCTGAACCTGCACTTCCCCGAGGTCTCCCGGGCCCTGCTGCGCTACCGCCACCGGCGGCTCGGACCGGCCTGCGCGGCGGCGCGCGCGGTGGGCCGCCGCGGGGCGATGTACCCGTGGCAGAGCGGCAGCGACGGCCGGGAGGAGACCCAGCGCCTGCACCTCAACCCCCGTTCGGGGCGCTGGCTGCCCGACCACTCGCACCTCCAGCGGCATGTCGGCTCCGCCGTCGCCTACAACGTGTGGCAGTACGCCCAGGCCAGCGGCGACACCGAGTTCCTGCACACCGAGGGCGCCGAGACGCTGCTCCAGATCGCCCGGTTCTGGGCGGACTCGGCCACCTGGGACGCCCGGCTGGGACGGCACCGCATCCTCGGCGTGATGGGCCCCGACGAGTACCACGACGCCTACCCGGACGCGGACCGGCCGGGCCTGGACGACAACGCCTACACCAATGTCACCGCCGCCTGGGTCCTCGCCCGCGCCCTGGACACCCTGCGCACCCTGCCCGAACCGCGCCGCCGTGAACTCCTCGCGCACCTGCGGGTGGAGGACGGCGAGCCCGAGCGGTGGGAGGAGGTGTCCCGCACCCTGCACGTGCCCTTCCACGACGGCGTCATCAGCCAGTTCGAGGGGTACGCGGACCTCGCCGAACTCGACTGGGCCGGCTACCGCCGCCGCTACGGCGACATCCGCCGCCTGGACCGGATCCTGGAGGCCGAGGGCGACACCGCCAACCGCTACAAGGCGTCCAAGCAGGCCGACGCGCTGATGCTCGGCCATCTCTTCGCCCCCGCCGAACTGCGGTCCCTGTTCGGCCGGCTGGGGCACCGGCTCGACGAGGACCAGTGGGCCCGTACCGTCGACTACTACCTGGCCCGCACCAGCCACGGCTCCACCCTCAGCGGTCTGGTGCACGGCTGGATCCTGGCCCGCGCCCGCCGCGCCGACGCGTGGGGGTTCGTCCGCGAGGCGCTGCGCGGCGACATCGCCGATGTGCAGGGCGGCACCACCGGCGAGGGCATCCACCTGGGCGCCATGGCGGGCACCCTGGATCTCGTGCAGCGCGGACTGACCGGCCTGGAGACCCGCGAGGACGCGCTGTGGCTCGACCCGGTCCCGCTGCCCGAGCTGTCCTCCTACGGTCTCACCCTGCGCTACCGGGGCCACTGGGGCGTACGGCTGCGGATGGAGCACGGCCGCATGGAGATCGCCGTGCCCCGTTCCGTCTGCGCCCCGATCGACGTACGCCTGCCCGACCGCGCCCTCGGCGTCGAACCGGGCGAGACCTGCCGCATCCTCCTGACCGACGACGACCGCTGAGACCGGTCCGACGAGACCGGTCCGCTGAGACCGGTCCGACGAGACCGGGCCCGCGAGGTCAGACCGGCGAGGCCGGACCGGCGCGGGCCCTCAGGGGACAGCGGGCAGCGGACGAGGTCAGGCCCAGATCGCCTGGGCGAGCGCCGCCCCGGTGAAGGCCGCGCCGAGACCGCCGACGATGCTCGCGACCGCGTTGGCCGCGGCGAAGAAGCGCGCGCCCTCCTCCGCCAGCCGCAGGGTCTCGTACGACAGGGTCGAGTAGGTGGTGAGCGCCCCGCACAGTCCGGTGCCCAGCAGGAGCTGGACCTGCGAGGAGGCACCGCCCGCGAGGACCGCGCCGGTGATCAGGCCGAGGGTGAGGCAGCCGACCATGTTGACGGTGAAGGTGCCCCAGGGGAACACGGTGTCGTGCCGGGACTGCACCGCGCGGTCGGTCAGATAGCGCATCGGGGCGCCGACCACGGCGCCGAGCACGACGAGAAGCCAGTTCACGCGTTCTCCCCCTCGGAGCGGACGGCGGGCGAAGTGACGGCCGGGGCGTTCATCGCGTCCTCCACTCGATCACCCGGCGGGTCAGGTTCGCCGTGGTCCACACCGACGCCAGCGCCGCCAGCATGGTCGCGGCCAGGTACACGAGTCCCGTGGCGGCGCGGCCCTGGTCGACGAGCCGCTGGATGTCGACCGCATAGGTGGAGAAGGTGGTGAAACCGCCCAGCACACCGGTGCCGAAGAACGGCCGGACGAGCCGGTGCGCGGCCCACACATCGGTGATCAGCACCATGAAGACGCCGATGACACCGCAGCCGATCACATTGACCAGGAACGTCGTCAAGGGAAAGGTGCCGTCGCCCGTGGGCCACAGCAGCCCCGCGCCGTAACGGGCCACCGCGCCGATCGCGCCGCCCGCCGCGACCACCGCCACGACGGGGCCCTGCCCGGCGAACGGCTCGCGCCGCGGGGTGGGCCCGTGCAGTTCGACATCGGGGTCGATGGGTTCACCAAGCACCTGAGGTCGAGCCTCTTCCATACGCGGGTTCTCCTACTCGCACGGCGCCCGGTACGTCCCCGGGCACACTGAAGTCGCAAGCAGGGACCGTTGTCGGCGCCGTCGCCGCGGTTGGGTGCGGCGGGCCCCACCGCCGCACGACGCACTCCGGGTGCGTCGCACGGCCAGCCTACCGTGTGCCCGGAGGGGCCGTATGCGGGCCCGGGGCCAGGTCGAGCGTCCAGTTCTGCCCGACGAGGTCGCGGCCGAAGCTGTGATGGGGTTCCTCGTCGGCGAGCGTGAAACCGTACCCCTGGTAGATCCGGCGCGCGGACTCCAGCACGTCGTTGGTCCACAGCGTGACCCGCCGGTAGCCGGCCTCGCGGGCGAACTCCAGACAGGTCCCGACCAGGCGGCCGCCCGCGCCCAGCCCCCGGGCCGCCTCGGTGACGAGCAGGATGCGCAGCCGCGCCACCTCCGGTGTGTCACCGGCGACCAGGAAGACACAGCCCACCCGCTCTCCGTCGGCCTCGGCGATCCAGCCCGCCTCCCGGTCCGGGTCGTGCCCCGCCGCGTACGCGGCGACGATCCCGGCGACCAGGGCCTCGAAGTCGGTGTTCCAGCCGAACTGCCGGGCGTAGATCTCACCGTGGGCCATCACCGTCCAGCCCAGGTCGCCGGGGCGGTCGGCGCGCCGCACGGTGATCCGCGGCCGGTCCCCGGGCCGCGCGATCACGGCCTCTCCGCGCTGCTCCGACATGGCGTGTCCCTCCGGTGGCTCCGTCGTCCGCGCCCGGCGGCAGGGCGGATCACCGCTTCCCCGCCGGGCACTGACACGACTGTTTCAGTACCGCTAGGCTAGCCCCATGTCCCCGTCAGCGGCAGCCCCCTCCGCACGCCAGACCGAGCTGCTGGAGGCCGCCTACCGGTACGTCCTCGCACACGGTCTGGCAGATCTGTCGCTGCGCCCGCTGGCCACGGCCATCGGTTCCAGCCCCCGGGTCCTGCTGTTCCTCTTCGGCAGCAAGGACGGTCTCGTACGGGCCCTGCTGGCGCGCGCCCGCGCGGACGAACTGGCGATCCTGGACCCCCTGCGCGGCCCCGGCGGACCCATCGGCCTGACCGCGGCCACCGAGCGGGTCTGGGCCTGGCTCGCCGCCGCCGGGCACCGCCCGCTGCTGCGGCTGTGGGCCGAGGCGTACGCCCGCTCCCTGGTCGAGCCGGACGGGCCGTGGGCCGGGTTCGCCCGTGCCACCGTCGAGGACTGGCTCGCGGTGCTGGCCGCCTGCCAGCCGCCCGCCGAGCGGGACACCGGATCCGGCACCACCCGCAGGACCCTGGCGCTCGCGGTGCTCCGCGGCGCCCTGCTCGATCTCCTCGCCACCGACGACGAGCCCCGCGCGAGCGCCGCCGTCCGCCATCATCTGGCCCTGCTCGACGGCTGACGCGCCACCGGGCCGGTGCGCACCCGCCGGGTGGACCGGGACTCCGGTGCCCCGGCATCCCGGCACGCGGTTTACCTCCGGGCACACGGGCTACGCGGCCCGGGACGGATCCACCACGAGCCCCGCGGACCCGCCATGAGCCCCGCGGACCCACCGCGACGCGGCCGCGAACCGGCCGTGAGCGTGCCGAAGCGCAGGCGGCGGCCGGGGGCGGAGGAGACAGGTGCCATGAGCCAGAACGACCCGGAACGCGGGAGGGAGCCGGTGCCGCGTGCGCGCTCCGGCGCGTTCGGCCGCAGACACCCCCGGACCGGCACCGAGCCGATGACCGCGCAGAGCCCCCTGGGACTGCGGCTGCTGCTGTCGGGGGTCTTCCTGCCGCTGTTCGCCGGGGCCGCCGCCTTCTTCGCGGTGTGGGCGGCGCAGGCCGTGCCGGGCGAGAACCCGGCACGCGGCCCGCTCGTCATCGCCGCCGCCGTCTGCGCGGTGCTCGCGCTGCTGGCCGCGGCCGATGTGGCGGTCGTCGTCCGTCGGCTGCGGCGCGAACGGGGCGCGGTGCCGTCCGGGCGCTGAGGCGGCGGCCCGAGGCCGAGCGGCCACGGGACACCGAGCTACGACCGGACACCGAGCGGCGCGGACCCGGTGCGGGACGGCGGTCCCGCACCGGCGGCGCCTACAGGTACTGCTTCAGCTCCCGCCGCGCCAGCGAGCGCTGGTGCACCTCGTCGGGGCCGTCGGCGAGCATCAGGGTGCGCGCGCCCGCGTACAGCTCGGCCAGCGGGAAGTCCTGGCTGACCCCGCCCGCGCCGTAGAGCTGGATCGCCCGGTCCAGGATGCCGACCACCGCGCGCGGGGTGGCGATCTTGATGGCCTGGATCTCGGTGTGGGCGCCCTTGTTGCCGACCGTGTCCATCAGCCAGGCCGTCTTCAGCACCAGCAGCCGCACCTGCTCGACCTGGACCCGGGCGTCCGCGATCCAGTTCTGCACCACGCCCTGCTGGGCCAGCGCCTTGCCGAACGCCGTACGGGAGACCGCCCGGCGGCACATCAGCTCGATGGCGCGCTCGGCCATGCCGATCAGCCGCATGCAGTGGTGGATCCGGCCCGGACCCAGCCGGGCCTGGGCGATGGCGAAGCCGCCGCCCTCCTCGCCGATGAGGTTCGACACCGGCACGCGCGCGTGGTCGAAGACCACCTCGGCGTGCCCGCCGTGGTAGTGGTCCTCGTACCCGAAGACCTGCATGGCCCGCTTCACGGTGACGCCCGGTGTGTCGCGCGGCACCAGCACCATGGACTGCTGTCGGCGCACGTCCGCGCCGTCCGGGTCGGTCTTGCCCATCACGATGAAGATCTTGCAGTCGGGGTGCATCGCCCCGGAGATGTACCACTTGCGGCCGGTGATCACGTACTCGTCCGAGCCGTCGTCCGCCCGCTCGATGTGCGTGGTGATGTTGGTGGCGTCCGAGGAGGCCACCTCCGGCTCGGTCATCGCGAACGCCGAGCGGATCTCGCCCGCCAGCAGCGGCTGGAGCCACTGCTTCCGCTGCCGTTCGTCGCCGAACTGCGCGAGCACCTCCATGTTGCCCGTGTCCGGCGCGGCGCAGTTGGTCGCGGTGGGCGCCAGTTGTGGCGAGCGGCCGGTGATCTCGGCCAGCGGGGCGTACTGGAGGTTGGTCAGACCGGCGCCGTGCTCGGCGTCCGGCAGGAACAGGTTCCACAGGCCCTGCCGCCGCGCCTCGGCCTTCAGCTCCTCCACCACCGGGGGGTTCTCCCACGGCGAGGCGAGGCGGGCGCGCTGCTCGTGCGCGGTCTCCTCGGCCGGGTACACGTACTCGTCCATGAAGGCGAGGAGCCGGGCGCGCAGTTCCTCGGTGCGCGCGTCGAACGCGAAGTCCATGGGGATCAGCCCTCCTGGAGGCCCTGGGGGCCGTCGTGCAACGTGGTCAGGCCGTGCTGGATGAAGACGGGGACGAGGTCGCCGATGCGGTCGAAGCCGCCGCCGACCGTCCGGCCGAGCGTGTACCGGTAGTGGATGCCCTCCAGGATCACCGCGAGCTTGAACCAGGCGAACGCGGTGTACCAGGAGACGGCGGACACATCGCGTCCCGAGCGCGCGGCGTACCGCGCGATCAGCTCGGCGGGCGAGGGGTGGCCCGGCGCCTCGGCGGTGGTGGACACGGGGGAGTCCGGCATGCCCAGCGGAGTGCAGTACATGACCAGCAGGCCCAGGTCGGTGAGCGGGTCGCCGAGCGTGGACATCTCCCAGTCGAGCACGGCCCGGATCCGGTCGTCCGGCCCGATCAGCGCATTGTCCAGGCGGTAGTCGCCGTGCACCACGGCGGGCGCGGGGGAGGCGGGCAGCTCGCGTCCGAGGGCGGCGTGCAGCTCGTCGATGCCGGGCAGGTCGCGGTCGCGGGAGGCGTCGAGCTGCTTGCCCCAGCGGCGCAGCTGCCGGTCCAGGAAGCCCTCCGGCCGCCCGAAGTCGGCGAGGCCCACCTCGGCGGGGTCGACCGCGTGCAGGGCGACGAGGGTGTCGACCAGGGACAGCACCGCGCCGCGGGTGCGCTCCGGGCCGAGCGGGGCGAGCTGGCCGGCCGTGCGGTACGGGGTGCCCTCGACGAACTCCATCACATAGAACGGCGCGCCCAGCACCTCCTCGTCCTCGCACAGCAGCACGGTGCCCGGCACCGGCACGTCCGTCGGCCGCAGCGCGCTGATCACCCGGTGCTCGCGCCGCATGTCGTGCGCGGTGGCCAGCACATGCCCGAGCGGCGGCCGCCGTACGACCCACCGGCCGGTGCCGTCGGAGACGGTGTACGTCAGGTTGGACCGGCCGCCCTCGATCAGCCGGCCGGTCAGGGGGCCCCGTACCAGGCCGGGGCGCTCGCGGTCGAGCAGGTCGCGCAGCCGGTCGAGATCGAGTCCGGGCGGGTGGTCGGGGCTCATCCAGCGCTCCTGGGGGCGGGGTCGGCATCGGATCCCGACCATCATGCTGACTAGTCGGTATGTAGTCCAGACCACATCCGGGGAAAGTGATCGGCGTCTCGGGGCGGGGGCCGCGGAAGCCGACGAGGACCGCCGCCGCTGGGAAGCGGCGGCGGTCCTGGGCAGGCGGCGCGTCGGTCAGTTCGTGCCGATGTGGTCGTACGGGCCGGGTGCGGGGTCCTGGCCCGGGACCCCGGGCCGGTGGCCGAACGGCTGCCCCGCCCCCGGACCGGGGCGCTCGTCGGGCTCGTACGGGGAGGACGGCCGCGGCCGTGCGGCGCGGCGCGGGCGGACGGGCCACCACAGGGAGCGGCCGAGCAGTGCGGCGAGCGCCGGGACCAGCGCGATCGACAGGACGAACGCCGACAGCAGGATGCCGAGGGCCGTCGCGAAGCCGATCTGCTGGGTGCCCGCGTCCGGGTTCACCGCGAGGCTGCCGAAGGAACCGGCCAGCACCAGCCCCGCGGTGGCCACGGCCGGAGCCGTGTGCCGCACGGCGCGGGCCACCGCCGCACGGGCCGGTCCGGGCCGCTCCATCTCCTCCCGTACGCGGTCGCTGATGAGGATGTTGTAGTCGGTGCCCAGCGCCACCACGAACAGGAAGAGCACCAGCGGCAGGGTGAAGGCGACACCGGGCTCGCCGCGCAGATGCTGGAACACCAGCGTCGAGGCGCCGAGCGTGGCGGCGAAGCCGAGCCCGACGGAGATCATCAGCACCGCGGGCGCCAGCACGCTGCGCAGCAGGACGAGCAGGATCAGCGCGATGAGCGCGGCGGCCACGGGGAAGACCAGTTCGAGGTCCTCGGAGACGGCGGTGGAGATGTCCGCGAAGATCGCCGCGGTGCCGCCGACATGGGCCTCGGCGCCCGCGGGCGTGTGCGCGGCGACGGCCGCCCGCACCGGGCCGGAGACCAGGTCGCGCGCCTTCTGGCTCTGCGGGTCGGCGGTCAGGTAGAGGCTGATCCGGGCCGCATCGCCCCCCTTGTCGTAGACGGCGGGGCTCACCTGGCCCACCCCCTTGGTGCGGCCGAGCGCCGTGGCCAGGGCGTCCACGCCGCGCCGGTCGAGGGCGCCGCCGTCCCTGGTGACGTAGACGTCGGTCGGGTCGGAGACGCCCGCGGGCAGTGCGCGGGAGATCTCGGCCGCGGTGGCGGCGGCCGGGGTGTCACCGCCGCCGCTGCCGGTGCCGTAGTCCATCTTCATGCCGATCGTCCCGGCGGCCAGTGCGCCCAGCAGGACGACGGCACCGGCCGCGACGGCCAGCGGGCGGCGGGCGACGGCGGCGCCGAAGCGCCCGGCCGTGCCCTCGCGCGGCGCGCGCTTCAGGGCGCGTGAGGGCCAGAACATCTTGCGGCCGGTGACCGCCAGCAGGGCGGGCATGAAGGTCAGGCTGGCCAGCAGCATCACCAGGACGGAGATCGCGATGGCCGGGCCCAGCACCCGGAACTGGCCGAAGCTCGCGATGCCCAGGGTGGCGAAGGCGGCCACGATGGTCAGCGCGGCCGAGGTGATCGCGGAACCCACCCGGCCCGTGACCTCGCCCGCGATCTCGCGCGGCGCACGGTCCGGCTGGGCGCGCAGCCGTTCACGGAAGCGGAACAGCAGGAACAGGAAGTAGTCGATGCCGATGCCCAGCAGCACCACGCTGATCAGCTGTGGTGTGCTCGGGTCCAGCCGGATCCCGCTGAGCAGGGCCGCGCCGACCACGGCACCCGAGGCGGCCCCGCCGACGATGGCGACCGCCAGCAGCGGCAGCAGCGCCGCGAAGACACTGCGGAACACCAGGACGTTCAGCAGCACGATCAGCGCGACGGTGAGCACGCCGGCCACCGTGCTCGTCGTCTTCTCCGCGTCCTGGCTGTCGACGGTGTCGGCCAGTCCGCCGGTGAATCCGGTGCGCAGACCGTCCTGCGCGTACCGGCTGGAAGCGCTCTTCCGGAATTCCTTGAAGACATTCTGAAGACCCGGGTCGGTCGAATTTCCGGAGAGTCCGACCGAGAAGAGCACGAAAGTACGGTGCGGTGCGACCGTACCCGGGGTGATCTTCGGCGTCTGCGAATAGTCCTTCGCCAGGAAAGGCGGCGCGTCCTCCGATTCCGGCATGGCCACCCGCTGCCTGCCGAGCGCCGCGGCCACCGACTCGGCGTGCCGCTGGTCGGCCGCCCCGAGCGGCTTGCCGTCGTCCCGCTTGACCAGCATGATCACGGAGTTGGCGTCCGGCTTGATCCCGAACTTGTCCTCGGCGATGTGCAGGGCCGCCGCCGAGTCGTACTTGTCGGGCAGGAAGTCACCCAGCTGACTCTCGGTGACGCGGTACATCAGGGCCTGACCCACCATGGTCAGTCCTATTCCCAGCAGTACCCATAGGGTGATGACTTTCCATGGATTTCTCGTGGAGAATCCGGTCAGGGCGCGAATCACGGGGGCTCCCGTTCGGGACGTTCTCGGACAGTGCCCTTCCAGCGAATCACCGGAATGCGCGGAGATCGTCCGAGCGCGGGATGAGAAGCGGCAGGGGGCCCCGGGACCGCCCGGGCGTTGGACCAGGACCCTGGTCCCGGTCCGGTCTCGGCCGCAGGTCGGAGCCCGGCGGCGCGGCCCGCTGCGACAATGGACGGGCGGAGGACAGCACACACCGGTGCCCGCGGGCACCCGGCGACCACGGCGCGGAGCAGCGCGGAGAGGACCACCATGGTGACGCGCCGCAGCATCGCGCCGAACCGCCGCGGCCTGCGCGGACGCCTGTTCCCGCCGGGCACCGACGCCCTGCCGTGGACCCGCAACGACGCGCTGCTGACCGTCGGCGCCGCCGCCGTCGACATCGTCGGATACACCGCGTTCCCGCAGCTCACCGGCATACCGGTGTCGGGTGTCGGCGTCCTCCTGCTGACGCTGTCCGCACTGCCGCTGCTGGTGCGGCGGCTGTTCCCGCTCACCGTCGTGACGGCCGTCCTGGTCCTCGGCGCGGCGCTGAACCTGTCGGTGCCGATGGAGCAGCACTTCGGCGCCACCCTGGCGGTCGCCCTCTACACGGCCGCCCGCACCGGCCGCCCCTGGGCGACGGCCGCCGCGGCCGCCGGGGCCGTCGGCATCACCCTGCTCACCCCCGGCACCGCCGTCCCGGGCGGCGTCCTGAACCTGACCAGTGCCTGTGTGGCCGCCGTGCTCATCGTCGGCGCCGCTCTGGTGGTCAACCGCTGGCAGCGCGAGACGGAGGCCAACCGGCGCCTGCTCGCCGACCGGGCGGTGGCCGAGGAACGCCGCCGAATCGCCCGGGAGCTGCACGACATCGTCGCCCACCGCATCACCACCATGCAGCTGATGGCGGGCGGCGCCCGCGCCAACCTCGACCACGACACCGGTGTCGTCCGCGAGGCCCTGATCACCCTGGAGGAGTCGGGACGGCTCGCGCTGCGCGAGATGCGCCAGCTCCTGGACGTGCTGCGGGCCGACGAGGACACCGCGACCGGCCCCGACGGCACCCCGGAGGCGCCGCAGCCCGGCCTCGACGACCTGGACCGTCTGATCAAGGAGTCCCGGCAGGCCGGGCAGCCCGCCGTGCTGACCGTGGACGGTGATCCGGCGCCGCTGCCCCAGGTGGTCGGCCTCACCCTCTACCGGATCGTCCAGGAGGCGCTGACCAACGCCCGCAAGCACGCCGGGCCCGCCGTCCCGGTGGAGGTCCGCCTGACCTGCCTGCCCGGGAGCGTGCGCGTGACCGTCACCGACCGGGCCGAGACGGAGTCCGCCGAGCCCGCCCCGGCGCCCGGCCCCGGCAGCGGATACGGTCTGATCGGCATGCGCGAACGGGTCGCCCTGCACGGCGGCACACTGGAGTCCGGCCCGCTGCCCGAGGGCGGCTTCCGGGTCGCGGCGAGCCTGCCGCTGGAGGCGCCGGCGGGCGCGGACGAGGAGAGCTGACGGGTGAGCGAGACCGACGCCGTGGACGGGGCCGTGCGCGGCACCGCCGAGGACGCCGCGCGGGACGCGGGGGAGCGGGCGGTCCGGGTGTTGATCGCCGACGACCAGCCGCTGGTGCGCCGCGGTCTCGCGCTGATCCTCGGGCCCGCCCCGGACATCACCGTGGTCGCCGAGGCCGAGAACGGCGAGCAGGCCCTCGTGCTGGCCGGGAAGCACCGCCCCGACGTCGTGGTCATGGACATCCGGATGCCCGTCCTCGACGGGGTGGCCGCCACCGAGCGGCTCGTCCGGGACCTGCCCGAGTGCCGGGTGCTCGCCCTGAGCACCTTCGACATGGACGAGTACGTGGTCGCCGCCCTGCGCGCCGGCGCGTACGGCTTCCTGCCCAAGGACAGCTCACCCGAGGAACTGGTGGCCGCGATCCGCACCGTCCGCACGGGGGAGGCCGTCGTCGCGCCCCGGCTGCTGACCCGGCTCATCCGCGCCTACGTCAGGACCGGGCGGGCGGCGCCGCAGGGCCGGGAGCGGCCCGCCGCCGAGAGCACCGCGGCGCTCACCCCGCGCGAGGTGGAGGTCTGGCGGCTGCTGGCCACCGGCCTGGACAACACCGAGATCGCGCAGACCCTGGAGATCAGCGTCTCCACCGTCAAGAACTACATCACCAGCATCTTCGACAAACTCGGCGTCCGGGACCGGGCGCAGGCGGTCATCGCCGCCTACGAGTCGGGCCTGGTCGCGGCCGGGCAGCAGGCGGGACAGGACTGACGGGACCGACGGGACCGACAGGACCGACAAGGACGGAGCGGAGCGGACGGTCCACGCGGGCCCGGCACAGTCGTCCGCCGGGCCCGCGTGGGCCGCGCACACCGGGGCTACGGCTTGCGGCGCCCGTCCGGAGTGCGGGGCACCGGCTCCGCGTCGCGGGTGGCGGTGGTCAGCCCCTCGGGGGCGGTCTTCGCCTTGGGATCGAGCACCTGGTCGCCGTAGAGATCCTCCAGCCAGGTCGACTGGTAGATCGTGTCGAGATAGCGCTCGCCGAGGTCGGGGGCGATGGCCACCGCCGTCAGGTCGCGCTCGTCGTGCTCGGCCAGCCAGGACATGGCCCCGCTGACCACCGTGCCGGTGGAGCCGCCGAACAGGAACCCGCGCCGGGCCAGCCGGTGGCAGGCGCGGATCGTGTCCGCCTCCTCCACCCGGATCACCTCGTCGACGAAGGACTCGTCCAGCAGCGGGGGACGCATGCTCATGCCGAGACCGGGGATCATCCGGCGGCCCGGCGCACCGCCGAAGGCCACCGAGCCGACGGTGTCCACCGCGACGATCCGCACCGGCCGGTGCCACTCGCGGAAGTAGCGCGCGCACCCCATCAGCGTCCCGGTCGTGCCCGCGCCCACGAACAGCACGTCCAGGCGCGGGAACTGACGGGCTATCTCCGGTGCCGTACGGCGGTAGTGCGCACCCCAGTTGCCGGGGTTCGTGTACTGGCTGAGCCACACGTACCGCTGGTCCGAGGCGCACAGGGCGCGCACGTAGTCGATCCGGGCGCCCAGGAACCCGCCGTTGGCGTCCAGGTCGGCGATGACATGGACCTCGCTGCCCAGCGCCTCCATCAGCAGCCTGGTCGACAGATTGCAGCGGGAGTCGGTGACGCACAGGAACCGGTAGCCCTTGCTGGCCGCGATCATGCTGAGCGCGACACCCAGGTTGCCGGACGAGGACTCGATCAGGACCGAGTCCTTGCTCAGCAGCCCGTCCTGCTCCGCGGCCTCCACCATCTCGACCGCGGCCTTCAGCTTGATCGAGCCCGCGAAGTTGAAGCCCTCGCACTTCAGGAAGAGCGAGCGCCCGAAGATCGGCCGGAGGTCGACGTAGAGCTGGCCTTCGTTGAAAGCGTGGGGAGCGGTAATGACGGGCACGCTAACCTCCTGATGCCTGGGCCGGGGGACGGGACGATCAGCGATCAGCCGTACCGGCGCAGCTCGTGGAAGAAGTCGTCGACGACATGGAGATTCCCGGCCCGAGCCACCTCGTCGTGGACGTAACCGCCGACGGCGAGGTCGAGGACACCGAGACCGAACGGGGAGAAGACCACGGTCCGGTCGCCCGGCGGCTCCGCCCGGCCGGTCAGCACGTCGTCGAGCGTGCCGTCCAGGAAGTCCCGCCCACCGGTGAGCTGTTCGGCCAGATGCGGCGAGGTGTCCGCCTTCAGGCAGTGCTCGACGTCGTCGACGAAGTTGGCCGCCTCCAGCAGGATCCGGGGATCCAGGTCGCGCAGCGACACATGCAGGACCACCGGATGGTGCGCGAACCAGGACGGGTCGGTGACATGCGGTTCGCCCGCCACGGTCGCGAAGACCACCAGGTCGCTGGAGCGGATCAGCTCCTCCGGGCTGTCGTGCACGGTGATCCGCGCGTCCCGTCCGCCCGGCGCGTCCGCCGCGGCCTGGCGCAGATAGCCGCAGAAGCCCGCCGCGCTGTCGGCCGACACGTCGTACACGCCGACCGTGTCGAAGCTCCAGCCGGTGCCCGCGAGGAAGGTGTGGATGTACCGGGCGATCAGTCCGGTGCCGAAGAAACCGACCCGGGCGGGCCGGGGCCTGGTGCGCGTGAGCCGGTCCGCGGCCAGCGCCGCCGAGGCCGCCGTCCGGGTGGCGCTGATGATGGAGCTCTCCAGGCACGCGAACGGATAGCCCGTGTCGTGGTCGTTGAGGATCAGCACCGCCGATGCCCGGGGCACCCCGGCCGCGACGTTCTCCGGGAAGCTGGAGATCCACTTGAGCCCGTCCACCCGCACCCGCCCGCCGACCGAGGCGGGCAGCGCGATGATCCGGGAGGCGGGCCGGTCCGGGAAGCGCAGGAAGTACGACGGCGGGTTGACCGTCTGTCCTTCGCCGTGCAGCCGGTAGGTGGCCTCGACCAGGTCCGTGATCTCCTGCTCGCGGCCCTGGAGCGCCTGCCGCACCTGGGCGCCGGAGATCACCGCGAAGGACGGCACACGGCCCGGCCGGGCGGTGGGGGAGTCGGTGGCGGGGGACGTCACGGAGGTCATCGCCGTGTTCCTTCCGGGGTCGGGGCGCCGTCGGCCAGCAGCCGCGGCTCGGCCATCGCCACCAGCACCTGCCGCTCGCCGGTGAACGGCTCCCGGCTGTGCGCGGTGCGGATGTTGTCGACGAGCAGCAGATCGCCGGCCTGCCACGGCTCGCGGCGGGTGTGCTCCTCGTAGACGGCGTTGAGCGTCCGGACGACGTCCTCGCCGACCGGACTGCCGTCGCCGTAGCGGGTGTTGAACGGCAGCCCGTCGGCGCCGTACTCGTCGACCAGGTACTCGCGCACCTCCGGCGCGAGTGTCCACTCGTTGAGGAAGGCGATCTGGTTGAACCAGCAGCGGCGGCCGGTGACCGGATGCCGTACGACGGCGCTGCGGCGCTGCCGGGTGCGCAGCGAGCCGTCGTCGCGCCACTCGAACTCGATGCCGTGGGCGCGGCAGTAGTTCTCCACGGTCTCGCGGTCCTCGGTGCCGAACGACTCGGCGAGCGAGGCCCCGATCTCGTCGTTGTAGCTGCGGGTGAGGAGCCAGCCCTCGCGCTCGAACCGCTCGGTCAGCGCGGCGGGCAGCGCCCGCAGCACCTCCTCGGCGTCCGCCACCGCGGTCGCCCCGCCCCGGTCGGGCGCGGCGAGGCAGGCGAACAGCATCAGCGAGGGGACCCGCTGCGCGTAGCTCAGCTCGTGGTGCATGCACATCGGCTGGTTGTCCGGCCAGGCGGTGGACGAGTACAGCCCGCCTCCGTAGGACTGGCGGGGGGCGAACGCCTCGCGTTCCGCCATGGGTTCACCGGCCAGCGCGGTGAACACCGCCCGCACCCGCTCCGGTTCCCCGAGCGCCAGACCCCGCACCACGAGCGCGCCGTGCTCGGTGACCTGCGCGCGCACGGCCTCGCGGTATGCGGAGGCCCAGGCGGCCGGGTCGGCCGGCGGCTCCACGCGCAGGACCGGCGGCCGGTCCGGCCGCGACTCCACCTCCAGCAGTGACGCCGGGGACGAGAACGACATCTCGGTTTCCTTTCGTCGGGCTGGTGCCGGGATCAGGAGGACGCCAGCAGTTCGGCGGCGCCCAGGACGGCCCGCGCCGCCGCGTCCGGCCGGGTGCGCGGGAAGTAGTGGCCCCCGTCGGGGAGTTCGTGCAGGTCGACCAGGTCGGCCAGGAACATCCAGTCCCGGTGGCGTTCGGCGGGCCCGGCGGTGTGCGGGTCGTCGGCGGCGAGGACCACCGTCACCGGCACGGGCAGCCGGGCGGCCTCGGGGGAGTCCAGCGCGGCCGCGAAGTAGCGGTGCGCCGCGACGCAGTCGTGCCGGTAGGCCGCGCCGATGTGCTCGGCGTGGTCCGCGTCGAGTTCACCCAGCTCGGAGTAGCCGCCGTCCGCGCTCAGGTGCGCGGCGATCTCGGCGTTGCTCCGTCCGGACAGCTCCTCGACGGCGGCGGTGCGGGCGGCGGCGGTGCCCGGCAACTGCGCGCCCAGGAACACCCGCACCACCTCCACCGTGCCGTCCTCGTGCAGCCGCCGCGCCGTCTCGACGGCCAGGGCCGCCCCGGAGGAGTGGCCCCACAGCATGACCCGGCGCGTGCCGCGCCCGCGGATCTCCGCCGCCACCTGCCCGGCGACCTCCTCCAGCGGGGCGAACGGCTCGTCGGCGGCGGCCAGGTCGTGGCCGGGCAGCTCGACCGCGTACACCGCGGGACCGCGGCCCGCCAGCGCGCTCGCCAGCGGCCGGAAGTTCACCGCGTTGCCGCCCGCGTAGGGGAAGCAGACCAGCGCGCACGCGTCGGTGTCACCGGCCGCCGACAGCGGTTGCAGCAGCTCCGTGCGCCGCTGACCGGCGCCGTCCAGCAGCGCGGCGAGGTCGGCGAGCACGGGATGGCGGGTGATGTCCTTGAGGGACACGGCCCGGTCCAGGGCGATGGTCAGCTTCACCGCCGACAGCGAGGTGCCGCCGGAGTCGAAGAAGTGGTCGCCGCGGCCGATCCGTTCGCGCGGCAGGCCCAGCAACTGCGCCCAGGTGTCGGCGAGTCCGCGCTCGGTGGCGGTGCGCGGCGCGTCCTTCGGTCCGCCGTCCGCCGTGTCCTTCTCGGCCAGCCGCGCGGCCAGCGCGGTGAGCGCCTTGCGGTCGGTCTTGCCGTTGGCGGTCAGCGGCAGGGCGTCCTGCCAGTGGAAGGCCGAGGGCACCATGTACGCCGGCAGCGCGGCCCCGAGCGTGTGCCGCAACTCCGCCGCCGCCAGCGGCTGTCCGCTGTAGAAGGCGACCAGATGCGTGCCCCGGCCGGGCAGTTCGGTGACGACGACCGCGCCGTCGCGCACCCCGGGGGCGCGCAGCAGTGTGTTCTCGATCTCCCCGATCTCGATGCGGAAACCGCGGATCTTGACCTGGCTGTCCCGGCGGCCGAGGAACTCCAGTGTGCCGCCGGGGTGCCAGCGCCCCCAGTCACCGGCCAGATAGAGCCGCTCGCCGGGCCGGTACGGGTCCTTGTGGTACGCCTCGCGGGTGCGCTCGGGATCGTTGACGTAGCCGCGGCCCACGCACACCCCGGAGAAGGCGATCAGGCCGGGCGCGCCCAGCGGCACCGGCGCCAGGTGCTCGTCGACGACGAGGACCCGCACGTTGTGCACCGGCCGGCCCAGCAGCACCCGCTCCGGCACCGCCCGCAGGATCTCGTGGTTGGTGTCGTCCGACGTCTCGGTCAGGCCGTACGCGTTGACCAGTGGGATGTCCGGCTTCAGGGCGAACCAGCGCTGGACCAGTTCGCGCTTGAGCGCCTCGCCGGTCACCGACACATAGGCCAGGCGGGGCAGTTCGCGCGGCCGCCGCTCCAGATAGGACGCCACCACCTCCAGATAGGAGGGCACGACCTGGACGACCGCGACCCGGCCGCGCTCCAGCGTGTCGACGAACCGCTCGACGTCCAGGACCGCCTCCTGCCCCACCAGCAGGGTCCGCCCGCCGGTCAGCAGCGCGGCCAGCAACTGCCACAGCGAGATGTCGAAGCACTGCGGGGCGGTCTGCGCCACCACCGAGTCCGGCCCGATCTCCAGGTCGTCGATCTTGGCGAACAGGTGGTTGAGCATGCCCGCGTGCTCGCACATCGCGCCCTTCGGCTCACCCGTGGAACCGGAGGTGAAGTAGATGTAGGCCAGCCGGCCGGGCGCGATGTCCAGGCCGGGGTCGCCGTCGTCGTGGCCCTCCGCGTACGCGTCCGGCAGCAGCAGCCTCTCGGCCGGGTCCGGCAGGGCGGCCAGGGCCTCGTCCAGGGTGGCGGTGCTGCCCGGCTCGGCCAGCACGAGCCGGCAGCCGGCCCGGGACAGCGTCGCCGCGATCCGTCCGGCCGGGAAGTGCGGCTCGACGGGCAGATAGACACAGCCGGCCTTGAACACCGCGAGCACCGACGCCAGCCAGTCCAGGGTGCGTTCGGTGACCACCGCGACCACGCCCTCGGGCCCCGGGTCGCGGGCGAGCAGGGCCCGCGCCAGCCGGTTCGCGCGGGAGTTCAGCTCGGCGTACGTCCACGATTCGTTACCGTGCACGGCGGCCACGGCCTCGGGCCGCTCCCGTGCCCGCTGCTCGAACAGCTCGTGCGCCCGCGCGTCGGGCAGGGCGCGCTCCGCCCCCGCGAGCCCTTCGAGCTGCTCGCGCACCTCCGCCTCCGGCAGCAGGCTCTGCCGCGCGTGCTCGGCGTCCGCGTCGGCGGCCATCAGCCGCAGCGCCGTCAGGTGGTAGCCGCAGATCCGGGCCGCCGCCGCCGCGTCCAGCACCTCGGTGCGGTACCGCAGCCGCAGCACCATATGTCCCGCACGGTCGGCGCAGCCGACCGCGAGCACCGCGTCCCGGGGCAGGCTCTCTCCGCGGGCGTCCTCCGGGTCGAAGACCACTTCGTACGCCGGACCGGTCAGCCCCAGTTCGCTGCGCAGCCCGTGCACCGGGAAGTCGCGGTGGGCCAGCAGGTCGGCCTCGACCCGGCGGGCGGCGCGCACCACGCCGCGCCAGGTCCGCGGTGCGACCGTCAGCCGGCAGGGGAGCGGTTCGCCCGCGCCGGTGGCGCGCCCGGTCACCACGTCCTGCTCGCCGCTGAGCGCGGCCAGCACCTTGGCGTGGGCGGCCAGCAGCACCGCGCCGACCGGCACGCCGAGTTCGGCGGCCAGGGCGTGCACGGCGCGCGCCACCCGGTCCGGCACCGGCTCCTCGTGCCCGGCCGTGCCGGGCCGGGGCCGCGGCGCCCACCGCGGGACGGCGGTGAACCCACCGGCGGTCAGCACCTCGGTCCAGAAGTCCCTGTCCGCTGCCACGAGCGCTCCCATCGAATGACCCTTCCTCAGTTCGCCGTCGGCGCGGCGGGATTCCCGCCCCACTCCGCGTGCGCGGGGACTTCCTCGCCCTTCATCAGGAAGGAGTCGGGCGCCAGCACGGCCCCGTCGCCCAGCGTCACGCCGTAGTGCACATGGGCGCCGATGCCGAGGGTGACGCCCGCGCCGAGCGTGGTGTGCTCGGACTTGAAGGTGCCGTCCTCCTGCGAGTGGCACTGGATCTTGCAGCCGGCGTTGAGCGTGCAGTCGTCGCCGATGGCGGTCAGCGTCCGCTCGGTGATGAAGCAGCCGTCGTCGAAGACCCGCCGCCCGATGCGCACCCCGGTCAGCCGCCAGACCAGCGCCTTGTAGGGGGTGCCGTTGTACACCTCCAGATAGTGGTCCGGGACCTTCCACAGCCGCTCGTGCCACCAGAAGTACGGGTCGTAGATGGAGCACAGCTGCGGGCGCAGCGGGCGGAACCGGGTCAGGCAGCGCTCCAGCAGGATGTTGTGCGCGGTGGTGACGAGGAGCGTGAGCGCCAGGTACGCGCCGATCACAAGGTGACCCAGCGTGCCGTACAGGCCGACCGAGACCAGCCCGACGGCCGTGAGCACCGCCGTCTGCACCCAGCGCAGCACCAGGTGCAGCACCATGGAGCGCAGGTTGTAGCGGTTCTTGGCGGCGAGGCTGCGGTGCAGCGCGTCACCGGTGCGCAGATGGTCGAACCGCGCGTCGCGCTCCACCGTCCTCGGGATCTCGAAGCAGGGCGAGCCGAGCAGGCCGACGCCCTCCCGGACCTCCCCGTCGAGCGGGACCATCACCTTCGTCGCCAGCAGGCAGTTGTCGCCGGTGCGGGCACCGGCCGGGAAGGCGATGTTGTTGCCGAGGAAGTTGTGCGCGCCGATCGTGGCCCGGCTGGTCCGGAAGGACGTGCTGGAGTAGTCGGCGTTGAGCACGGACAGGCCGTCGGCGACCATCGTGCCGCTGCCCACGGACACCAGGAACGGCGACTGGTGCTGCACCTCGGTGCCGAAGTTCGAGCCGGTCTGCTCCACCCGGGAGAGGTCGTACCCGATGCCGCGCAGATAGGGGACGATGTAGGAGCTGTCCCCGAACAGCCAGGTGAAGAACCTGATGTTGGTGAAGGTCGCCATCATCCGGTGCGCCGCGTAGTGGAAGCCGTAGAGCGGGTAGACCCGGTCCGGTCTGACCAGCCGGCGCAGCAGCCGCGGCACGGTGCACAGGGCGAGCACGCCCAGGACGATGCCGCCGCAGTACAGCACCGTGGACACGAGCAGGGTGTCGGCGACGATCTCCCCGGCCGTCGTGCCCCGGGTCTCCGCGGCCAGGCGCTTGCTGAGCACCGGCACCTCGGCGAAGAGCATGTAGACGCCGCCCACCGCGAGCGGCAGATAGAGCAGGAAGAGCTGGAGCAGGGTGGTGGTCGCGAACCCGGCCCGGCGCAGGGTGCCGCAGCGGGCGGGCGGGACCCGTATGTGGTCGACGTCGGTCGGCTGGGCCGGGGAGCCGTGCCGCCGCTCCCCGGCCGGGACGTGCTGGCCCGGGTAGAGCGCGGAGGCGTGGCCGAGCTGGGAGCCGTCGCCCATGACCGTGTCGATGTCGAGCACGGTCTTCTCGCCGACGAAGACGTCCCGGCCCAGGGTGACGCTGCCGGTGCGGATGCGGCCCGCGTGCGCCCGGTAGCCGAGGAAGACGGCGTCGTTGCGGATCACCGTGCCGGCGCCGACGGTGAGCAGGTCGGTGCAGACCGGCACGGACCGGGAGAGGATCGTGACGTCCTTCCCGATGCGCGCGCCGAGCGCCCGCAGATACATGACGTACAGCGGATTGCCGACGAAGAGCACCATCGGATTGGCGTGGAGCAGTGATTTGACGAGCCAGAAACGCAGGTACGCCATGCTCCAGACCGGGAACTCCTGTGGTTTCCACCGGCCGACGAGAACCCATTTCACCAGGACGGGGAAGGCGCACAGGGCGAGGAATCCGATCGTGCCGCACAGGAACGACCGCAGATAGATGTGGGCGAGGCCCGAAGCGGCGGCCACCCATTCGTAGGCCTGGGCGGTGACCATGCCGATGACGAAGGAATAGCCGAGGAATATCAGCGTCTGGAGTGTGCCGCACAGCGCGGGACCCGGTGCGCGCGGGAGCGCGGGCACGGCGGGCGCCGCGGGCGCGGGATGCGCGGCCGGTGCGGCGGACGACGGGTCCGGGCCCGGGGCCGTCGTGGCGGTGGGCGCGGGCGCCGCCGCGACCAGCGCAGCGGCCAGTTCGCGGAGGGTGGGGTGCCGGTAGATGTCCTTCATGGACACCGACGGCAGCTGAGGGTGTTTCCGCACCCGCGCGCAGAACTGCGCCATGACGAGCGAGTTGGCGCCGAGGTCGGTGAAGAAGTGGCTCTCGGCGTGTATTCGGTCGGCGTGCACGACGTCCGCGAGGATGCCCGCGAGTTCCCTTTCGGTGTCTGCGGTGTCTGCGGTGTCTGCGGTGTCTGCGGTGTCCGGTTCTGCTTTTCCGTGCCGGGTGAGCGCGGATTCATCAGGACCGGGCACCAATATGTCGGCAGACTTCTCCACCATGCGAGCTCCCTGAGGAAAGGTCGAAAACCATCGGCCAGGGATGGCCGGTCCCCGAGACCGTGCGTTTTCGCCTGATCACGAAACCATGGATCAGTCTTGTGCGGTGGGCGCGGGCCTGCCACTCGGATCCGGCGCGCCGATGCCCCGGCCGACGGCCCACGCGCCGGTGTTCAGGCGGCTCAGGCGCGCCGTGGGGCACCGAAAGGATCACCCGTATGGGGGCGGCGCGCGGTCTCCGGGACGGTGGCGGACGCCGGGGCCGTGCGCCGCGCCGGAAGTCGAGTGGCCCTTGGGGGTGCGGACGCGCAGACTGAGCGGAGACGCGGGGCCGTGACCGGGCAGCAGCGCGGTCGGGGCCGCTGCTGGACCGTGCCGGACCGTTCGTCGAGGGGGCCGATATGGCCGTAGAGATCCCGCCCCTGGTCGCGCCCTCCCGCCTGAGGCGCCGCGGGGGCCTGTGGGGCGAGTGCCTGGCGGAGTTCCTGGGGACGCTGGTGCTCATCGCCTTCGGCTGCGGTGTGGTCGCGATGGCGGTCGCCGCGCTGCCCGGCTCCGGCCGCACCGAAGGGCCCACGACCTTCTTCCTGGGCGCGGGCGACTGGCTCCTCATCACCTGGGGCTGGGCGTTCGCCGTGGTCTTCGGTGTGTACGTGGCGGGCGGGGTCAGTGGCGCCCACCTCAACCCGGCGGTGACGCTGGCGTTCGCGGTCCGGCGGAAGTTCCCCTGGTCCAAGGTGCTGCCGTACTGGCTCTCGCAGGTGGTGGGCGCCTTCGTCGGCGCCGCCCTGGTGTACGCGGTCTACCACGACGCCATCAACACCTTCGACCAGGCCATGAAGGGGCCGAAGACGCACGGGCACACCGTCGCGTCCTTCTCCATCTTCGGCACGTTCCCGGCGCCCTACTTCCACGGCGGCTACTGGGGGCCGCTGGTGGACCAGATCGTCGGCACGTCGCTGCTGGTCATGCTGATCGTGGCCATCGTCGACCTGCGCAACACCGCGGTGAAGGCGAACCTCGGCCCGCTCGTGATCGGCTTCGCCGTGGCGGCGGTCGGCATGTCCTACGGGGCCAACGCCGGCTACGCCATCAACCCGGCCCGCGACTTCGGGCCCCGGCTGTTCACGTTCTTCGCCGGGTGGGGAGACCTGGCGCTGCCGGGCACCGAACCGGGCTCGTACAGCGCCTACTGGTGGGTGCCCATCGTCGGGCCGCTGGTCGGCGGCGTGGTGGGCGTCCTCGTCTACGACCTGTTCATCGGCGACATCCTGCACATCCGCGCCCAGCAGGACGAACTCCCCGAGGTCGGCCGCACCCGGGGTTCCGCCTCGGACGAGGAGTAGCCGGGCGCGCGGCACGGCGTCCGCGGCGGTCCGGCCGCCGCGGACGCCGCGCCTGCGCCGGGCCACGGGGCCCGGGTCAGCCGTGGTAGGTGATGTACCCGTTGCCGTCGCGGTCGTCGCGCGCCTTGGTGTACGCGTGCACGTCGGCCCGCGCGCCGGAGGGCAGGTACAGGTAGATGGTGTCCTTGTCGTTGTTCCAGATGAAGTTGCAGTTCTGGCGGTAGGCCACGTTCCTGGCGTCGGACTCGGTGCCCTTGCCGCCGCGCAGCGTCACGTAGTCCCCGGGCTCCAGGTAGTGGTCGGCGGAGAACCGGAACCGGTTGCCGGACGCGTCCTTGACGACGTATCCCTTGAGGTTGACCCGGGTGCTGCGGGAGTAGTTCTTGATCGTCAGATACTCATTCTTGGCGTTGCCCTTGGTGCAGCTGTTGGAGTCCCGCCCGGGGGCGTCGTACTGGACGCCCTTGATCTTCAGGGCGGAGGAGTACTCGGTGGCCTGTGCCGGAGCGGCGACGACGACGGCGGCGACGGTGCCGGCCGTGGCGGCGACGGCCAGCACGGAGCGTATGCGCATGAGGTTCCCCCCTCGGTGATGCGGATGAAGCGTCAGGAGCATACACAAGGCGTGACGGAGTCATGGTGGCAAAGTGAAGAATCCGTGAAGTAGCCCCTGGGGTCGGGGGCGGTCGGTGGGATCCGGGTGACGGCGGCCCCGTCGCCGGGGGAGTGCGTCCTTCGGCCCGGCCTCGCCGCACGGACGACCGGGCCGCCGTCGACCCGTCTCCCGGCGCGTCCCGCACCCGGGGCGGGGGCCGGAGCCCGCTATGTTCGTGCGCACACAGCGAGGTTCGGAGCCGGGGATGCAGAACACAGACGTACGGGATGCGGAGGCGCAGGCGCCACCGGCGCCGCCGGCCGCCGGGGAACGGGCCGCGCGCGGCCTGCCCCGGTCCTGGCCGCTCCTGCTGCTGGGCGCCGCCGTCCTGCCCGGTGTGATGGTCTTCGCCGTGGGCCGCTGGTCGGACGGGCAGGCGCTGGAGGCCTGGCGGACCGTCTGCCTCGCCGTCACCGTGCAGGCCACGCCCTTCCTGCTGCTCGGCACCGTCCTGTCCGGTGCCATCAACGCCTTCGTGCCGGACCGCGTGTTCAGCCGCGTACTGCCCCGGCGCCCCGCGCTGGCCGTCCCGGTGGCCGGGATCGCCGGTGTCGTCCTGCCGGGCTGCGAATGCGCCTCCGTACCGGTCGCGGGCAGCCTGATCAGCCGGGGCGTGACCCCGGCCGCCGCCTTCGCCTTCCTGCTCTCCGCCCCGGCGGTCAACCCGGTCGTGCTGACCGCCACCGCGATCGCCTTCCCCGGCAACCCCGCCATGGTGCTGGCCCGGCTGGTCGCCTCCCTGGTCACCGCCGCCGCGATGGGCTGGCTCTGGCTCTTCCTGGGCCGCGAGGAGTGGCTGCGGCCGACGGCCCGGCACACCGGCCACCGGCCGGGACACAGCCGCTGGACGGAGTTCCGGCGCGGCTTCCAGCACGACTTCCTGCACGCGGGCGGCTTCCTGGTGCTCGGCGCCATGGCCGCGGCCACCTTCAACGTGGCGGTGCCGCGCACCGTGCTCGACACGTTCTCCGGCTCGCCCTGGCTCTCGGTGCTGTTCCTCGCCGGGCTCGCCGTGCTGCTCGCGGTCTGCTCGGAGGCCGACGCGTTCGTCGCGGCCTCGCTCACCGGCTTCTCGCCGCTGGCCCGGCTGACGTTCATGGTGGTCGGCCCGATGGTCGACCTCAAGCTGATCGCGCTTCAGGCGGGCACCTTCGGAAAGGCGTTCGCGGCGCGCTTCTCCACCGCGACCGCCGTCGTCGCCGTCGTGTGCAGCACGCTCGTCGGAGGATTCCTGCTGTGAAACGCCCGTTCCAGGTGGCCCTGCTCGTCCTCAGCGGCCTCGGCCTGCTGCACGCCTCGCTCTTCACCGACCTCTTCCTGCGCTATGTGAAGGAGGGCATGCGGCCCCTGCTGATCGCCTCCGGGGTGCTGCTGCTCCTGCTGGGCGTCGCGGAGGCGTGGCCGTCGAAGCGGCGTACGGGACATGACGGGGCGACGCACGACGAGCACGAGCCCGAGCACGAGCCCGAGCACGAGCCCGAGCACAAGCCCGAGCACGGGGCCGGGAGCGGGCACGGACACGACCACTCCCGGGCGCCGCGCGTCGCCTGGCTGCTGTTCCTGCCCGCCCTGAGCCTGCTCTTCTGGGCCCCGCCCGCCCTCGGCGCGTACACCGCCTCCCGCGAGGCGCCCCGGGCCGTCGACCGGCAGAGCAGCTTCGACCCGCTGCCCGCGACCTCACCGCTCCCGCTGACGCTCAGCGACTTCACCCGCCGGGTGCAGCAGGACCGTACCCAGGCCGTCCGCGGCCGTACGGTCCTGCTGACCGGGTTCGTCACGCCGGACAAGGGACACCGGGACAGCTGGTACCTCACCCGGATCATCCTGAACTGCTGCGCGGCGGACGCCCAGTCCGTGAAGGTGCGCGTCCAGGGGGCCGCGCCGCCCGCGAACACCTGGGTCTCGGTGACCGGCACCTGGCACCCGGGCGGCACCCTGGGCACCGCGTCGGCCGCGGCCGCGCTCGACGCCCGCGCGGTCCGGACGATCGACCGGCCGGTCAACGGCTACACGGACGACCTGCCGCTCGTGCCGTCGCGCTGACGGACGGACGGGCACGTGCCCGGGGTCCATGGTCAGGCGCCCGGCACCGGCCGCACGGTCAGGATCTGCTGGGCGTGCCCGACCGGCCCGTGCACATCGTGCAGGACCGTGCTGGTGACGCCCTGGCCCGTGGGACCGAAGACGACGGTGGTGTCCAGACCGGTCCAGCGGCCCTCGGGACGGCGGTGCAGATGCACGGTCAGGTCGACGTTGGGGAAGATCCACTCCTTGGGCGACTCCCGTACGGCGATGCCGTTCGCCGTGTCGACCAGGGCCAGGTAGGAGGCGAGCGGGGAGCTGGGCTCGGCGGCCACCAGGGCCAGCGGGGTGGAGACCCAGGCGGTGGCGCGGCCCGGCCGCGGCGGGGCGAGCGGGCGGACGTCGAGGGAGGCGATGTAGCCGCCGGGCCAGTGGTCGGCCATCGGCCACGGGGCGAGCCGCTCGGGCGGGGTGAGCCGGTCGTCGGCGCCGCCCTCGACGCCCGTGGTGTCCTGCGGCGCGAGCAGCCAGGCCCGCGCCCGAACCACCGGGCGCCCGGCGACACGCACCACGGCCTCCAGCAGCTCGATGGTCCGCCCCGGCCGGACGGTCTCCACCCGGATCTCGCACTCCTCCAGGGCCAGCCGGCCCAGGATGTCGTAGCTGATCCGCGACAGCAGCAGCCCGCCCGGCCCCCGGTCCGCCAGATACCCCTCGATCGCGTGCACCACGAGGCCCCCGAGCGGACTGAAGTGCAGCTCCGTCTCGTCCCAGGCCCCGCTCGCGTGGGCGGTCGGCTTGAAACGGTGCTCGTCGGTGCGGACGTAGTAGCTGTCGGGTGCCGTGCTGCCGGTGTTCAACGGACGCCTTCCCTCGGTCTGTGCCTCGCTCTCGCTCCGCGCCGCGCCGGCCGGCCCCGTACCGGGAACCGGGTGCGCGCGGGACGGACACGGGGCAGCATGACACGGACGGCGGTACCCGCCCTGCGGCAGGGTGCCCCGCTACGGCCACCACCGGGGAGGGCTTCGTGTACCTGCGCGATGTGAGGGAGGACGACGTCGGCGCGTATCTCCGTATGCGGTGCGACCCGGAGATGACGGCCGGGCTCGGCGGACCGCTGCTGGCCGCCGGTATGGCGGACAAGGTGCGCCGGGACGCCGCGGAGGCAGCGGCGGACACCGCGTGGATCAAGATGATCGTCCCCGGCTCCCGGAGTCCGGAGGCGGTCGCCGGGTCGGTGACCATCTGGTCCCACGACACGGGGGACGGCCCGGTCTCCGAGATCGGCTGGATGGTGCTGCCCGAGTTCCAGGGGCGCGGCCTGGGCGGGCGCGCGGCCCGGCTACTGCTCGAACGGGCGCGCGACGAGGACCGCTGGGGTGCGGTGCACGCGTTCCCCGCGACGGACAACGCGCCCTCGAACGGCATCTGCCGTTCCCTCGGCTTCAGGCTGCTCGGCGCGTGCGACGTGCCGTTCGCGGGCCGGGTGCTGCGCGGCAACCACTGGGTGATCGACCCGCGGACCGATCTGACGGCCGGCTGACCCGGGACGGGCCCGTGCCGGGCACGGGGTGCGGGCGGTGCGGATCCGGAGGCGCGCGGGTCCAGGACCGAGTGGGTCTCGGACCGAGTGGGTCCCGGGCCGGGCGGACCTCAGCCGGCGAGGACCTCGGCCCAGCGGCTGGTCCCGGTCCGGTCGGCCCGGACGCCGCAGCGGGCGGAGAGCGCGGTGACGATGCCGAGACCGCGGCCGTGCTCGTCGGGGTCGGGCGCCGCGCCGGGGGTGGGCGGAGCCGCCGGGCCGAGGTCGCTCACCTCGACGTGGACGGCGCCGTGGCCGTCGACCGGGACGCGCCACAGCCGCAGCGTCGCGGGCGGCCTGGCGTGCACGAGCGCGTTGGTGACCAGCTCCGACACGACCAGGAGCACGTCGTCGGCGGCCTCGGCGGGCAGGTTCCAGCCGCCCAGCAGCCGGTGCACACGGCGGCGTACCGCCGACACGGCACCGGGCGTGTGCAGCAGGGGGAAGGCGTGGTCGACCTCCCCGTGGGGCGCTGCGTCGAGCTGCGCTACGGTCATGTGCCCTCCTCCTCGGACCTGCCCCGGGCTTCGATCCGACCCGACGCGACATGTCACGCTAAGGAACGAATGCCCCGCAGGTCAATGAACGGCGGTCGGCATTGCCGAACGACAGTCCTGAGCGGGGCAAACAGGACTAATATCGCCCCATGGCCGGACCCGTCCAGTCGATCGAACGAGCCGCGGCGATCCTGCGCCTCCTCGCCGGCGGGCCCCGCAGGCTGGGGCTCGGCGAAGTGGCGTCCTCCCTCGGGCTGGCCAAGGGAACCGCTCACGGCATCCTGCGCACCCTTCAGCACGTGGACTTCGTCGAGCAGGACGAGACCACCGGAAAATACCAGCTCGGGGCGGCACTGCTGCATCTGGGTACCAGTTACCTCGACGTCAACGAACTCCGCTCGCGCGCCATCAACTGGGCCGACGCACTGGCCGCCCGCAGCGGCGAGGCGGTCCGGCTGGGCACCCCGCTGGAGGGCCAGGTCCTGATCATCCACCATGTGTTCCGGCCCGACGACACCCTCCAGACCCTGGACGTGGGCGCGCTGCTGCCGCTGCACGCCTCCTCGCTGGGCAAGGTCCTGCTGGCCTACGGCGCGGCCACCCTCGGCCCGCCGACCGCGGACGGACCGGCCGCCTACACCCGGCACACCCTCGTGGACCGCGCGGACCTGGACCGGGCGCTCGCCGCGATCCGCGAGGTCGGCTGGGGGGCCGAGGTGCAGGAGATGGCCATGGGGGACGCCGGGATCGCCGCGCCCATCCGCGGGCACGGCGGCCTCGTGGTGGGCGCCGTCTGCCTCTCCGGTCCGGTCGAACGGATCTGCGACCCCAGGGGCACACCGCAGCCCGCGCTGGTCGCCCTGCTCCGGGAGGCCGCGCGGGCGATCTCCCGGGACCTGGGGGCGGCCCGCTGGTAGATCCGGGCAGGTCTCCCGTGCGAGGCCGCCGCAGACAGCCCGGCAGGACCCGCACCCGCGCGACGCATCGGAAGGCAGGCCCGACCATGGTTGACCGGTATGTGATGTCCATCGACCAGGGCACCACGTCCACACGGTGCATCCTGTTCGACCGCCGCGGACGGCTGTGCTCGGTCGCCCAGCGGGAGCACCAGCAGTACTTCCCGCGGCCCGGCTGGGTCGAGCACGACGCCGTGGAGATCTGGCGCAACGTCCAGCGCGTCGTCCCCGAGGCGCTGGAGAGCGCCGGGGCGGACGCGGGCATGATCGCCGCCATCGGCATCGCCAACCAGCGGGAGACGACGGTGCTGTGGGACCGCGGGACCGGGGAGCCGCTGGGCCGGGCCGTCGTCTGGCAGGACACCCGCACCGCACCGCTGGTCGACGCGCTCCGCGACCGGCCCGGCGACGAGTTCTTCCTCGACCGCTGCGGCCTGCCCCCCTCCACCTACTTCTCCGCGCCCCGCATCCGCTGGCTCTTCGACCACACGGAGGGCCTGGAGGAGCGCGCCCGCAGCGGCGAGGTGCTGTTCGGCACGATGGAGAGCTGGCTGATCTGGAACCTCACCGGCGGCACCGACGGCGGCCTGCACATCACCGACCCCACCAACGCCGGGCGCACCATGCTCGTCAACATCCGCACCCTGACCTGGGACCCGGAACTGCTCGACTTCTTCGGCGTCCCGCGCGCCCTGCTGCCCGAGATCCGCTCCTCCGCCGAGAGCTACGGCGAGGCCCGCGCGCTGCTCCCCGGCGTCCGCATCACCGCCGCGCTCGGCGACCAGCAGGCCGCCCTGTTCGGCCAGACGTGCTTCTCGCCCGGCGAGGCCAAGTGCACCTACGGCACCGGCAGCTTCCTGCTCATGAACACCGGCACCGACCTGGTGCGCTCCCGCCACGGCCTGCTCACCACCGTCGCCTACAAGATCGCGGGCGAGCCCACCGTCTACGCCCTCGAAGGGCCCATGGCCGTCACCGGCTCCCTGGTGCAGTGGTTCCGCGACCGGCTCGGCCTGATCGGCAGCGCCCCCGAGATCGAGACGCTGGCCCGCACGGTGGAGGACAACGGCGGCTGCTACATCGTCCCCGCGTTCTCCGGCCTGTTCGCACCCCACTGGCGCAGCGACGCCCGGGGAGTCGTCGTCGGCCTCACGTCGTACATCACCAAGGGCCATCTGGCCCGCGCCGTGCTGGAGGCGACCGCCTGGCAGACCCGGGAGGTCGTCGACGCCATGAACGCCGACTCCGGGCTCGCGCTGCGCCGGCTCAAGGTGGACGGCGGCATGACCTCCGACCATCTGCTGATGCAGCTGCTCGCCGATGTGCTCGACGTGCCGGTGGTGCGGCCCCTGGTGGCCGAGACGGTCTCGCTCGGCGCGGCCTACGCCGCCGGGCTCGCCGTCGGCTACTGGTCCGACCTGGAGGTCCTGCGCGACAACTGGCACCGGGCCGGTCAGTGGCTGCCGGCCATGGACCCCGAGCGGCGCGCCTTTGAGTACGAGAGCTGGCAGCGGGCCGTCGAGCGGTCCCTCGACTGGGTCCGCCCCCGCGGCGACACCCGCTGACCCGCCCGGCCCGCCCGCCGGAACCGGTCCCCGCCTAACGCGCGGCGCATCGGCACGCCGCGCGTGGTTACCCGGAGGCTCCGGGGTTCGGAAGTGAGCCCCCTCGGGCTCTCCGCGCCACAGCTCGCGGAGAGCCCTCCTGCGTGCCGTGCGGGAGTCGCCGTGCGGATGGGAGGTGAGAAGGGCGGGGCGGGACGGTTGCGCGGGATGTGGTCGGGTACGCGAGCAGAACCGTGCCGGGGCCGCCGCGCCCCGCCGGCCCCCACGACCGATCACCGCCGCGACCAGGGAACCCGCCATGGAGACACCCGCGAACGACAACACCGCCACGCCCGCCCAGCAGGCGCTGGACGTGCTCGCCGAGAACGCCGAGGACACCGGGGCACTGGACACACTGGCCGGCAGCGACGTGCTGGTTCCCGTGCCGGACGACGTGAGCGACGAGGACGCCACCGATCCCTCGGCGGTGGCGCTGCCCGTCCTGGAACAGCCGGGCGGGGTGCCCGTGGTCCCGGTCTTCACCTCGGAACTGGAGATGTCCGAGCTGCTGCCCTTCATCTCCCGCTACCGGCTGGTGCCCCTGGGCGCCCTCGCGTCCCAGTGGCCCGCCGACGACCTGTCGCTGACCATAGACGCCAGCTCGCCGCACGGTCTGACGCTCACCTCGGAGGGGGTGCGCACCCTGCTGGGCACCCGGGCCTGACCCCCGGGGGCCCGGCGGCCGGCGCTCACGCGTCCTGGACGAGTCCGACGAGATTGCCGTCGGGGTCCTTGACCGAGGCGATGCTCCGGCCGCCGCCCACCTCCTGCACGTCCTGGAGCAGCTCGCCGCCCGCCGCCAGCAGGGCCGCGAGCCGCTCCCGGATGTCGTCCACGTGCCAGTACGGCACCGGACCCGTCATGCCCTTGGCGTGGCCGCTCGGATCGAGACCGACGTCCTGGCCGGCCGCCTTGAAACCGACGTAGTAGGGCTCGTCGGCGTACGGCTCGACCCCCAGCAGCGCGCGGAACAGCGGCTTGGTCCGGTCGAGGTCCTTGACGGGGTAGACGATCGTCCTGAGTCCTTCGGTCATGGTGTGCTCCTCGGTGTCGGCCGGACCCGGCGGGTGCGGCGGTGGTTCCACCGTAGGGCGGGGGAGCGCGCACGACTTCTCGGATCCTGACCGGTTGCTCCGGGCGCGCACACATGCTCCCGTCACGCCTTGTACACCTCGCGCGCGCCCCGCGTGTGCCGTATGCGCCGCATCCGCGCGTCCGCGCCCCCGCACGCCGCGTCCGCGCGACCCGCCCCCCTTCTCGCGCCGTCCTCGCACCCCCCGCGCACCAGCCGGTACCGGCCAAGGGCCCCCGACTCCCGGACGCGGCGGGCGGGCCCGCGCCACAGTGGGAGACGCCGGTGACGGGACCGGCCGACCGACAGGAGGCGGAGATGCTGCGGACTCCCGCCGGCCGGGCGACCCGGCTGCTGGTCCTGGAGTGGCTGAAGGCCCCGGCGGAGCACGGGGCGACCGCGCGCTCGGTCGCCGCCGCCCTCGGTGTCCCCCGGCGCACCGCCGAGGCGCACCTCGCCCTCCTCGCCGACCTCGGCCTGCTGTGCACCCGGCGGGCCGGCCGCCGCACGTACTACCGGCGGGACGAGGCCCGGATCGCCGAGGTGGCCCGGCTGTTCGAGACGGGCTGGTGACCGCGGCGTCCCGGACGGATGTGCCCGGGCCGGAACGCTGACGGGTCCGCGCGGGCCGGGGCGCTAGGGTGAGGCCCGGCCTCTTCCGGCCGGTGCGGGCCCCGTCCGCACCGCCGCCGCGCGCGAACGGCTCGATTTGGGAAGCTCCGGGGCCGTACGTCACCGGGATTTCACCTTGGCGTAGTAAGAGTGTCTGCGACGCGCGAGCGTCTACAGCACTGTCGACCAACCCTTTCCCAGAACTGGATCCCATGAGCGCCATCTCCGTCGGTCAGGCCGTCGTCCTCGGAGTCGTCGAGGGGGTGACCGAGTTCCTCCCCGTGTCCTCCACCGGCCACCTCAAGATCGCCGAGGGGCTCATGGACATCCCGGTGGACGACAGCTCCGTCGTCGGGTTCTCGGCCGTCATCCAGGTCGGCGCCATCGCCGCCGTGCTCGTGTACTTCTTCAAGGACATCGTGCGGATCGTCTCCGCCTGGTTCCGCGGCCTGACCGACCGCGAGGAGCGCTACCACCACGACTACAAGTTCGCCTGGTGGGTGATCTACGCGACCATCCCGATCGTCGTGGTCGGCCTGGCCGCCAAGCCGCTGATCGACGGGCCGCTCGGCTCGCTGTGGGTGGTCGCGGGCTCGCTGATCGCCGGCAGCGCTGTGATGTGGTGCGCCGACCAGATGGGACGGCACAAGCGCGGCGAGGACGACACCTCCTTCAAGGACGCGATGCTGGTCGGCGCCTCCCAGATCCTCGCCCTGCTCTTCCCCGGCTTCTCCCGCTCCGGCGCCACCATGTCCACCGCGCTCATCCTCGACCTGGACCGGGTCGCCGCCACCCGGCTCTCCTTCTTCCTGGGCATCCCCGCGCTGACCGGCGCCGGGATCTACGAGCTGAAGGACGCCCTGGGCGCCGGGGTGGGCGCGGCGCCGCTGGCCGTCGGCACGGTCGTCTCCTTCGTCGTCGCCTACGCCTCCATCGCCTGGCTGCTCAAGTTCGTCGCCAAGCACTCCTTCAACGCCTTCGTCCTCTACCGCATCGTCATCGGCGTGCTCCTCTTCGGCCTGCTGGGCGCGGGCGTCCTGAACGCCTGAGCCGTCCGCGGCGGCGCGGGTGCGCGGGCGGCGGCTTGACAGCCCCGTACCGCGCGCCGGACCATCGCAGGGTGAACCTGTCAGACAGCCAGACAGGTGGGTCGGTGCCCCGGCGCGTCAGCGCCATGGAGGCGGTGCTCACCCACCTGCGCGGCGCCATCGAGCGCGGCAGCTACGCCGTCGGCGACAAGCTCCCCTCCGAGGCGGAGCTGTGCCGCACGCTCGGCGTCTCCCGGCCCGTGCTGCGTGAGGCCCTGCGCGCCTTGCAGACGATGGGTCTGACCGTGTCACGGACCGGCAGGGGCACCTTCGTCGTCGCCCGCTCGGTGGAGGACCCCACCTTCGGCGACTACGCGGCCAGCGACCTCATGGAGGTGCGCCGGCACATCGAGATCCCCGTCGCCGGGTACGCCGCCCGGCGGCGCACCCCCGAGGACGTCGAGCGCCTGACCGGCCTGCTGGAGCGCATGGAGCGGGAGACCGACACGACCGCGTGGGTCGCGCTGGACACCCTGTTCCACCTGTCCGTCGCGCAGGCCGCCCGCAATCCCGTCTTCCGGCGCGTCATCGAGGAGATCCGGGACGCCCTGGCCCGCCAGTCGGCCTTCCTCAACGAACTGGGCGGGCGCCGCGAACACTCCGACCGCGAGCACCGCGCCCTGGTCGAGGCCCTGGCCGAGGGCAGCGAGGAGGCCGCGGTGCGGGCCATGTCCCACCACCTCGACCGCGTCGAGACGACCCTCACCGACATCGTGCGCTCCGCACCCACGCCCACCGGGGCCGACGCGTGAACCCCACGCAGGCCGCGCCCTCCACCCACCAGTGATCCAGGCAGTGATGTACAGCAGCTTCCCCGCCGAGGCACCCCTCGTCCGCGAACCCCGCCACGTCCCCGTCGCCCACCTCGTGCGCGGCGGAGTGATCGAGGGCGTCCACCACGGCTCCGTCGTCGTCCTCGACGCCCACGGCCGGGTCTCCTTCGAGCTCGGCGATCCCGGGGCGGCCTTCTACCCGCGTTCGGCGATCAAGCCCGTCCAGGCCGTCGCCATGGTGCGCGCCGGGCTCCCGCTGGAGGGCGAACTGCTCTCGCTGGCCGCCGCCAGCCACTCCGGCGAGGAACGCCACCTCGCCGGGACCCGGCGGATCCTGGAACTGGCCGGACTCACCGAGGACGATCTGCGCAACGTCCCCGACCTGCCCTTCGACCCGGTCGTCCGGGACGCCTGGGTGCGCGAGGGCCGGCTGCCCTCCCGGCTCGCCCAGAACTGCTCGGGCAAGCACGCGGCCATGCTCTACACCTGCCGCCTCAACGGCTGGTCGCTCGACGACTACCTGGACCCGGCCCACCCGCTCCAGCAGGCCATTGCCGAGATCGTCGAGGACCTGACCGGGCAGCGCGTCGCCCGGGTCACCGTCGACGGCTGCGGCGCCCCGCTGTTCGCGGTCTCGCTGGAGGGCCTGGCCCGCGCCGCCGCCCGGATCACCACCGCGGTCGCGGACACCCCCGAGGCGCGTGTGGCCGACGCGATGCGCGAGCACGCCGAGATGGCGTCGGGCTCGGGCCGGGACGTGGCCGCGCTGATGCGGGCCGTGCCCGGCCTGCTCGCCAAGGACGGTTTCGAGGGCGTCCAGGTCGCCGCGCTGCCCGACGGCCGGGCCGTCGCCGTGAAGATCGCCGACGGCGCGAACCGGGCCCGGATACCGGTCGCCGCCACCGCCCTCGTCCGGGCCGGTGTCGACCCGGCCCTGCTCACCGAGTTCGCGGGCGAGACCCTGCTCGGCGGCGGTGTGCCGGTGGGCCGGGTGCGCCCCGTACGGGCGCTGGACCCGGACCCGGCTCCCGACCCGCTCACGGCCTGCGCCTGACCCGGACCGGCCGGACCGGCCGGAGGTCTGCGGGGACGGTACGCGGGCACGGCAAGAGGGGGCCGCACGAGGGCGCCGGGACGCGGTGGGCGCGGGCGGTCCGTCCGCGCCGCTCGCTCACCCGGTTGCGCCCGGCGGGATGCGTGCCCGGCGGTCGCCGGGCCGGTCGTCCGGCCGGTTCCACCGGTCCCCGTCAGCCGCGTACGAGCCGCCGGGCCCTGCGGCGCAGGCCCAGCAGGACCGCTCCCGCGCCGAGGCCCGCGGCTCCCGCGATGGCGCCGTCGCGCGCCCAGTCCTCCTCGGCGGCGGCGGGGGCCGCCGGCGGCGGGGCGGCGGCCGGGTGGGGGAGTACGCTCCGCGCCTCGTGCGCCACCGGGCGCAGCCCGTCGAGCGAACCGACCGGGTCGACGTGCCCGGCGGCGTCGAAGCCCCAGTCGAGCAGGGCGCGCGCCTCCTCGTACACCTCGAAGCCCTCGCCCTCCTGAGAGTTCATCACCGTCACGATCAGGGTGCGCCGGCCGTGGTGGGCCGCGGCGACCAGGGTGTTGCCCGCGTTGGTGGTGTAGCCGTTCTTGACGCCGATGAGGCCGGGGTACGGTTCCACCCCGTCGGCGCCGGTGAGCAGCCGGTTGGTGTTGGCGATCTCGAAGGTGCTGCCGCCGTTGCCGGGGAAGGCGGTCTCCACCGTGGAGCAGTAGCGGGCGAAGTCCGGGTTGCGCAGCCCGGCGCGTCCGAACACCGCCAGGTCGTACGCGGAGGAGACCTGGCCGTCGGCGTCGTAGCCGTCGGGAGAGACGACATAGGTGTCCATGGCGCCCAGCGTGCGGGCCTTGGCCTGCATCTGCCGGGCGGTCTGGGTCCAGCCGCCGTTGAGCGCGGCGAGCACGTGCACGGCGTCGTTGCCGGAGTTGAGGAAGACACCGTGCCACAGGTCGGACACCCGGTAGGTGTGGCCCTCGACCACCCCGACCAGGCTGCTGCCCTCGCCGATCCCGGCCAGCTCCCTGGCGCTGACGGTGTGCTGGATGCCGCTGGGGAAGGAGGGCAGCACGGTCAGCGCGAACAGCGTCTTCAGCGTGCTGGCGGGCGGGAGTTGCTCGTGGGCGTTGTGCGCGGCGAGGACTTCGCCGGTGCCCGCGTCGGCCACCACCCAGGACAGCGCGGAGACGTCGGGCGTCTCCGGCGCGCCGGAGCGGAGGCGGACCTGCGTGCCCTCGCGCCGCAGCAGGGCGGGCTGCGGCACCGTCGCGCTCGGCCGCCCCTGCGCCCCGGGATCCGTGCCGGACCGGCCTTCCGCCGCGACCGGCGAGGTCACTATGAGCATGCCCGCCGCACAGACAGCGCAGGTCGATACGGCAGCCCGAAGAGAGAATCCGATCGTCATATCGCAAACGTAGGGACGGTTCGGCACAGGCGTGACCTTGCCGGGGGCCGAACGGGGCGACGAGCACTCGGATGCCCTAGCTGCCACGGCCGTTCGGGTCGGGGCCGCACGGCGGGCGGGGGCCGTCCGGCCGCTGAGCCGACGAGTCGTCGGGCCCTCCAGCCGTTCAGTCGTTCAGTCGTGCGGCAGAGTCGGCTGGACCTGGCGCAGGAACGCGGCGTTGTCCGGTGTCCGGCGCAGCCGCTCCAGCAGGGTCTCCAGACCCGACTGCCCCTCGCGGCTCAGCAGGGCACGGCGCAGCCCCCGGGTGGCCGTCAGCTCGCCCGAATTCAGGAGGAGTTCCTCCCGGCGGGTGCCGGACGCCTGGATGTCGACGGCCGGATGGATCCGGCGGGAGGCGAGTTCGCGGTTCAGCCGCAGCTCCATGTTGCCGGTGCTCTTCAGCTCCTCGAAGAAGAACTCGTCGGCGCGGGAACCCGTCTCCACCAGCGCGGTGGCCACAATGGTGAGCGAACCGCCCTCCTCCGCCAGCCGCGCGGCCCCGAACAGCCGCTTGGGCCCGTGCAGCGCGCTCGCGTCCACGCCGCCGCTGAGGGTGCGGCCGCCCGAGGCGGCGGCGTTGTTGTGGGCCCGGCACAGCCGGGTCAGGGAGTCGAGCAGGAGGACGACGTCCTCACCGGCCTCCACCAGGCGCTTGGCCCGCTCCACGACGAGTTCGGCGAGCGCGATGTGCTGCTTGGGCGTCCGGTCGAAGGTGGAGGCGTAGACCTCGCCGTGCACCGAGCGCACCATGTCGGTGACCTCCTCGGGCCGTTCGTCCAGGAGGAGGACCATCAGCCGGCACTCCGGGTGGTTGCCGGCGACGGCGGCGGCGACCTGCTGGAGCAGCACGGTCTTGCCGGTTTTCGGCGGGGCCACGATCAGTCCGCGCTGCCCCTTGCCCACGGGTGCGATCAGGTCCGCCACCCGCCCGGTGAGACCGGCGGCCGGGTGTTCGAAGCGGAGCCGCTCGCGCGGGTGCAGAGGCGTCAGGTCGTGGAATCCGCGGCGGCCGCGCAGCTCACCGGGGGCGCGGCCGTTCACGCGGGCGACGCCGGTGACGGTGTGCTGCGCCCCCTGTACGGCGTCGACCAGATCGCCCTTGCGCAGGCCGTGGCGGCGGATCAGAGCGGCGGGGAGCTGGGGATCGGCGGGCAGGGGCAGGAGGTCGGGGCCGCGCAGACGGCCCTTTCCGCCGGACTCGATGTCCAGGACACCGGTGACGAGCCGGGCGGCCGCTGCGGGCCGCTCGTCCACCGGGGGATGGTCGAGGGTGACGGTCATGGGCGGTGGTCCTTTCACGGACGGGGACTGAGGGCACGGAAGGTGCGGGAAGCAAGGGAGGTGCGGGAAGGAGAAGAGCCACGCGGGGAGATGCCGGGCACGGCCCGGACACCGCGGGCGGAACCACCACCCCGGTGCGGGGCCCGGCCGGCGCGCTACGCGCTGCCCGGTGGCCCACGGGATGGCGGCGGGAAGCTGAGGAGCCGGACACGTCGGCCGCTACGGCGTCACGCGTCGGAGCATCAGCTGAGAGAAGAAAGGTGGAGAGAGCGCACCGGCGCCCACGAACGGGGGCGAGACTCAGGTGCTTCTCGCAAGGTAACACGCCCGCCCCGGCCTGGCCACCCCCTGCGCCGCACACATGACGGCGCCGGGTGCGGGTCCTGCCCGGCGCCGGGCCGGTGGCGTGCTCGGGGCCCGGGGATCGGGGGGGCTAGGCTGACGTGGATGTTCAGCCCGGAAGGTCCCACGGTCCGTGAACTCGCCGTGCAGGCGCTGTCCTCCGTCGAGCGGGGCTACGACCTGCTCGCGCCCAAGTTCGACCACACCCCCTTCCGCACCCCGGACGCGGTGCTGGACGCCGTGGGATCCGTACTGGAGCGGACCGGGCCGTACACCGACGGACTGGACCTGTGCTGCGGCACCGGCGCCGGGCTCGACGTGCTGCGGCGGGTGTGCCGCACCTCGGTGACCGGCGTCGACTTCAGCGCGGGCATGCTGGACGTCGCGCGGCGGCGCCCTGGGCGGGCCACCGAAGCAGCGGCCACCGGCACGGGGGACAGCGGCGCGGGGGACACCGGGCCCCGGGTCTCCTGGGTGCGCGGTGACGCGCGTGCCCTGCCGTTCACCGCGGCCTTCGACCTCGTCGTCAGCCTGGGCGCGCTCGGCCACTTCGTCCCGGCCGAACTGCCCCTGCTCTTCGGGCGGGTGAGCGCCGTGCTGCGGCCGGGCGGGGTCTTCGCGCTGCCGGTGTTCGCGCCGCCCCCGCCGTGTTCGCGGGCGTTCTGGACGCTGCTCGGGTTCGACGCGGTGATGCGGGTGCGCAACGCGGTGTGGCGGCCGCCGTTCGTGATGTACTACCGCGCGTTCCGCTTCGGCGACGTGCTGCGCGAGTTGGAGCGGGCCGGGCTCCGTCCGGAACTGCACGCGCTGCCCGGATTCGGCCGGCGCGCCGACGGCAGCCCACGGGCGCGGTTGATCGCGGCCCGTCGGCTGCCCTGAGACGGATGGCCGCCCCGGGACGGGCGGCTGCCCCGAGGCGGAAGGTTTCCTCTGGGCGGACGCGTCACGGCTGACGGCGCGGGGCGTGGCGCCGGGGTGGCTCAGCCCGCCGCCGGCAGCGTGAACTCGTAGACGAGCGCGTCCTGTCGGGCGTCCACCACGAGGTCGGTGATCTCCAGGATGCGGGCGTACTGGTCGTGCACACGGCGGGTCACGCGCACCGAGGGGCCGTCCGCGAGCCGGGTGATCGTGTCCCGGTGGTGCAGCGTCAGGCCGGCCCGGCGCATCCAGTCGTAGGTCCGGCGCAGTTGGGCGGCGCACGAGCCGTCGGCGCGGTCGCGGTAGCGGGCCAGTTCGTCCACCTCGGCGAGCGCCACGGCGGAAAACGATGTCACCGCCGTACGCAGTCCGGAGCCGTCCGCCGTCGCCGAGCGGTAGCGGTGCACGAGGGTCGGGCGCAGCGGTGCGATGCCCAGTTCCGCCGCGTGCTCCGGCGGCGGGGTCTCCCAGGCCACGGTGGCCCGGTCACAGGCGTCGGGGGCGGCGGAACGGGCCCCCACCGGGAAGTCCAGGTACGTGGACGACTCGACGGGCAGTCCGGTCAGGGTGGCATGGGTGCCGCGCCGGTCGGTGCTGACGAGCCCGTCGCGCCGCAGCACCTCCAGCGCCTGGCGCACGGTCTCCCGGCTGACCCGGAAGTGCGCGGCCAAGTGCCGTTCGCTCGGCAGCCGTTCGCCGGGCGGAATGGTGCCGGCGCGCAGTTCGCCGAGCAGTTGGGTGGCGATTCTCCAGTAAAGGGGCCGTCCCTCGCTCGCTCCTTCGGTCGTGGGCCGGTGGTGGGGGGTGGTGCGGGCCATGCCGCGCCTCCTGTTGATGACGTACGGTAGCCGTGTGGGCTCATTGCGCCACCACATCTACCATTGGTCTAAACCAGTCGGAAGATGGTTCGCGCAGTTCGACCGAAATCCGCCCACGCCGACCCTTTATCGTCGCCCCGGCGGGCCCTGGGCAGGGCGCGCTCGGGTGTGTCCGGCCCGCTCATGCGCCGGTCCGCGGCCGGTTCGGCGGGTCGGTCCTCCGGTGCTGGCCGCGCGCGTCCGCCACGAAGGCGGCGCCGTACGCCCTCGCCGTGTCCGGCCCCGCGCCGGCCGGACCGCGGCGGACGCCGGGGCCGGGCGTGCGGAGTTCGTCGAGCGGGGGGTCGAACCATGACATCGGCGCCGCCGGGGGGAAGAGACGTACAAACGATGATCACAGCCTACGGGGCGGGCCGGAAGCCCCCGCGGGCAGGATCGCGCCATCGGCGCACAGGGATCCGAACTCGCTCACGGGGGTGCTCTGTTCGGATCCGCGGCGGGCGCGGCGGCCGGATCGGGAGGGTCCGGCCTCCCCCGGTGCCCGCGGGGCGGCCCGCCCGTCCACCGGGAGCACGCCGCCCGTCCGGGAGCACGCCGCCCATC
Organism: Streptomyces sp. PsTaAH-124; assembly: GCF_000373685.1. Lineage (NCBI taxonomy): Bacteria > Bacillati > Actinomycetota > Actinomycetes > Kitasatosporales > Streptomycetaceae > Streptomyces > Streptomyces sp. PsTaAH-124. The sequence continues at coordinate 15,931 of NZ_KB892207.1, read as the reverse complement.
GTGACGGCCGTGTGAACTCTGCGCCCGGACCCGCGCCGCCGGGAATAGCCGTCCGGTGATCCTCCTTGCAGGTGGCGTGCCGGTCGCGGTCGCCTCCGCGGCCGGTGGACGTGCAGACGGCGAAGGAGAGTGGGAGCGATGGCGAAGGCGTACGTCTTCACCCGGTACGGCGGCCCGGAGACCGAGGCGCTGGTGGACATCGACCGGCCCCGGCCCGGTCCCGGCCAGATCCTGGTCGCGGTGCGCGCGGCGGGGGTGAACCCGGTCGACTGGAAGCTGCGCGACGGATTCCGCCGCCCCGGCGACACCGGCGAGCCGGTCTTCCCGATCGTCTTCGGCAGTGAGGCGTCCGGCGTGGTCGAGGAGGTCGGCGAGGGCGTCACCGGCTTCGCCCCCGGGGACGAGGTCTTCGGCAACGCGGCGGCGGGCGGCTACGCCCAGTACACCCTGCTGTCCGCCGCGGTGACCGCGCACAAGCCCGCCGGACTCTCCTTCACCGACGCGGCCACACTGCCCGTCGCGGCGGCCACGGCCTACGACGGCCTGCGCCAGCTCGCCCTGCCTGCCGGGGCGACCGTGCTGGTCACCGGCGCGGGCGGCGGAGTCGGCTCGGCGGCCCTCCAGATCGCCCGCGCCTTCGGCCTGCGTGCCGTGGGCGTGGCGAGCGAGGGCAAGAAGGACTTCGTCGAGTCGCTCGGCGCGGTGCACGTGGCCTCCGGTACCGGCTGGGCCGAGCGCGCGCGGACGGCCGTGCCGGACGGGATCGACGCCGTCTACGACCTGATCGGCGGCGAGGTGCTCAAGGACGCGGCGGGCCTCCTGGCCGACCGCCGCAAGCTGATCACCGCCGGGGCGCCGCCGCAGGAGGTCGAGGCGCTGGGCGGGGAGTGGGTGCGGCGCGCCCGGACCGCCACCGTCCTGGACGAGCTGGCGGGCCTCGTGGTCCGCGGCACCCTGGACCCGCACGTCATCCGGACCTTCCCGCTGGAGCGGGCCGAGGAGGCGCTGCGCGCCGTGGAGGACGGGCACGCCCGCGGCAAGGTCGTGATCGAGGTCGCCGCGTGAGCGCGCACGGCGGCGCGGCACCCGGCGGGGGCGGCGGACACGTCCTGGACAACCCGGCCCTGGCCGCCCTGACCGGACCGCACGCGCACCTGGCCGAACGGCGCGGCCGGGTGCTGCGCTATCCCGTGGACGTCTCGCCCTGGCTGGCGCTGCCCGACGAGCCCGACGACGCCGACTGGGCCGACCTCGCCGCGCTGGCCGGGCCCGGCGCCGAGGTCCCGCTGCCCGGGTTCCGGGGCGAGGTCCCGGCCGACTGGGAGATCACCTTCCAGGTCGAGGGCGTGCAGCTGGTGGACGACGGCCTGGCCGCCGCCCCCGACCCGGAGGCGGTCCGCCTCGGCCCCGCCGACGTACCGGAGATGCTCGGCCTGATCGCCCGCACCGAGCCGGGCCCGTTCCTGCCGCGGACCATCGAGCTCGGCACCTATCTGGGCATACGCCGGGACGGTGCGCTCGTCGCGATGGCGGGGGAGCGGCTGCGCCCGCCCGGGTACACGGAGATCAGCGCGGTGTGCACGGACCCCGCGCACCGGGGCCAGGGCCTGGCGAGCCGGCTGGTCCTGGCCGTCGCCCACGGCATCCGCGAACGCGGCGACATCCCCTTCCTGCACACGGGCGCGCAGAACACCGGCGCCATCCGGCTGTACGAGTCCCTGGGCTTCCGGCTGCGGCGGCGCACCGCCTTCCTCGCGGCCCGCACCCCGGAGCGGCTGGGCGAGGGCAGGGCGGCCGTGCCGGTGGGTTAGGTCTGCCCGCCGCCGTGGTCCCGCCGCCGGTTCAGTCGGCGGCGGGCGGGGTCCAGTCGTTGTAGCGGGTGAGATAGTCCGCGAACCGCCGCAGATCCTCCTCCGGCCAGTCGGCCAGCCGCTCCTTGAACGCCGCCCGGCGGCTGTCGGTCACCTGGAGGAGGAGCTGCCGTCCGGCGTCCGTGAGCTGAAGCACCTGGACCCGGTGGTCCTCGGGGTCCAGGAGCCGTTCGATCAGCCCGGTGCGTTCCAGCGCGGCGACCTGGCGGCTGACGGTGGACTTGTCCAGGGCGTAGTGGGCGGCCAGATCCGTGGCGCGGCAGCCGCCGCGCTCCTCCAGATGCCCGAGCAGCGTGTACGACACCAGGGACAGCTCCGGGTGCATACGGCCCGCCGACGCCCTGGCCCGCCGGGCGAACACGGTCATCTCGCGCTGGATGGTCTCCACCGCGCACTCCGGCTCCTGTGCTGCTGTCACGGAATTCCTCCCCGTCCGACTCTGGTTGTATAGTACAACTGAAATAAGAGTTGTCATTGCCAACCATGGGAGGACGGGAGCGATGAGGTCGCCCGCGCTGCGCCATGTGCTCATCCACCTGGTCACCCCGCTGCTGATGTGCCTGGGCATGGGGCTCGCCTACCTGGGCGCCTTCGTGACCCCGGAGCCCCACCACCTGCCCGTCGCGGTCGTCGGCACCGGCGCGCAGGCCAAGGTGTTCGCCCAGACGGTCAAGGACGCGGCGGGCGACCGGCTCGACGTCCGCACGGTCGGCAGCCGCGAACAGGCCGTCGCCCTGCTCACGTCACGCGACGTCGACGGCGCCTATGTGCCCGGCACCGGCACCAGCGGCGCCGGTGCCCCGGAGCTGATCGTGGCGAGCGCCGGGTCCGACATGAGCGCCACCGCCGTGGAGAAGGTCTTCACTCCCGTCGCCGCACGGCAGGGACTGCCGCTGAAGGTGACCGACGTGGTGCCGCCCGCCCCGCACGATCCCACGGGCCAGGGCCTGTTCTTCCTGCTGGTCGCGCTGAGCATCGGCTCGTACGCCTCCGTCGCCGCCCTCGGCGCCGCGGGCGCCGCCCTCCCGATGCGGGTCCGCGCCCTGCTCACCGTCGCGGTGTCCGCGGTGGTCGCCGGTCTCGGCGCCCTGCTGGCGGGCCCCGTCTTCCACCTCGTGCCGCACGGCCTCGCCGGGGTCTGGGGCATGGCCTGGCTCTACTCCGCGGGCATCCTCTTCATCGGCGTCGGCCTGCACACGTTCCTCAAGCGCTGGACCACGCTCACCATGATGGTGCTGTTCGTGATGCTCAACTTCACCAGCTCCGGCGGCCTGTTCCGGCCCGAGTTGCAGAACGGCTTCTTCGGTACGCTGCACGCCTTCTGGAACGGCGCCGGATTCGTGGAGGGCGCCCGCGGCCTGCTCTACTTCGGCGGCGACGGCCTCGGCCGCCATCTGTGGACACTGGCGGGCTGGCTGCTGCTCGGCCTGGCGGTCACCGCGCTCGCCGCGGCGTACGAGCGGCTGACCGCGCCCGGCTCCCGGGGCGCCCACGCGGCCGGCGGCCCCCACGGCGCCGCCGCGGCCGCCGCACCCACGGGCCGGGAGACCGCCGCGGACGCCGTCGAGGCGGAGGCCGAGGACGAGGCGGAGGAAGAGGCCGAGGAGACGGTCGCCGTCTGAGGCGTGGGGTAGGGTGACTGCGGCCGTGGACGTTCCCGGCCGTGGGAGACCGAGGAGGTGAGACCCATTACCGCTCTGTCAGGTCGGGTGCTCTCCTCCCACCGGGGCGCGGATCACCGCCGGTAGGTGACCGCGGGAGCACCCTTCGGCTCCCGAAAGGTCTCGGCTCTCCATGCCTGAACTTCCCCTTCCGTCCGACCCGTTGCCCGCGCCGCCGCATCGACGCGCCGCGGTGGTCGCCGCGTTGCGCGCGGCCGGCTGTGTGTTCGCCGAGGACGAGGCGGAGTTGATCCTCACCGCCGCCCGCACCCCGGGCGAGACCGCCGCGCTCGTCGAACGGCGCGCCGCCGGACTGCCGCTCGAACACGTCCTGGGCTGGGCGCTCTTCCACGGTCTGCGTGTCGCCGTGGAACCCGGGGTCTTCGTGCCCCGCCGCCGTACCGAGTTCCTGGTCGACGAGGCCGTGGCCCAGGTGCCGGACGCGTCCGTCGTGGTGGACCTGTGCTGCGGCTCGGGCGCGGTGGGCACCGCGCTGGCCGGTCTGCTCGGCCCCGTCGAACTGCACGCCGCCGACATCGACCCCGCGGCGGTGCGCTGCGCCCGCCGCAACGTCGGCCCGGCGGGCGGCCGGGTGCACCACGGCGACCTGTACGCGGCACTCCCCGCTGACCTGCGCGGACGTGTGGACGTCCTCGCCGCCAATGTGCCCTACGTCCCCACCGGCGAGGTGCCCCTGCTCCCGTCCGAGGCCCGTGACCACGAACCCCCGGCCGCGCTCGACGGCGGCGCCGACGGCCTCGACGTCCTGCGCCGGGTCGCCGCCGGGGCCCCGGACTGGCTGGCCCCCGGCGGCTGCCTCCTGGTCGAGACGAGCGAACGCCAGGTCCCCGCCGCCCTGGCCGCGTTCACCACCGCCGGCCTCACCCCGCGCCTGGCCACGTCCGAGGAGTTGTACGCCCACGTGGTGGTGGGCACGCGGCAGCGCTGAACCCGGCGCCCGGCGCCCGGCGGTGCGCGGAAGCCGGATCCGGGGTCCAGGTCAAGCCTGCCCCGGCGTCTGGGCGCGGGCGACGAGCAGGGCCACGTCGTCGTGGTTGTCCGGCTGGCGGAGTTCGCGCAGGAGGAGGTCGCACAGTTCCTCCAGGGGGCGCGGGGTGTCGTCGAGGAGGGACAGGAGGAGGTCCAGCCGCTCGTCCAGGGGGTGGCGGCGGGTCTCGACCAGCCCGTCGGTGTAGAGGACCAGGAGATCGCCGGGTTCGAGGCCGACGGTGGTGGTGGAGAAGGCGATGTCCCCGACACCGAGCGGTACCCCGGTGGGCAGCTCCAGCAGTTCCGGTGCGCGGCCCGGCCGGATGCGGGCGGGCGGCAGGTGTCCGGCGTTGGCGATCCGGCACTGGCGCAGCCGGGGGTCGTGGACGGCGTACAGACAGGTGGCGATGGAGTGGTCCAGGCCGTCGGTGATGCGGTCCAGGTGCTCCAGCAGGCGCGCCGGATCGAGGTCGAGGGAGGCCAGGGCCTTGGTGGCGGTGCGCAGCCGCCCCATCGTCGCCGCCGCGCCGATGCCGCTGCCCATGACGTCACCGACGACCAGGGCCGTCTTGTCGTCCTCCAGGGGGATCACGTCGAACCAGTCGCCGCCGACCTCGGTGGTGGCCCCGGCCGGCTGGTAGCGGGAGGCGACCTCCAGGCCGCCGGTGACGGACGGGTGGTGGGGCAGCAGGCTGCGCTGGAGAGTCAGGGCGGTGTCGCGGGCGTTCTGGTACCAGCGCGCGTTGTCGATCTGCACGGCCGCACGCGCGGCCAGTTCCCGGGCCAGCAGGACGTCGTCCGCGCTGAAGGGGTGCGGATCGCGGGTGCGTTTGAGGTCCAGGGCGCCCAGCACCTCACCGCGCGCGATCAGCGGCACGGCCAGGTAGGAGTGCACACCGGCCCGGCTCAGCAGCACGGCGGCCTCGGGGGAGCGGGCGATGTACGCCAGGTCCTCGTCCTTGACCTCGGCCACCAGCACCGGCTCTCCGGTGCGCACGCACCGGGTGACCAGGCGGTCGGGGCCGTAGCGGGCGATCTGGCCGGGCGGGTCGGCGGCCTCCAGGGCGTCCGCTGCGTGATCGGCCCGCACCGCCAGGGCGCGGATCACCGCGGCCTCGGCGGGCCCCAGCTTGCTGTGCCGGCCCGCGACGACCGCTTCCAGCAGGTCGACGGCGGCGACGTCCGCCAGTGCCGGTACGGCGACGTCGGCCAGCTCCCGTGCCGTGCGGTCCAGGTCCAGGGTGGTGCCGATCCGGGCCGAGGCGTCGGCGATCAGGGCGAGGCGCCGCCGGGCCGCCTCCGCCTCGATGCCGGCCCGGTGCTGCTCGGTGACGTCCACCACGGACACCGCCACGCCCAGCACGGTGCCCACCGCGTCCTCCAGCCGGTACATCGACACCGACCAGGCGTGGTCGGTGTCCGGGTCCGCCGGTGTCCGGCCGACCGCGAAGACGTCGACGAGGGACTGCCCCGTCTCCAGCACCTGCCGCGCCGCCGACTCGACCGCCTCGGCGTCCACCTCCGCCAGGACCTCGGGGACCCGCCGGCCGATGTGCTCCTCGGCGCTGACGCCGTCGATCTGCTCCAGGGCCGGGTTGACCGACACATAGCGCAGCCGGGTGTCCAGGACCGCCAGGCCGATCGGGGACTGGGAGACGATCCGCGCCGACAGCGCCACGTCCCGCTCCAGGCGCCGTACGGTCGACTGGTCGGCCGCGAGCCCCAGCGCGTAGACGTCCCCCCGGTCGTCCAGCAGACGCATGTTGCGGAACTCCACCAGACGGGTGCTGCCGTCCTTGTGCCGGACGGGGAAGGCACCCGCCCAGCTCCGGCCGGTGCGCAGCACGTCGGCGAAGAGCTTGACGACCACCTCCAGGTGCTCCTCGTGGACCATGATCCGGGCGGCGTACTGGCCCAGCGCCTCCTGTGCGGAGTAGCCGAACAGCTCCTCGGCCTGCGGGCTCCACAGCACGATGCGCCCCTCGGCGTCCAGCACGACCGAGGCCACGCGCAGCACGTCCAGCAGCCCGCTCGGCTGCACCGGGCCGGAGACCGGCTCGTCGCCCTCGGCCAGGGGGACCCCGGCTCCCGTCATCCCACGCACCGCCTTCGCCCGTTCACGCGGCCCGCCGTCCCGGTGCCGGCTCACCCCGTTGTACCGCGCTCCCGCTCCCGTCCGAGAGGGTCCGTCGCTACCCTCCACCATCTCTCAACACCTGGCAGGTCGTCCCGCCGAATCCGCCGCAAGGAGGGCGGGTGGAGCGCCGCTCGCGGGGAACTCCGGTGCCGTGAAGCGGCGCGGCCACGAGAGGAGCGATCACGATGGACACCGAGCGAGAGCACCCCGAATCCGTCTCGCTGGAGCTGAGCGGGTGCAGCAAGGAGGACGCCCGGACCGTGTTCGACGCCCTGTGCGCCTGCTACACGTCCGACCGGTGCGCGGACGACGTGCCCCGTGAGTTCCACGAGGTACGCCCGACGGTGTGGCTCGGCACCTTCGAGGTGGCCGGGACCACCAAGGCGGAGTGCGCTCCCACACATCTCGATGCGTCCGTCACGGCGGACGCGCAGGGCGGCTACCGGGCGATCGACCACTTCCGTATGACGCTGGACTCCCTGTTCACGGTCCAGGACCTGGCCACGGCCTCCGGTGACCAGGAGCGGGAGCTGCACGTGCGGCTGGAGAGCCGCTGAGGGCGCCCGGTCCGAGGACAGGGAGACCAGAGAGACCAGAAACAAGGCGGAGAAGGCGACGGTCCTGCACCCGTCCGGGTGAGGGTGCCCCGGCGGGTGCCGTACGCCGCTTCCTTTTGCAACTAGTTGCATAAAGCGCTCGGGGTCCTCTACAACTAGCGGGTACGCCACCACGCACGGAGGGCCCGATGAGCCGTTACCCGCACCTGCTGAGCCCGCTGGACCTGGGCTTCACCACTCTGCCCAACCGCGTCCTCATGGGGTCCATGCACATCGGCCTGGAGGAGGCCGAGGGCGGCTTCGCGCGGATGGCGGAGTTCTACGCCGCCCGCGCGCGCGGCGGGGTCGGGCTCATCGTCACCGGCGGCATCGCGCCCAACGACGAGGGACGGCCCTACGAGGGCGGCGCCACGCTCACCACCGAGGCGGAGGCCGACCGGCACACCGAGGTGACCGCCGCCGTGCACCGCGAGGGCGGCCGGATCGCCCTCCAGATCCTGCACTTCGGCCGGTACGCCTACCACCGCGACCTGGTCGCGCCCAGCCCCCTCCAGGCGCCCATCAGCCCGTACGTGCCCCGCGAGCTGAGCGACGCCGACGTCGAGCGGACCGTCGACGACTACGTCCGCACCGCGCTCCTGGCCCGCCGGGCCGGGTACGACGGCGTGGAGATCATGGGCTCCGAGGGCTATCTCGTCAACGAGTTCGTCGCCGCCCGCACCAACCACCGCACCGACCGCTGGGGCGGCACCCACGAGAACCGCATGCGCTTCCCGGTCGAGATCGTCCGCCGGGTGCGCGAGGCGGTCGGCGAGGACTTCATCGTCGTCTACCGGCTGTCCATGCTGGACCTGGTGCCGGACGGCTCGTCCCTGGACGAGGTGATCGCCCTGGCGAAGGCCGTCGAGGCGGCCGGCGCCACCCTCATCAACACCGGCATCGGCTGGCACGAGGCCCGCATCCCCACCATCGCCACCTCCGTGCCGCGCGGGGCCTACACCTGGGTGACGAAGAAGCTGATGGGCGCGGTCTCCGTCCCGCTCGTCACCACCAACCGCATCAGCACCCCCGAACTCGCCGAGCGGCTGCTCGCCGAGGGGACGGCCGACATGGTGTCCATGGCCCGCCCGATGCTCGCCGACCCGGACTTCGTCGCCAAGGCCGCCGCCGGGACGCCCGAGGCCATCAACACCTGCATCGGCTGCAATCAAGCCTGCCTCGACCACACCTTCAGCGGGCAGATCACCTCCTGCCTGGTCAACCCGCGCGCCTGCCACGAGACGGAACTCGTGCTCGCCCCGACCCGGCTGCGCAAGCGCGTCGCCGTCGTCGGCGCCGGACCCGCGGGCCTGGCCTGCGCGGTGGCGGCGGCCGAACGCGGCCACGGGGTCACCCTGTTCGACGCGGCGAGCGCGATCGGCGGCCAGCTCGACGTCGCCCGCAGGGTCCCCGGCAAGCAGGAGTTCGACGAGACCCTGCGCTACTTCCGCCACCGGCTCGCCGCGCTCGGCGTCGACGTACGGCTGGACACCCGGGTGCGCGCGGCCGACCTCGCCGGGTACGACGAGATCGCCGTGGCCACCGGGGTCACCCCGCGCACCCCCGACATCCCCGGCATCGACCACCCCAGTGTGGTCGGCTACCTCGACGTGCTCCGGGGCCTCGTCCCGGTCGGCGAGCGGGTGGCGGTCCTCGGCGCCGGCGGCATCGGCTTCGACGTCGCCGAGTTCCTGACGGACGGCGGCGAGCGGACGCACGAGGACCCGGCGGCGTACTTCCGTGCCTGGGGCGTCGACACGGACTACCGCGCACCCGGCGGCCTCACCGCGCCCGCCCGGCCGAAGGCGCCGCGCACCGTCCACCTGCTCCAGCGCAAGACCACCAAGGTCGGCGCGGGCCTGGGGCGCACCACGGGCTGGATCCACCGCACCGAACTGCGCCACCGCGGCGTCACCATGGTGCCGGGCGTGCGCTACGACCGGATCGACGACGCCGGGCTGCATCTCACCGTCGACGGCGCGAGCCGTGTCCTGGAGGTCGACACGATCGTGCTGTGCACCGGGCAGGAGCCGCGCCGCGACCTGTACGAGGAACTGCTCGCCGCCGGGCGTGCCGCGCACCTGATCGGCGGCGCCGACGTGGCCGCCGAACTGGACGCCAAGCGCGCCGTCAAGCAGGGCACCGAACTGGCCGCGGCCCTGTAGGACGCCCGTACCGCGTCCCTAGGATGACCGCATGTCACTGCCGCACGCCATCCTCACCGCCCTGCTGGAGAAGCCGTCGTCGGGGCTGGAGCTGACGCGCCGCTTCGACCGGTCGATCGGCTACTTCTGGTCGGCGACGCACCAGCAGATCTACCGCGAACTGGGAAAGCTGGAGGCGGACGGCCTGATCCGCGCCCTGCCGTCCGCCCAGCCGGTCCGCGGGCAGAAGAAGAGCTACGAGGTGCTCCCGGCCGGCCGCGCCGAACTGGCCCGCTGGACGGCGGCGGCCCAGGAGCCCAGACCGCAGCGGGACGCCCTGCTGCTGCGGCTGCGCGCCGCCGCGGTGGTCGGCACGGCGGGCGTCGAGGACGATCTCAGACGCCATCTGGCGCTGCACGAGCGGCAGTTGGCGGAGTACCGGGAGATCGAGGAGCGTGACTTCCCGCCCGGCAGGGACAGCTCCCAGGACCGGCTGCGGCATCTGGTGCTGCGCGCCGGGATCGACCTGGAGACCTTCTGGACCCAGTGGCTCGGGCACGCCCTGGAGGAGTTCGCCGAGCTGCCCGACGGCGGCTGAGGGCGGTTGCCCCCGGCCGCGGCCGGTCAGAGCCGGTACGGACCGGAGCGGCGGCGGCGCAGCACCCAGCCGGTGGCGATCAGGGCGGCCCCGACCAGCGTCCCGCCCACCGCGACCGTGAGGGTGCCGTAGTCCCGGACGGCCCCGCCGAGCCCGCCCATCACCCCGCGCGAGGGCGCGGCGGAGGCGGCCGGTGCGGAGGTGGCCGAGATCGTCGGCCGGGACGCGGCGGAGACCACGACGGACTGGGTGCCGGCCGTGATGTTGTTCGCGCACACCACGATCACGGTGTACGTGCCCGGCCGTACGCTCTGCCAGGCCGCCGTCTGGCTCGCCGTCGTCCCGGCCAGGGCGGACCGGCGGCCCTGGGCGAAGCTCGTCTGCCCGGGGGCGAGCAGCGACGCCGTGCCCCAGCCGCCCTCGACCAGGGTGCACGCGCTGGTGCTGACCGACACGGTGGAGCCGTTGGTGCTCACCGAGATGCCCGGTCCCGCGGCGGCCGGCTGAGCGGCGAGGGCGAGCGTCACGGCGGCGGCCGCCGCCGGGGCGATGTGCGCGAGTGGCTGGGTGTGGCGCATGGGGCAGTCCTCCGGCGGCACGGTCGGCGGGCCGTCCCATGGGCCGCCGGAGACGCGGGATCGCCCGTGCCGTCTCCTCAGGGGCAGCCAACGCCCGCCCGGCGCCGCCCGCACCCGCGGCGCACCCGCTCGGGTGACAGGTCCTAGCCGCCGTCCGTCCCCGTGGTCACCGCCCGCTCGGCGGAGAAGCCGCCCCAGGTGCCGTCCGGGAGCTTCGCCCGCAGCCGCACCCGGTGGTGCGCTCCCGCGTCCCGGCCCAGGTAGAAGCTGTAGGTGGCCTTCCCGCGCGGGGGAGCGCCGCCCCACACCAGGGAGGTGGCCGGCTGCCCGTCGAGCTGGATCTGGTACTCCGTCACCACGCCGTCGGTGCGCGGCGCGACCCAGTCGAGGTCGAGGTAGTACGCGCCGTCCGCGCGGTGGGTCGCGGCGTGGAAAGAGGTCGGCGCGGTGCCCCGTCCGTCGTCGGATCCCGGGGTGGTGAGGGCGACGGACGCGCTGGCGGGGGAGAGGTTGTCGGCGGCGTCCCGGGCCCGCACGGTGAAGGAGTACCGGGTGCCGGGCCGCAGCCCGGTGACCACGGTCGCCGTCTGGCCGCCGCCCACGCTGTGGATCTTCGTGCCGCCCTGGTAGACGTCGTAGGAGACCACCCGCCGGTCGTCCCGGGCGGCCGACCAGGAGAGCTGGACGGCCCGGCTGCCGACCACCCGGCCGCGCGGGTCGAGCGGCCGGGTCGGAGCGGAGCGGTCCGCCGCGACGGCCGCGGGTGTCGTCGCCCGCACCTCCCGGCTGCGCGGTCCGAGCCGCCCGGCGGTGTCCAGGGCCCGCACGGTGAACACATACGTGGTCGACGGGCTGAGCCGGGTGACGTCCACCATGTGCTCCGAGGCGGGCACGTCCTTCACCTTCTCGGTGCCGCGGAACACCTGGTACGCCTTGACGCCGGTGCCGGAGGTCACCGCGTTCCACATGACGTGCACACTGGTGGCGCTGCCGGCCGCCGCGGTGACACCGGCCGGTGCCCCGGGGCCGCCGCCCTCCCCGTCGTCCGCGGCGCCCCGCCCGCAGGCCGCGAGGAGCGCGAGCGCCGCGCACACCGCGGCGACACGCCCGGGGAGGCGGGACCGGCGGGAATCGGGCTGCCGAACGCGTCGCACGAGGTGTGCCTCCCCGTCAACTGCGGCGCGGAGGGCCCGGACACCGCTGTGAACAATGGTCCGGACCAATATGCCGTGTTGACGGGGCCGCATCAAGAGGGCCGGGCCGGTCCTGCTCCCTGCGCGATTGCGTATGCTGAGGGACACCCCAGCCGAACTGCCCGGTCGATCCAGGGGAGTTCGTGCCGCGGCGCGGACCGCTGTCGTCGCTGTTCCCGCGCCGGTGCGGGCGGCCGGGGGATCCGAGGCCCCGCGGCCCGGCCCCCGGCCGCCCGGCAGGTGTTACGGGCCGTGGGCCGTCCGGTCCCCTAACGTGTGCCGCACGATCGAATTCATCACTGATGAGATGAATGTCTGTCAATGTCCCCGAGGAGAGGGTTCCTCATCGTGCGTGTCCAGTCGCTGACCCTCGTCGCGGCGAGCGCCGCCCTGCTGGCTCCGACGACACTGCCCGTCGTTCCCGTGTCCCACCGGCCGCACCCGGAACCCGCGGCCCACGGCGAGAGCGGCACCGCCGCCGGGCTGCTGGCCCGTACGCGCCACTGCGCGCAGATCTCCCACGGCCGCTACCGCTCCGACGCGGGCGTGCGCGCCACGATCCCGGTCTGCGCACTGCCCGGCGCGGTGTACTGGAAGGCGGACCTGGACATCGACTGCGACGGACGGCCCACCCGCCGCTGCAACCGGCGCACCGACCCGCAGTTCTCCCCGGCCGCCGCCTACGCCCAGTCCGATGGCCGGCGCCTCGACGCCGAACACCTGCCCTACATCGTCCTGCCCGCCCCCAGCCGCGTCTGGGACCACCGCGACCACGGACTGCGCGGCGGATCGGTCGCCGCGGTCGTCTACCGGGGCCGGGTGCGGTACGCGGTCGTCGGCGACACCGGCCCCCGGGACGTCATCGGCGAGGCGTCCTACGCCGCCGCGCGACGGCTCGGCATCCCCGCGGACCCGCGCGGCGGCGGGGTGCGCTCGGGAGTGACGTACATCGTCTTCGAGAACTCCCGGGTCGACCGCATCGAGGACCACGCGGAGGCCGTGCGGCAGGGCGAGCGCCTGGTCCGGCGGCTGGTGGGCGCGAGCGCGCGGGTCAGATGATCCCCGGGCAGGCCGGACCGCCCGCACGGGCACGACGGATCCGGGACGGGGAGCCCCCGCCCGCCGCGGTCCCGTCCCGCCCCCGGCCTCACACCTTCCGGTAGGCGTACGCGTCCGCCGCCGCCGCCTCCACCGCGTCCAGGTCGGCTCCGGTGGCCGCGGTGACGACGGCGGCCACCGCGCCCTCCACGAAGGGGGCGTCCACCAGCCGGGTGTCCTCCGGCAGCTCGTCGCCCTCGGCCAGCAGCGCCTTGACGGTGAGGACGGCGCTGCCGAGGTCGGTCAGGACGGCGACCCCCGCCCCCCGGTCCACGGACGCCGCCGCCGCGGCGACCAGTTCGGCGCTGGTGCCGAGGCCACCGCCCTCCCGGCCGCCCGCGGGAGCCACCGGGACGTTGTCCGCCCCGCCCGCGAGCCCCCGCGCCAGCTCCGCCACCGAGGCGGCGACCTCGGCGCTGTGCGACACCAGTACGATCCCCACCGGCTTGTCGTCGCTCACGTCAGCCCTCCGCCCCTTCGGCCGCCTCGGCGAGGGCGGCGATCAGCAACGCCGACGAGGTGGCACCGGGATCCTGGTGCCCGATGCTGCGTTCCCCGAGATAGCTGGCCCGGCCCTTGCGGGCCTGGAGCGGGATGGTGTCCCGGGCGCCCTGCTCGGCGGCGGCGCTCGCCGCCGCGAACCCGTCGGCGAGCGCGTCCACGGCCGGTACCAGCGCGTCGATCATCGTCTTGTCGCCCGGCGCCGCGCCGCCCAGCTTCATCACCCCGTCGACCCCGGACCGCAGCGCCTCGGCGAGCTGGGCCACCGTCACCTCGGGGGCGTCGCCCAGCGCCTTGCCGGTACGGCGCAGCAGGGTCCCGTACAGCGGCCCCGACGCGCCGCCGACCTTCGAGATGAGCTGCTTCCCGGCGAGGGCCAGCACCTCGCCCGGAGTGCCGGGCCTCTCCTGCTCCAGCTCCTGGCGGACGGCAGTGAACCCGCGCTGGAGGTTGCTGCCGTGGTCGGCGTCCCCGATGGCCGAGTCGAGGTCGGTGAGCCGCTGGGCCTCACGGTCGACGGACACGGCGGTCGCCGTCATCCAGCGGCGGAAGAAATCGGCGTCGAGCACTGGTACTCCCTTGCGTGGTGGATACGCGTGGCGGATACGGTCGACGTGCCGGCGCGGGTCACAGGCCCCAGCGCAGGCCCGGCGTGTTCACGGGAGCGTCCCACAACCGCAGCAGTTCCTCGTCGATCTGGCACAGGGTGACCGAGGCGCCCGCCATGTCGAGGGAGGTGACATAGTTGCCGACCAGTGTGCGGGCGACGGCCACCCCGCGCTCGGCGAGCACCCGGTGCACCTCGGCGTTGAACCCGTACAGCTCCAGCAGCGGGGTCGCGCCCATCCCGTTGACCAGCAGCAGCACGGGATTGCGCGGGTTCATGTCCTCCAGGATCGCGTTCACCGCGAAGTCCGCGATCTCGCCGGAGGTCATCATCGGCCGCCGCTCCCGCCCCGGCTCGCCGTGGATGCCGATGCCCAGCTCCAGCTCCCCGTCGGGCAGGTCGAAGGTGGGGCTGCCCTTGGCCGGGGTGGTGACGGCGCTCAGCGCGACACCGAAGCTGCGGGAGCTGTCGTCCACCTGCCGGGCGACGGCCTCGACCCGCTCCAGCGGCTGGCCCTCGTCGGCCGCCGCGCCCGCGATCTTCTCCACGAACAGGGTGGCGCCGGTGCCGCGCCGGCCCGCGGTGAAGAGGCTGTCGGTCACCGCCACATCGTCATCGACCAGCACCTTCGCGATCCGGATGCCCTCGTCCTCGGCGAGTTCGGCGGCCATGTCGAAGTTGAGCACGTCGCCGGTGTAGTTCTTCACGACGAACAGCACACCGGCGCCGCTGTCCACGGCGGCCGCCGCCCGTACCATCTGGTCGGGCACCGGCGAGGTGAACACCTCTCCGGGACAGGCCGCTGACAGCATGCCGGGACCCACGAACCCGCCGTGCAGCGGCTCGTGCCCCGATCCGCCGCCGGACACCAGCGCGACCTTCCCGGCCACGGGGGCGTCCCGCCGTACGATCACCCGGTTGTCCACATCGACCGTCAGCTCGGGATGGGCGGCCGCCATACCGCGCAGCGCGTCCGCGACGACGGTTTCGGCTACGTTGATCAACATCCTCATGAGCATCTCCCGGTGATCTGGCGGGCGTGGTGGGCCGAAGCACTCCTACCGGCAGTATCGGCCTTGCGCGAGCGAAGGTCACGTGTGGCGACCGCACAGGTGAATGGGGCAGCGCATGGGGCAAACGGGTGCCCCGGCGCGGTGCGTTGCCGGTGGGCGGGCCGGGGCCGCCGCTCAGGGCACCCGCAGCGCCAGCGCCGCCACGTCGTCCTGCTGCCGGTCGCTCATCCGGGTGAGCAGTTCGTCGAGGAAGACCGGCAGGGGCTCGCGGGCCAGCGCGGTGGCGTGCTGGCGCAGCCGGGTCAGCCCGCGTCCGATGTCCTCGCCGGGCCGTTCCACCAGGCCGTCCGTGTAGAGGAGCACGGTGGATCCGGAAGGCAGTTCACAGGTCGCGGTGGTGCGGACGAGGGCCGGGTCCACGCCGAGGACCGGGGCGCTCGCCTCCTCCAGCAGGACGGTACGCCCGTCGGGCCGGGCCAGCAGCGGCGGCGGATGACCGGCGTTGGTCCAGTGGAGTCGCCAGGGCGTGGTGGGGGTGGTGTCGGTGGTGGGGGTTTCGAGGCGGGCGATGACGGCGGTGACGAGTTCGATGCCGGTCAGGCCCTGCATGACGCGGTCGAGGCGGCTCATCACTCCGGCGGGGTCGTCGCCGCTGTCGTAGGCGAGGGCGCGGAGCATGTTGCGCAGCTGGCCCATGCGGACGGCGGCGGCCAGGTCGTGGCCGACGACGTCGCCGATGGCGAGCACCGCCGAGCCGTCGGGGAGCGGGAAGGCGTCGTACCAGTCCCCGCCGACCTCGGCGCGTTCGCGGGCGGCCACGTAGCGGGCGGCGAGCTGGAGGCGGGCCAGACCGGTCAGGTCGGGCAGCAGCGAGAGCTGGAGCTGCTCGGCGGTGTACTGCTGGAGCGCGTACAGCCGGGCGTTGTCAAGGGCCAGCCCCGCCC